>JARRQO010000100.1:0-2930 GCA_037381685.1 Deltaproteobacteria bacterium | reverse complement strand
CGCTCCTTGGTTGGTTCAACGCTCAGCAGTCGCTTTCTGCAAAATTTCAGGATCAGAGATGAGGGGAAACCACCGCTGCCGAAACCTCCTACGGCATTAATCCGCCATATCGATTTAACATAAGAAGTCTTCAGACGGTTTGCAACCCAAGGCTTTCAGATCGCGAAAGCCCGGGATGAGAAACAGGTTGGTGGCACATTAAAAATTGATGAGCAAAGGGGCCGTGAAAGGAAGACGGCCACCTTTGCCGGCCGGACAAATCCTGAGTTTTTTGGGGTTTGTCTTCTAAATGGAAAGATGTTCTTTGGGGCGATCTAGCTTGCAGCTTGCGCTTTTTTTCTCTAAACTTTCAACGTTAAAGGCGGAAGGAAAAACAAAGCAAATATGGCACCAGAAAGCAAACAGCCGCCGGGCTGGCCCCCTGACTGGTTCATCGACCTGACCAGCCGGTTTGAGCTCTCCGGTTTCCACCGGGACCGGGTGCTGATGACGGGTCAGACGAAGTTTCAAGCCTTTGAAATTTTTGAGAACCGGCTCTGGGGCCGCATGTTGATCCTGGACGGGCGCCTTCAATCTGCGGAGTTAGACGAATTCATCTATCACGAGGCCCTGGTCCACCCGGCTATGCTGGCTCATCCTGATCCCCGGCGGGTGCTGATCATGGGCGGGGGCGAGGGCGCCACCTTGCGGGAGGTGCTGCGGCACCGTGAGGTGGAACGCGCCGTGATGGTGGATATCGATGCGGAACTGGTGGGGCTCTGCAAGGAGTGGCTGCCCACCTTTCATGCCGGGGCCTTTGATGATCCCCGGACTGAATTGGCTTTTGCCGACGGCCGCGATTGGCTGCTGGCCCAGGCTGACGCCTCCCTGGACGTGATCATCCTGGATTTACCCGAGCCCCTGGAGGAGGGCCCCGCCCTCAAACTGTTCACCCGGGAGATGTACGAACTGGTCCGCAGCAAGTTGGCCCCCCGGGGTTTGATGGCCGTGCAATCCGGCTCGGCCGGCCTGCAGGGCCATCTGATGACGGACCTCAACGCCACTCTGCGGGCGGTTTTCCCCATGGTGGTGGCCTACACCGCCTTTGTCCCCAGTTTCATGGATCTTTACGGGTTCCACGTGGCCGGAGGCCGGGAGCTGGCGTGGCCCGGACCGGCTGCAGCCGCAGCCCGCCTGAAAGAACGGGGCCTGACCGCCCTGAAATGGCTGGGAGCGGATTATTTTGCCTCTCTGCCCTGTTTGCCGAGATTCTTAGAAGCCCGCCTGGCCCGGGAAGGCAAAGTGTTGACCGACGCCAGGCCCTTCGGGACGCGCCCCGGGGAGCCGACCTTTTACTAAAACTGTTTAGAGACCTTTATCCACTAGAAGATGCGGCCCCGGCCCGCCAGCTTTTTAGAAGCCGGGCTCCGGGGTTCCTGAGGTTGCTTGCGGAGATTAGTTTCGCAGGACAAGAAGGAGTTGAAGTATAATGTCCAACCGGCGAGTCGGGGTCTATGTGGACTCCATGAATATAATGCGTAACGGCGGCTACGGGATGCGCTATGAAGTGATCCGGCGCTTTGCCGCCCGGGACGGCGATGAAGTGATGCGCCTGAATGCTTACGTAGCCATTGACGAAGAGCGGGCCATTTCCGACCCCAATTACAAAACCACCTTGAATTTTATCCTGACGCTGCGGGACCTGGGTTTCAAAGCGGTGGACAAGGCCATCCGCTGGTACACGGATGATTCCGGCCGCACCTACGGCAAAGCCAACCTGGACATGGAAATGGGCCTGGACATCGTGGCCCAATCGGACCGCCTGGATCTGATCTATCTGTTTACCGGTGACGGTGATTTTTGCAGCGTGGTGACCATGGCCCAGAACAAGGGCTGCCGGGTGGAACTGGTGGCCTTTGCCAACGTCTCGGCGCGGCTGCGCCGGGAGGTGGACCTGTTTGTGCCCGGCTACCTGGTGCCGGGACTGCTGCCCGCCACCCCGCCCGCGGCCGGGGCCCCGATCTGGGGAGAGGTGGACAGCCGGGTCCGGGGGGTGTGCACCAAGTACTTTTTGGACCGCTCCTACGGGTTTTTCCGGTTCATGCACGCCTTCGGCAAGGTCTGGGTCACCGACACCCGTCTGGAAGAATCCCCCTATACCTCGGTGTTTTTTATGGAAAAAGACCTGCCGCCGGGGATTCATCCCGAAAATCTGCCCAGCCGGGATTACATCTTCGAATTCACCCTCACCGAGGGCGAAAAAGGCTTCGTGGCGTCGGACATCGAGTTGATTTATAAGTATTAGCTATTAGCTATCCGTAGTGAGCAATTTTAGCGATTGCCAAAAGTTCTTTTCATTAATTTCCCTCTCCCCTTGTGAAAGAGGGTTAGGTGAGGGGTAAAAGAAGAAAAACTTTTGGCAATGAGTATAACAATTAGGAATCTAAGCAGCTAACGGCTATCTGCTAACTGCTAACCTCTACAAGGAGAGTCCATGGGCCCGAAACTGCGTGTGCTGTTTGTTGCTTCCGAGGGGGTGCCTTTTGCCAAGACCGGGGGGCTGGCCGATGTCGTAGGCACGCTGCCCGCTGCCCTTAAAGAACAGGGGGTGGAAGTCAAAGTCCTCATGCCTTATTACGGCATGGTGAAGCAAGGCAAGGTGCCCACCGCCCTGGTCGAAGAGAACCTGGAAGTGAACCTGGGGCTGATCAACCACACTTTCAACCTCATGGCCCCTGCAGCCGGGGATTCCCCCTTCTACTTCGTGGAGCGGGACGAGTTTTATGAACGCAGCCAGCTTTACGGCACTCCCCGGGGGGATTACTTCGACAACCTGGAGCGCTTCGCCTTTTTCAGCGGCGCGGTCTTGCCTTTTTGCCGGGCCCTGGATTTTACCCCCGACATCATGCACTGCCACGACTGGCAGAGCGCCCTGGTGCCGGTGTACCTCA
>JARRQO010000099.1:0-7715 GCA_037381685.1 Deltaproteobacteria bacterium | reverse complement strand
GTTTATCATAACGGGACATGCTCATGGCAAAAGTAAACCCGAGCAGCAGCGCCAGCAGCCCCAGAATAGCTACTTGGATCGTGGATATCTGGGTTCTTGAATGTTCGTCGACGCCTGACCTATAAGCCCGGCGCCCCAGGAAAAAGCCGATCTGGGTGGCCCCGAGGAAAAGAACGATACTGGCAATCAGAATAAGCCAAATGTTCACGTCAAATAAGTTCATGTCAAATAACAAATCCAGGGCCATAGCCCGCCTCGCCAAAGTTTATTATGAGCGCCCAAAATTGTCCGGCACACCCCGTTTGACCTTAACAGGTATTTTCCGCAGGAATTGTCCTTTGCCATGTGCAATTCCTCATAGCTTTCCCCTTCAAGGTGGAGCCTCATAGTCCCTTAACCAGGCCACCAGGTCAGGCTTATAGAACCGCCACGCCTTGCCCAACTTGCGGGACGGCAGAATTCCCCGCCTGGCATAATCCCGCACCGTGAAGGGCGTCAGCTTTAAAAACTCCGCCGCTTCCTCAGTGGTTAGCACTAGGTTATTTTCCATCTTATTTGCCTCCACATAATGCTTATATTAAGAAATATAAATTCATAAAAGTCAATATATAAATGTATAAAGTCTAATATATAATAAATTCAAAGATATAAAAGTATAGTTTATAATAATACAATAATTAGCAATAAATAGATTGACAATAATTTATATATACCTATAATTACTGGTAAGACAACCAAAGTGTATTGCCTCCCAGAATAGGGTCAGGAAAGGGGAAGAATTGATGGTTAGGGAAAGGGGTCAGAGGGGGCGGCTGCTCTGAAGATAGGCAGACAAAAGTTAAGCCAATGCTCCGCATATTTCATGAATAAGAGCTGGTAATCCGGCCGGAGGGCAACCTCATGCAAGAGACTTATAAATACGAAGACATCGAAAAGATACTGGCTGAGGCCGATGACCTCCTTCAGCAAATTGATCCCCAGATCATCGAATACCTGAAAGAAGAGCAACGAGCTCAACTTGAACAACAGGTTCAAAGCTTGAAAAAACTCAAGTCTGAGGTTCAGGACAAGATCGGGAAGGAAGGACCATCAAAGAGCAGACCTTATAGTGAGGGAATGCACGAGGCGATAGATGATATTGCGAAGGCCATGAAAGCCTTGGCAAGCTATCTTTCCTGATTTACCGTATGTAAACCAATCTTACTTACGATAACCACAGGGGCCTTCGGGCCCCTGCACCCTCTGATGGCCAATCTTAGCCGCAGGTGGCGCTGACTCTGACACAACCCATCGACTTTGGCCGTCTGCGGAAAAAATGCCAACCTTTTAAACAAAGAGACGAGTTAGCCGAACCATGTTAACCACCGAATCCGACCCAGGCCAGACTGAAACCCGGGAAAGCACGCCGCTTGTTCAGAGAATTTCCCATCCAGAGACTAAAGGCGGACAAACCCCGCAAGCCCTGTGGGCCGATCTGCGCCATGAATTGCGAACGCCCATGGATGCGATCATCGGTTACAGTGTACTGCTGCTGGGAGGCACCGATGATTTAGGTCAGGCGGATTTCATCTCCAATCTTAACCTGATTCATTCTGCCGGCCAGCAACTCCGGGAGATAATCAACGACCTTTTGGACCCCGACAAATGTGCCTCTGGCGATGTCGTCTTTAATCTGGCATCCTTGATCGCCAACCTGCACTATAAGGTGCGCATTCCGATAGACGATGTCATCGGTGTCAGCGAGACCCTGCTTGAGAACGCCGCCGCGCAAGGGCGGCTAGACATTATCGCTGATCTGAAGAAGATGCAATCTGCCGCTGAATATGTCCACTCTTACATCAACGAAATTATCGATTTTGGAAAAATCGATGCCGGTCTGAAGAAATCCGGCGCGGAGGATTCGCAGCGGCTATCTCTTATCAACAGTGTCATGATTAGTCTCCGGGGACTGGCTCAGGATAGCGCTGCCATAACCGGTTATGAACGCGGTTCGATACTGGTGGTGGATGACAACGGCATAAACCGCGACCTGCTGTCCCGTTATCTGGAGCGTCAAGGGCATGCGGTGCAAGTGGCGCACAATGGCCGGCAGGCCCTGGAGATGATCGCCGCTGACGCTTTCGACCTGGTGCTCCTCGATATCACGATGCCAGAGCTGACCGGTTACGAGGTGCTCCAACACCTGAAGCATTCCGAAACCTGGCGGGACCTGCCGGTCATCATGATTTCCGCCTTGGATGAAATGGACAGCGTGATCCGCTGCATTGAACTGGGGGCGGAAGACTATTTACCCAAGCCCTTCAACCCGGTGCTGCTGCGAAATCGAGTGGGGGCTTTCCTGGAAAGAAAGCGGCTGCGAAATTTAGAAGGAGAGCAACAGCGAAAATTGCAGGAACTCAACACCGCCCTGGAACTGCGCAACCGGTTCATTCGCGAGACCTTCGGCAGTTACCTCTCGGATGAAATCGTCGACACGATTCTGAAGAAGGGTGGACTGAAAATTGAGGGTGAAAAACGGCGTGCTACGATTCTCATGGCCGATCTGCGCGGCTTCACCTCCATAAGTGAGCGTCTGCCCGCTGAGGATGTGTTGGCGATGATCAATATCTATCTGGAGACCATGACCGAAATAATCCAGAAGTATCAGGGCACCATCGACGAATTCATCGGCGACGGCATCCTGGTGATCTTTGGGGCTCCCATCCTGCGCCCCGACGACCCGCGGCGAGCCGTGGCCTGCGCCGTGGAAATGCAATTGGCCATGACCTCGGTCAATGCACGGAATCGCCAGGCCGGGTACCCCGAGGTAGCTTTAGGTGTGGGCATCAACACCGGTGAAGTGGTGGTGGGCAACATCGGTTCTCAGAAGAGAATCAAGTATGCCGTGGTGGGCTGCGCGGTCAATCTCACGGCCCGCATTGAATCCTATACGGTGGGCGGCCAAATCTTTATTTCAGAAAGCACCTTATCCGAATGTGGCGATATCTGTCGGATAGACACTGCCATCCAGGTTATGCCCAAAGGGGTTAAAAAACCGCTGACCATCCATGAAGTGGGAGGTATCGGCGGAGATTTTCAGCTCTTTCTGCCCCCGAAAAAAGAGATTACG
This sequence comes from Deltaproteobacteria bacterium, assembly GCA_037381685.1. Lineage (GTDB taxonomy): Bacteria > Desulfobacterota > Desulfobaccia > Desulfobaccales > 0-14-0-80-60-11 > 0-14-0-80-60-11. The sequence goes on along the minus strand of JARRQO010000099.1, from coordinate 4,606 downwards.
TGGATAGAACTCAAGCACGGGCTCCGCGTCCAGTTCACCGTGGTAGATTGGAAACATACCGGAGAGCTGGGGCATGGGGGTGCAATCACCAAAATAGCGCATAATATGGTCGAAATTCAGTCTGAGGTCCTGCCCTCCCCGCTGGCGAACCTGCGGATTTCCCTGTACGAGCCCGACGACCACGAAATTACCGACGACCTTTACGGCAAAGTGGTGACTCTCCTCTCTGAGCACCCCCCTACCTTACGTGTCCATTTCACCTCCGTACCGCCGGAAGCCGAAGCCGTTTTGGCAAAGTTCCTGGGGGCCGGCCTGAATTGACTTGGTGGATTTGAGTAACACCAAAGGAAATAATGCTTTCCTCTATTGGGCCTTCTAATCGTCTCTAATTTTCTATGAAGAGGTTTTTCCATGAAAGTCAAACCGTTGAATGATCGTGTTCTGGTGAAGCGGATCGAAGAAGCGCAGGTCACCAAGGGCGGCATCGTTATTCCAGACACTGCCAAAGAGAAGCCCATTGAAGGTCGGGTCATCGCCGTGGGCCCCGGCAAAATGAGTGACGCCGGCACCCGCATGTCTCTCCAACTTAAAGAAGGCGACCGCATCCTGTTCGGCAAGTACTCCGGCACCGAGATCAAGGTCGAAGGCGAAGAGTATCTGATGATGCGGGAAGAAGACATCCTGGCCATTATTGAAGGCTGAACCTGCCTTCTCCCTATTCAATTCCTGAATTCTTATAGCTATTACTATAGGAGGAACGTATTAACATGGGCGCTAAAGAAATCAAATATGACATCAAGGCTCGGGAGGCTATTCTCCGGGGGGTCAATGCCCTATCGGACGCGGTAAAGGTAACCCTGGGACCCAAGGGCCGCAATGTCATCCTGGAAAAATCCTTCGGCTCCCCGGTTATTACCAAAGACGGTGTGACCGTGGCCAAAGAGATTGAGCTGGAGGACAAGTTTGAAAACATGGGGGCCCAGATGGTCAAAGAGGTGGCCTCCAAGACCTCGGACGTGGCCGGTGACGGCACCACTACTGCCACCATCTTGGCCCAGGCCATCTACCGGGAAGGCTCCCGGCTGGTGGCGGCGGGCACCAACCCCATGGCCTTGAAGCGCGGCATCGAAAAGGCCGTGCAGTTAGTAGTGGAAGAACTGCACAAGATCTCAAAACCCACCAAAGACCAGAAAGAGATCGCCCAGGTAGGAACCATCAGCGCCAACAATGATGCCTCGATCGGCAACATTATTGCCGACGCCATGAGCAAGGTAGGCAAAGAGGGCGTCATCATCGTGGAAGAAGCCAAGGCCATGGAGACCAGCCTGGAAGTGGTGGAGGGCATGCAGTTTGACCGGGGCTACGTCTCCCCCTATTTCGTCACCAACCCGGAAAAGATGGAAGTCAACTTGGAGGAGCCCCTCATCCTCATCCATGAAAAGAAGGTCAGCGCCATGAAAGACCTGCTGCCCCTCCTGGAACAGATCGCCAAAATGGGCAAACCCCTGCTCATAATTGCCGAGGATGTGGAAGGCGAAGCCCTGGCCACCCTGGTGGTGAACAAGCTCCGAGGCACCCTGCAAGTGGCGGCGGTGAAGGCCCCCGGCTTTGGCGACCGGCGCAAAGCCATGTTGGAGGACATCGCTATCATCACCGGCGGCCAGCTCATCTCCGAAGACATGGGCTGGAAGCTGGAAAACGTCACCCTCAAAGAACTGGGCACCGCCAAGCGGGTCAACATTGACCGGGATAACACCACCGTCATCGATGGCGGCGGCGACTGGGCGGCCATCGAAGGCCGGGTGCAACAGATCCGGGCCCAGATCGAAGAGACCACCTCCGACTACGACCGGGAGAAGCTGCAAGAGCGGCTGGCCAAGCTGGTAGGAGGCGTTGCGGTGATCCGGGTAGGAGCGGCCACGGAAACCGAAATGAAAGAAAAGAAGGCCCGGGTGGAAGATGCCCTGAACGCCACCCGCGCTGCGGTGGAGGAAGGCATTGTCCCCGGCGGCGGAGTTGCTTTTCTGCGCTGTCGGCCGGCCCTGAGCGAGTTGAAGCTGCCGAACCACGATGAGCAGTTGGGCGTCAACATCATCAGGCGGGCCCTGGAAGAGCCTATCCGCCAGATTGCCAACAACGCCGGTGCCGAAGGCTCAGTGGTGGCCGAGCACGTCAAGGCAGAAAAAGGCGCCATGGGCTTTAACGCCGAGACCGGGGTCTATGAAGACCTGATGGCGGCCGGCGTCATCGACCCCACCAAGGTGGCCCGTTACGCTCTCCAGAATGCCTCCTCGGTGGCCTCCTTGCTCATCACCACCGAAGCCATGGTGGCCGAGAAACCTAGGAAAGAAGCCCCCATGCCCCCCATGGGCGGCGGCATGGAGGGGATGTATTAAGAGATAGTGGGGAGATGGTTTGGGGGAGAGGGCTAAGGGCCACCGGCACTTACCCCCCGCAAAACTCCTATAAATTGGGAGGTGGAAGATATGGCAAAACTGGTTTGGAAAATGATCGAAGCAGAACCTTCTTATCGGAAAATAGAGATAGCTAAGGTTCCAGGAGGATGGCTTGTTAGGATGGAGGTGGGAAGTAGTGGTGGTGGCATAACCTTTGTGCCTGACCCAAACCACAAATGGGAATAGCTTTCCTGATGCATGAATAGGGGAAATAGGAGCTCAGGACTCAATTTGTGGAGCTGAGGGTCATGGGCAATCGGCAAACCTGCCAAGCAGAAAGCCAGAGGTCTCTCTGTTTCAAGACTGTAGGGATATCATGAGGAGTTCTTTGTAGCCGAGTCAGATCTTTACGGCTCAGGCCTGCCTGAATAGCCTGGGAAGATAGCTATATGTAAGCTCCCTTATAGAGATGCGGTCTTCATTCAAAACCCCTCGACCTACAGGGAGACGAAAGGGGATTGCAAAGACCTTGTGGAGGAATCTGCTCATGATCCCTACCAGTAAACCGGTAAAAAAGCCTGCCAATAGGCCGTCAGTCAAAGCCACCTTTTATCTCACTAGAGAGGTTTTGGCCTCCCTGGAGGAAGCCAGGCTCAAGTTGAGGGAGATGGCCAGGCCAGAGGGGAAGGCTAAGATAACCAAGTCCCTGATAGTGGAAGTGGCTATTCAGTTAGCCATTGAGGAGCTGGAGGCTTCTGGAGAGAAAAGCCCGCTTGCCGGTATGCTGGCATGGCAGTAATATGGGCAGAGTTGAAGCCAGGTTGTTTTGTAGAAAAGAAACCTTTTCGGGGTTAAACTCGGGGAGAGAGGTCCTCATAACCATTTTTAGACTGCAGTCGCCACGGTGGCCGCATAATTTCGGGGTTACAGTTTGACAATGAACTCGGAAAGATTAATGTCCCGGCATCCTCTCAATAACGGCCTGACCCTGGAGTTTTGGGACTACTCCCGGCCGATAGCCGGCGACCGCTGGTTCGTGCTCCTGGAGGTCCGGATCGCCATTCCGATTCGGCCCGACACCTTGCCGCCGGAGCTGCGAGGGCAAGTCGACCAGGTCAAGGAGGCTTTGGGGGATGAAATTATCTTCTCCCACAAAGACGAGCGCAACTTTATTGCCGCAACGGAGGCCCCCAAAATCCTCAAGGACATGCAGGATAGGTTTTTGGCCAAGGCGCCCGCTTACTTCGGGCATCCTGATTTTGCCGCCGGGTTCATCCGAGGAAAATTCGCGGCAAAGCAAGCACTGCTGCGCTGGCAGCTTTTAGATACTCGACAGGACGACCAGGCATGACCGATACGGTTTCTGCCCTGCTTACTCCTCGCTTTTTCCGGCGTATGATAAGGTCGCGTCAATTTCTCAGTACGAAGAATTCTCTTAAATTGCTTGACCATATACTTCGTGGTTGTCTTTCCTATAAGCTACGGTGCGGAGTAAAAGGCGATGATTAAAGACTTGAGGAAATTATTCCTTTATCTTTGTGCTTTATTTGTAGCGGTGGGCCTACTCTTCTATGCCTGGAATATTATTAAATCCCCCTAAAAAAACAAAATGGACACCTAAAAAAAGTTTAAGGGAAAGGACCTCAAACGCCTCACTTACAGGCTGGACGCCAGCGCTGGGTTTTCGACTGTAGGTCTTGAATTTTTAGCGGTTATAGGAAAAAAACTTGACAGGAAATGAATTTTGACATATATAATTATCACTCCTTGCTTTCTTAAGCTTGTTGTTTTCTAAGGTCTCGCCTGAAATACGGCAAGACAGGGTAAGGCAAGGATGGCGGTAAGGTGGTACCTGTCCTTCTTTACCGTGACAGGGGAATGGTCGATTCGTGAAAACCGGGTCGGCCATTTCTTTTAGTGGTCAACTCTCTTGCAAAACTCTCGGCTGAGGGCAAACTTTCCCTCTGGAAGTGTAGGGAACTTCCAAATCGTAAAATAGTCAGACAGGCCCCTCAGCAATAATGGTTTTCTTAGAACCGTACCATCAATTTTTACGCCTCACTAGGCCATTTGTTTTGAATTCTTGAAGAGCCCCGGTTGCTTCCAGCCGATTTGCGTCACGACTTTCTTATTCAAGATACCTGCCCTCTATCTGGCTCTCGTATTCGCGATAACCAGGTATCAATAAGAAGATCATAGCTGCATCTGAG
>JARRQO010000098.1:0-7748 GCA_037381685.1 Deltaproteobacteria bacterium | reverse complement strand
TTGGTTAGCATTTTTGAGCTTGACATCTGCATTATGCTTGCTCCCAAATTTTTTAAGAATGCCCTCAAGTACCTTGCGTTCATGTTTTGATAAGTCTGTAAATACCATCAAGTTAATTTTTTCCTTATGAAAAGGGATATATGGTTGCACATAGAGTTCACACCATCCTTCCGTAACATTTGCTGGCAAAATTTTCCCCGTCCCCACTACAATAGCTCCTAGAGCGCTTAAAATAGCCCATATATATACCCCTGTTGTAATTAAATGTTTCCACTTTGATTTGGAATTCTTAGAATTCGGCGAATTTTCCATCCCCATAATCCTCCAATTCTAAGAAAAACCCTGCTTTTTTAAAGGTCTAACTTTTTAGTCATCAGCCCCAAAAATGGTGTGTGCATGCCAAACCAAAAATAGAAATATCCCTATAACTGAAAGCAAAATCCATTTCATAGCTTTTATCCCATCACTTTAGTCGATAGTCAACCGTTAAAAAAACACTTTGCTTTTTTGACTGAATGCCCCCAAACGATAATTTGTTCCTGTACCCTTCCCCCGTTTCACTACTGCACTGCAGCTGCGAGTTTGACGCTGGCGTTACTCGGAGGGTGGCGCTTTTCGGATACGCAGCCGCTTGTCGTTCCAATTAACTTTCTTATCGCATTGGCTGGCGAGGGCTACGCCCCATAAAACCACCACCAAGAGACCCAGCAAGAAATTTATCATCATTGCCTTCGTCCCCGTTAACCATTTTGGTGAAAATCAGTAAGTTACGCATAAGGTTTAAGCGCAAATTTAAATGAAGACCATTGTTTGTCAAACTAAAACGAATTCTATGGATTAAATACTCGCAAAAATACTAGTTTTATGAGGAAAATATACTAGCCCGGATATCCATCCGCCACTGCTCTGCCTCAGGAATCCAACTTTTTTCTCATAATGAAGAAGGTTTCGTCTTCTTCGAAATCCGGGGAGCAGGTTTCTACTATCTTGAACCCCATCTTCTCGTATAACTGCAGAGCTCCGGCCTTGATAATTTCCACGTCCAGTTCCACTTCGTCCAGGTCCTGCTTTTTTAATTCCCAGAATGATCTTTTTAGAAGTTGCGTGGCGATCCCCTGGCCCTGATAGTCCGGGTGGACGGCGATCCGCAAGATAAGGCCCCGCCGGGCTGCTTTGGGGCAGCAGGCCACCAAAAACCCGACAAGCTCCCCGTTGTCCGAATCCCAAGCCGCCAGAAAGATATCTTTCATCGAGGCCCTGAACTGGAAGTAATCCCATTGGCCGCCGAAAGCCAAGCGTTCGATTTCCATGATCCGGGGCAGATCCTGGCTCAGCGCGCTCCGGATGCCGACCCCCAGGTGTCTGGGAGCTTCGACGAGAATAACAGGCATGATCCACCTCCTGTGGAAAAATTGGGGCGGCTGCACTGCACTGCCAGGTTTTCAGGGTCGGCTTTAAGTCAGCGGTGGATTCAGGCCGAGGATTCCGCCATAGGAGATCTACGGTCACTGAACTTCAGGCTTCTGGGCGTTTGAGGTACCCGGCTGGGGCATATCAGCCAGTAGAACTCAGCACCATCAATCTAAACCTCTTTCGTTAAAAGATTATTGCCGGATCGATTATGGTGATTAGCAAGTTTCCTCTGCTTTGCTTAATTACTTATAACGGGAGGCGAAGACGATGTCGTTTTGTTGACCGAGCATGGGTTTGTCGTGGAAGATTTCCCCGGTTAAGAGCTTCTGCGGAATTCCCTCCGGAAAGGCATCGCAGGTAAGTTTTTCAACCAGACTGTGCAGATGCTTGCAAAATCGGCAGTAATGCCAATTACCCAAGGGATCCCATAAAAAGAAAGCTTTGTCAGGATTCATTCTCAGCCTCCTTGACCCGTAAAACCTATGCGGAACATACCCGTGGCAGGGCCTTTCATTCCTTTCAGCCGGGGAACCCGGGTCCTTATGGCCGGATAACTCTATCTCCATTTTGCCGATCTCAGTTAAAGGCTTTCCGATATTTTCTTTGAGTTTCCAATACAGAGAAGTCTGATACACTTCACTGGTTAAAATTAACCCACTGATTTTAATCCCTGCACACGTTACTTCAATCCTGATAAGTCGGTTTATTGGTAACATTTCAACTTTTTTTAATAATCCACGTTCAGACATCGAATAGTTTTCTTCACACCATAGAGGTGGCCATATTGGGTAACCTCTCCATTGCAATTGATTAATTAACATGACGGACCTCCCTTGGTTATCTTATTAAAGAATTGAGCATGTTTAAGTATAACCTGAGGAATATTATTTAAGAATTATCTTTATCTTCATTTATCAATGGACGCAGCATCAACGCCACATCGTGGGTCTCTCCTCGCTGGTCGCTAAAATAATCATTTAAAATCGTCCTGATTTTAAACCCCCTGGACTGAAAGGCCTTGACCCTGTTTTTCTGATCGTAGGGAACCTCTGCTTTCAACCAGTGGAGGCCTGCTCCTGCGGCAAGATCGATTAATTCTTCCAGCATCCGGGCGCCCAATCCAAGCCCCTGAAAAGGCCGGGCCAAAAGGATGTGTTCAATATCACCCACGATGTTGGCGGCTTGCTGCCCTCTACTCAGGTTGAGGCTGGCAACCACCCGGTTAGTTAGCATATCCACTGCCACCAGCGTCAATGGCTTGTGGCCATTTTCCTGGTTCATCCAGGCATCAATCACCAGGGGGCTCTTCACGTCTTGTTTGCTAAATTGGACGTCTTCTAGGGGAGCTTGTTGAAAAAATTTGATCAGGCCCAAGCGATCCTGTCCATCGAGTAAACGGATGAGAACCCTTTTCCCGTTGCTCAGATTGACGCATTTGCGGTAAGCTTCGCTGGGTTGCATGGTTCACCTCCTCACTCAAGCAGGGGGCAAAGGCGGGATTTCTAGATTTCACCTCTTGGCGCCATGGCCGCTTCGGCAGCAGAAACTGCTGCATCGCCCTAATTTTCAGGGGGCCGCCCCTTTTTCGGAGACCGAGGCTGGCTTGCCAGGCGGCTGCAGATATTTGTCGACTAGGCTTTCCTTGTTGAATTGAAGGGCCTGGGATGGGTCTCGATCCAGCTCGATGGCCAGGGCCTGCTGGAGCTCCATGGGACTGAATTTAATGAAAACTTCTGTCTCGGGGTACATGACAACCTCATTTTGAGTGGTTCGCCATGCTTCTTACTGCCTACTTTTCCTCGTGGATCCAGGATAATTGGAATTTCAGGAAGAAGAAACTGGCAAAAATTCTAGATTCTATGAAAAAATTTTCTAGTTTAATTTCAATGACTGGCCCAAGAACGCCGCTGCCTGGACCGGATTGGGGTTGGAGTTTGAATGGGGGCAAGATTGGCGAGTCTATCCTGAGGTAGATGCCCATGGCGGTCAGGATTTGCCAAAGATTTATGCTCCGGCGGAATAAATTCTAGCCTGCTTTATTCATGAACTCTTTAAATTATGCGATAAGCTATTGAAATATATGCGTAAAAAAGATAGGCCTGAAAAGCCGGGTGTTTTTTGCACAGGCTGGAAAGCCTGGGCCACCGAGTTCTTTGTAGTACGACGAATTATTCGGGCTAGACTTGTTTCGATTACGGCAGATTTCGGAAGAGATGTCCTTTTTACTCTTTATCAACCACAAATCCGTGCTTGATGGCATATTGGATCAGGGCAGAGACATTCTTCAGATTGAGCTTCGCCATCATGCTGTATTTGTGAAATTCTACCGTCCGGGGGGAAATGCTTAGCAGGTTGGCAATTTCTTTGGCCGAGTTGCCCTCAACCAATAATTGCACGATCTCCCGCTGGCGCTGGGTCAGCTGTGGCCCTTCGGGCTGTCGATAAGTGCCTTCATGGTAGGCCTGCATCAGTTCCCCGGCAATCATCGGCGTCACATAGGTTCTTCCCTTAATCGCCTCGTGGATTGCGGTGAGCAGTTCGGATGAAGCCGAATGTTTCAGGACATAACCCGAGGCGCCCGCCTCAAAGGCCCGAATGGCATACGTCACATCCGGATGCATGGTCAAAAATACCACTTTCACCCGTTTATCGAACTTCTTGATCTGCCGGACCGCCTCAATGCCATTGAGCAAGGGCATCGAAATATCTACGACAATCACGTCGGGGTGCAAATCTTGCGCGGCAGAAACCAGAGCCCGGCCGTCTTCCACTGTCCCGGCGAGCTCGAACTCCGATTCCAGCAGAATCCTCAAGCCTTCCAGTACAATCTTATGGTCATCGGCCAGTAATACCCTGATACTCTTGCTCATTCCGGCCTCCTGGATAAAGGCGCCCGGACCTCTATCATCGTCCCTTGCCCAGGTTGGGACTCCAGAGAAAAATCAGCGCCGATTAAATAGGCCCGTTCCTTCATACTGTCCAGGCCCAAACCCACCTTGTTCGTTTTCTGGCCCTGATCAAAGCCCTTACCGTTATCCCTGATTAATAGGCGGATGGCTTGATTTTCACCCTCTAACGAAATCGCCACTTCCGTGGCCCTGGCATGCCGGGAGATATTTCTTAAGGCTTCTTGGACAATCCGATAAAGGCATACCGCCACATTGGGAGGAACCTCTCTACTGATATTTTCTGTCCGATAATTTACCACAATCCCGTTTCGCTTCCGGAATGTGGCGCATTCCGACGCCACCGCATCGGCCAATCCTAAATCATCCAGGATCGAAGGATGCAGCCGGCGAGACATGGCATGGACATCAATGGAAAGTTCTACCAACTTATCTTTCATTTCTTTCAGTCTGACGCGATCTAGCCCGGTTTTGGGAGATTTTTGGTAGTCAAGGGTTTCTGCTTCCATGGCCAAGGCGGCTAACCTTTGGGAGAGGTCGTCGTGCAGCTCGCGGGCCAGCTTTTTCCGTTCGGCTTCTTGGGCCGTCAGCAGGTGTCCCGCCAGCATGCGGTATCTTTCCTGGCTTTGGCGCAGCGCCGCTTCGCTGGCGCGTAACGCTTCTTCGGCCCTTTTGCGGTCGGTGATGTCCCGCATGAAGACGAAGAGTCGGCCGCCAGCGATGGGCCAATAGGAGACATTCACTTCGGCAGGCCAGACCCGGCCGTCTTTGGAGCGGTTCTTGGTCTCGAAAACGGCGTGGCCTTCGCGCCGAACCTTTTCGGTGATTTCGGTAACTTCGGCTGGCGTCATCTGGGCTTCAATATCAGGAACGCTCATGCCCAGCAATTCCTCGCGGCTGTAGCCCAAAAGGCTCGCAAAGGCGTCGTTGAACTCCAGGAAGCGGCCTGCCATATCCTTTATGCAGAACCCGTCGGCTGAGGTCTCGACCACGGCCCGATATTTGGCCTCCCGGTCCCGCAAGGCCTCTTCGGCCTGTTTGCGCTCAGTAATAACGTCAAAAATGGCCACAAAGTATTCCTTTAGCGGGCTGTAAACCGAGATCGAAAACCACATTTTTAGGGACCCAAGGTAGCACTCAGCCCGCTCAGGTATCCCTGTTGCGGCCACTCTGCCGCACATTTCCAGGAAATCCGGATCAGCTTCCCTGATGCCGGGGATAACTTCGGATACCTTTTTCCCGATCACCTCCATTAATCCCGTCAAGTCCCCGAAGGCCTTATTGACATTGAGGAAAATGAAATCCACGGGCTGCTCTTGCTCAAAACACATCTGGCAGTAGGCATAGCCGTTCAGCATGTTGCTGAACAAAGAACGATAATATTCTTCGCTTTCCCGCAGAGCCTCCTCGGCCTGCATGCGCGCGCTGACATCCCGGGCCGCAACCAACCTCATGGTCTGCCCTCGATAAAAGATCTCGCCCGCCCTGATCTCTGCCGGAAAAGTTAAGCCATCCTTGCGCCGATAGATGCCGGAGAGGGTAACCACACCCCCTCCTTTCTCCCATAGATCGATTAAAAAATCTTTGCTATACCCCACCTCAATATCAAACACTGACATCCGTAAAAGCTCTTCCCTGGTGTACCCCAGGGACCGGCAGCTCTGCTGGTTGACCTCGATGATCCTGCCCCGATCATGCAGGATGAGATTGTCGGTGGCATGTTCAAATATCTGGTGAAATCCTTCTTCACTCTGCCGCATTACCAGCAGGATGGCCAAAAACCCAATCGACCCCAGAAAGAAGAGCAGGGTGGTGCTGATGCCCAAGAGTCGGGCCTGGGCCACAGGCCGGATGGAGCCAAAGATAACCACGGCGCAATCTTCGCCGGAAATAGGCCGCATCCGCACCATCACCCGTTTTCCCTCGACCAGGAGTTCACTTTTATCCGCAGGCTTCCGGTCCAGGATCGGGGCAAAAGGGCCATTGCCAAACTGCCTGGAGGCAAGCAGTGCTTCCCTGGTGGCTGCCGACAGTGGCCAGAGACTCCTCAAAATCATGCCCGGGTTGCTGGCCATGATCACAATCCCATGCCGGTTAATGATGAGCCCGAGATCACGATAATGAATAATTGCTGTTTGGATTGTGGAAAAGGTCCTTTTTATGACTGCCGCCCCGAAAACCTGCCCGGCTTGGTCACGCACCGGAACACTGGCATAATAACCTAAATCCTTGGATGTGACTCCCAGGGCCCAATATCTGCCGGCGGAGCCTTGCCTGGCCTCCTGAGAGTAGGGCCGAAAGGCGGATGATTGCCCTAAGAATCTGTCAGGAATGTCGCGGTTAGAGGAAGCTATGGTCAGACCCTGGTGGTCTATCAAATAACAAGCGGTCTCTGGCAGGGTCTGACTGCAGATATGCAGGAAGGCATTGGCTTGTTGAAGAGCCCGCGGGGGTCCGTTGGCCAGTGCCGAGAAGATTGCCGGAAAGCCGCTCATGAGCTTGACGAGCCGATCGGCTTCCCCCATTTTATTCGTCAATGATTGACTCAGATTTTCCGCATCTTGCTCATAGTCCTCCCATTTATCCTGCTTGGCGATATTGCCCAGGTACTGCGTGAAGCCCCATCCCATGGTCAGCAACAGGACCAATACGGTCATGGCTACCAGCAACATCCGGCGAAACCAGACACGGAATTGGGGTTCTTTTTCCAGACAGGTTTCGGCGAACAGACAGAGAGAGACGCTAATCACGGTGGCTAAGCAGCCTCTGATTAACTGCACCGGAACAATCGTTGCAGCAGCAAAGGAGTCGTAATTAAGCCAGGCAGCCGGAAAAAAGGGGGCTGGTGGGACTACCAGTCCTGTGGCGAGGGCATAACCTGCCATGGCCAGAGCGCCTGCCTGTAAGGTCCAGGACCTTTGTACCTCAGTTCTCGCCAGGAGCAGTAGTGCCCCGGCAGCCCACATACCCCCCGCCAATCCCAACACATAGCGGGTAGCAGCCAAAAGTCCTGGGTAACCCGCCAGCCCCCCTATCCCCACCAGCGCGGTCATCACCACCAGAATCCAGCGGCCCGGTCCACGTCCCCAAAGGGTGTAGGTCCCGGCCCGCCCAAATTCTGCCAGGCAAACAAAAGACAAGATCAGGACGCCCAGCCTGATATAGTCAAACGCCGGACCAGACCCCAGGCTCAAGGTAAAAAGGTCCAGCCATTCGTATATCCCATGCAGGACCCCAAACCAAACTAACCAGATCCAGGGTAGATTGCGGTAGGACCTTCTGTTCAGGAACAGGCAGATTGGCACGAGGATGCAAAAGAGATTGAAGAATTGATCCAGGGGGTTCAGGCAGAATCGCAAAAGGCCGTCCAATCGATGGTTGAGGGACGTCAGGCTGTTGAGAATGGGGTTATTCTTGCGAATCGTGGAG
>JARRQO010000097.1:0-9656 GCA_037381685.1 Deltaproteobacteria bacterium | reverse complement strand
ATATCGCCTTGCTCCATTTAGCAGCAGCCATAATCTGCTGGCGGAAAGTTGGAATTATTTACGGATAAGCACTAAATATCTTTTCCTGGCCTGAGGACAAATTTTAGGCAGCTTCCTTACGCTTCACCACGCTGTGCTTCGCCTCTCTTTTAATCGATTTCAGGTTCTTGTTATGGTTCAAAAAATGGTATAAGGTTGCTGAAAATTCCTCCGAACCGTTAGGTCATGAAAAAAGCTACTTTTAAAATCAGACGCAAAATCATTATCGCCTTCCTGTTCAGTTTGCTGTCAGTGCTGATTTTTTCGGTGTTCAGTTTCCAGGTTCACCGGGAAATCGGCCACCGCTTGCGGCTTCTGGAATTTACCTATGACCTGTTTCAAACTATCCTGGAATTGCGCCGGGTAGAAAAAAATTTCTTTCTTTACCGCCAGGTGGCCAGCCTCAGTGAGGCTGAGACCTATCTGGCCCACGCCCGGCATATTTACCAAAGTCATGAATCCGAGATTGCGCGGTTGAAAAAGCCTGCCCAGCAGCCGAAATTTATTCACAGTCTGGAACATTATAAGGAAATTTTGGCCGAAATCAGGGCCGCGGCCTCAAAAAACCGGCAATTTGCCCCCCAGGAAGAGGCCTTGCGCCGACAGGGGCAAGAACTGCTGAATATTACTGAGAGATGGGAGAAAGAGGAACGACTGCAGATCGACCGCTTATTCCAACGGGCCATGTTCCTCTTTATTATTTCCGTGGTGGTGTTCTTGGCCCTGGGAATTGTGGTGGCCTTCTACCTCTCCCGCATGTTGGTCCAGCCCCTGGTCCAGATGCAGCACGCTATGGACAAAATCGCCCATGGTGACTTCACCCCCCTGCCGGAACCGGGTCCAGGAACCTCCTCAGAAGAATTCTTCGCCCTGTTCCGCGCCTTCAACCGCATGATTCACGAACTCGAGGTCCATCAAGAACAATTGGTCCAATCCCGGAAAATCGCCGCGGTGGGCACCCTGACCTCGGGTATTGCCCATGAGTTGAACAATCCTATCAATAATATCGTACTCACCGCGGAGTACCTCAAAGAGGATTTCCATGACCTTTCCGAAGAGGAGGTCATGGGCCTGATCCAGGATGTCCTGATCCAGTCCGAGCGAGCCTCGGAGATCGTTAAAGGTCTGTTGGATTTCTCCCGGGCCGAGCACCCGGACTTCGAGGCCCTCCCCATCGGTGCAGTTATTCAGGACACCCTGAAGCTGGTCCGAAATCAGCTCACCCTTTCGGGTATCAACGTGGAGGACGATATCCCGCCGGACCTGCCGCCCGTTTACGGTGACCGCAAAAGTCTGCAGCAAGTCTTTCTCAATCTGTTTATCAATGCCATCCACGCCATGTTGGACGGAGGCTCCCTGCACATCCGCGCTTATCCGTCGGCCGACAGCCACTGGTTGGTCATTGATGTGACCGATACCGGGGTAGGCATCGATCCGGCACATCTTCCCCGTATCTTTGATCCCTTTTACACCACCAAGCAGATAGGGCGGGGCACCGGTTTGGGTCTGTCGGTGACCTACGGCATTGTGGAGAAACATGACGGTCATATTGAAGTCAAAAGCCGCGTCGGTGAGGGCACTACTTTCACGGTGATGCTCCCCCTCCGCAAATAGCCTGATCGCAATAGACAGGATTTTGTTGTGCCATGAACATTGCCATTGTAGATGACGAAGTCATCGTACAGAAAAGGCTCCAGGCGGCCCTGGCCAAAGACGGGCATAGTGTCAAGGCCTATGGTTCTGGAGAGGATTTTCTCCATGACCTGGAGTTGGGTAATTTTGGTCTGGTCTTTTTGGATGTGGTGCGCCATCGGAGCCATTAGGAAGGGGGCCTTCCACTATGTGGCCAAGCCGCTGAAACTGGAGGAAATCCGCCACCTGACCCGCCGGGCCCTGGAACATAAGCATCTTTTGGAAGAAAATCGTCAGCTCAAGGCTCGCCTGGAACCCCTGGACGGCTGGGGGGAGATGATCGGCGTCAGTCCCAAGATGAAGGAGGTCTTCAACATCAGCCGGAAAGTCGCTCCCCTGGACTGCAACGTCATCATCCAGGGCGAAAGCGGCACGGGCAAGGAACTGGTAGCCCGTCTCATCCACCAGGAGAGTGCCCGGCGCACCCGGCCTTTCGTGGCCTTTAACTGCGGCGGCTTTACTGAGGAATTGATTGCCAGCGAACTATTCGGGTATGAGCGGGGGGCCTTCACCGGTGCCATTGCCACCAAAATCGGCATCCTGGAAACGGCCCACCGGGGCACGGTGTTTATGGATGAAATCGGTGACATGCCCCTCTCTATGCAAGGCAAACTCCTCCGGGTTATCCAGGAAAATCAGATTACCCGGGTGGGAGGCAACCGGCCCATCCAACTGGATCTCAGGTTCATTGCCGCCACCAACCAGGATTTGAAACGCGCGGTAGCCAAGGGCCGCTTCCGGGAAGACCTCTACTTTCGGCTGAACGTAGTGCAAATCACCCTGCCCAGCCTCATGGACCGCACCGAAGACATCCCCCTGTTAATTCAGTACTTTTTGAACCTCTTCAGCCATAAATTCGCCAAGCACATCAAAGGTATTGACAAAGCCGCCCGGGCGGTGCTCATGGCCTATTCCTACCCCGGCAATGTCCGGGAACTGCAGAACATCATTGAAAGGGCCGTAGCCCTGGCGGAACGGGATATCGTTACTTTGGCGGATCTGCCGCCGGACCTCCGGGATTTCGCCCCCGCCAATGACGGGCGCTGGCATACCCTGGAAGAGCAGGAGCGGGATTACATCCAAAAAGTGCTGGAATATACCAATCACCAGGTAGGCGAAAGCGCCCGCATCCTGGACTTGCCCCGCACCACCCTCTGGCGCAAGATGAAAAAGTACGGCCTGTCCAAAGTTCGAAATTAAAGTAGGATGCGTCTAATGCAACCTTGGCAGGTGTGACAACCCCCTACCCGTTTTTATTACGGCAGGAACCAAAGCCTCAGGGGCCACTGCCAGGGAAAACCTGCAAATCTTTACGACGGCGGCTTATTTTAAACTTTCCAGAAATTTTAATAACATTTTTTGCTCCGCCGGGGGCAGGTAGGCATAACTGGGCATCCTGGCCGCAGGATGCAGTTGGCGGGGATGCGTGAGGGCTTTCCCAAGTTCTTTAGCTGATAAGCGGCCCCCCACCCCATCCAGTGGGGCGGCGAGCTTTCCCCCCCGCCCTTTGAGGGAATGACAGGCAAAGCAGCCTAAGCGCTGCGCCAGATCCGGCACCCGGTTTGGGGTCGCCTGGCCCCAACTCCGCATCCCGGCCAAAAGCAGCGCCGGCAGTACCGCCAGGAGCAAGAAAACCCTCAAGGCTGCGCTTCGCCTTCCGCAATCATCTTTTGCAGGGCAAGCTTTTCAGGATGATTGGGGTTCAATTCCAAAGCCTTTTTGAACAGAGGAGCGGCTTTCGCCTTTTGGCCTGCGGCATAGTAGTCGGTGGCCAGATTGATCATTGCCACCCAATTCTTCGGATTGACTTCTATGGCCTTTTTAAACGCCGCCATCTCTTTTTCTCGAAACTCCGGGACCCCCAACTGGTTGTACTTAAACCGGTAAGCCATGCCGATCATATTATAAGCCGCCGAGGCCCGGGGTTGCAGTTTGATAGCTTTTTGGTAGTTGGCAATGGCCTCGTCATATCTCTGCTGTTGAAAATCGGCAAATCCCGCCTGCATATACTTCTCTGCGCTATCCCCACCGCATCCCAACAGGGCCACCAGTAGTATGCCAATACAAATCAATCTAAGCATTTGACCTCCAGCTTTATGAAAAATCTCGCTGCGCTTGCGTCCGGGCCCGAGTGCCGTCCCCCGTAGCCTCTGGCGGTTAGCGAAGCAACCTTCAGCCCGGCAGGTGTGTGCCTAAGGATATCCCAGTGCTTTGAAAAAGATAATCCCCAAAAAGCCGGGGCCGGGACAATAATCCTTGGAGATGATAAACTAGTACTTAGTTGCATAAATCAGAGATACGATTAGCCAAGGCTTTGGGATAAACATACCTTTTCCGCCATTGAAACGGTGCGGCTTGGGGATTATAAACCTGGACGAATTTATCAATGGCCTCCCTGACTTGCTTGGGGGAAGTAAAATTAGCTCCTTTGAGAGCGCTGCGGCTGAGGATGCTGAACCAAACCTCGATTTGATTAAGCCAAGAGGCAGAAGTGGGAGTGTAATGAAATTTAACTTGGGGATGCCTCTTCAACCACATATCGTTTTTGGGTTTATGGGTATTGAGATTGTCTAAAATCACATGGAGTTCCTGATCAGGATAATCAGCCACTATCTGGTTCATGAAGTCCAAAAATTCCACGCGCCGGCGTCGGTTATAGTGACCAGCCTTTACCTGGCCGGTGGTCACTTCCAAGGCGGCAAATAAAGTGGTGGTGCCATGCCTTTTGTAACTATGGCTAAACCCTGTCAAAGCCTTGCCATCGGGAAGCTTAAGCCATCCCTGTGCTCTCTCCAGGGCTTGAATCCCGGGTTTTTCATCTACACATATGACCACGGCATTCTCCGGTGGGTCCAGGTAAAGCCCCACAATGTCGGCAGCCTTGCGGGCAAACTCGGGATCAGTGCTGATACACCAACTCCGGCGGCGTTCCAGACTGATGTTGTGGCGCCGCAGGATGCGCCAGACCTGATGTTTGGTAACGTCCCCCAAGGCTGCGGCCAGAAGCCGGCCATTCCAGCGGCTATAGCCTTCGGGAGGCGGTTCGTCCAGTTTACTCAGCACTCGTTTTTCCGTGTCTTCCTTGTAGCTGCTTGGTTTTCCAGGTCTTTTGGCATCATCCAAACCAGCCAGGCCTTCTCTGGCAAACCGGGTCCGCCATTTGCTGATGGTGTTGGGGCGAACCTTCAACTCTTTGGCAATGATGCCGGTTTTTTCTCCATGGCTCGCCGCCAAAATAATGCGAGATCGAAGGACCTGGCGCTGCTCGGTCTTGCTGTTGCGTATCCGGGATTCCAGGATTCCTCGTTCTTCATCGGTCAAATGAATTTGAGTCGCTCTCATAACTGAGAGCCTAACATATATCGCTAATTAAGGCAATTAAGTACTAGGTTGATCGTCGACGCCACAAAAAAACCACGAAGGCGCTCTCCCGGGGGAGCATTCGAGCCTTCATGGCCTTAAAGTTCGCTAGAGTAATTAATCCGAGCCTGGGGCTTCTTTCCCCAGATTTCTTTTCTTAATATATGAAATATTGCCCAAGTCAAGGGAAAAACCAACGCGCGGGGCCGGCATTCGACCTGCTGGAGCAGAGAGACAGGGCCAAGCCGGACCACGGGGTATTTCCAAAGTCTTAAAATGTTTGCTCTGCCAACAGCTTTCTTACTTTGACCAGGAGTTGATCAACTCTGAAAGGTTTTTGAATAAAGTTGATAAGCGACTCCCGCACACCGCGGCGCACCATACCGTCTTCGGTGTGCCCGGACATGAAGAGGACCTTCATTTCCGGGTGCGACGAGGCTAAGCGTTCGGCAAGTTCCCGTCCCCCCATGGCCGGCATCGCCACATCGGTGAGCAGCAGGTGGATGGGACCAGGATGTTTCTGGCCGATCTCCAAGGCCTCCTGGCCGTCATGGGCAGACAGCACCGAGTAGCCTTTGAGGGCCAACATGCGTCTCACCACGTGGCGCACTTCGACCTCGTCTTCCACCAGCAGGATGGTGCCCGTGTCCCGGCTAGCGGTGAGGGCGGGGGCCGCCAATTCATCCGGTTGCTTGCTCAGGGCCACGCGGGGTAGGTAAATATGAAAGACCGAGCCCTTCTGCGGGGCGCTCTCCACCAGGATGTGGCCGCCGCTCTGCTTAATAATGCCGTAAGCCATGGAGAGCCCCAGACCGGTGCCTTTCCCCTTTTCTTTGGTGGTAAAGAAGGGCTCAAAGATGTGGGAGAGAACCTCGTGATTCATGCCAGTGCCGGTGTCGGCCACTGTGGTCACTACGTAAGCGCCGGGAGTGATCTCGGGGTGTCTCCGGGTATAGTCGGGTTCCACTTGCACATTTGCCGTTTCAACCGTAAGGGTTCCGCCCTGGGGCATGGCGTCCAGGGCATTGATGGCCAGATTCATGACCACCTGCTCCATGTGGTTCGGGTCGGCTTTTACCGCGCCCAGTTCCGGTTCCAAAACCATGGAGATCTTAATGTCCTCGTCCACCAGGCGGCTCAACATTTCCACCAGGCTGGTAATCAGTCGATTGAGATCGAGAATCTGAGGTTGCAGCATTTGCTTGCGACTGAAGGCCAGCAGTTGCCGGGTCACCGCGGTGGCCTGGTCTGCGGCCTTGAGGATGGCCTGGACCTGCTGGCGTCTCTGATCCTGCTCCTGCAAGTCCGCCAAAACCAGCTCGCCATAGCCGCTGATGATGGTTAACAGGTTGTTAAAATCATGGGCCACGCCTCCTGCCAGGCGGCCCACCGCCTCCATCTTGGCCGTTTGCCTGAGATGCTCCTCACGCCATTGCAGCACCGCTTCCACCTCTTTACGGGAGGTAATATCTGTGGCGATGCCGGCGATGCGGTAGACTTTCCCGGCCTCATTGCGGATGGGGAAAAAACGAGCTTGAATCCAGCGTACCGCACCATCAGGCCGTTTAATCCGGTACTCCAGGCAGGGAGCTTCCGGCAGATCTCCGGCAACCTGCTCTTGGAAGGCAATGCGGGTCTTATCCCGATCTTCCGGCAGCACGCTCTCGGACCAGGAAGAGGGGTGATCATACAGGCTGGCGCAGGAACGGCCCCAAACTCGCTCGTACGCCGGGCTGATATAGTAAGTTTGCCGCCAATCGGACGAGCCCAGCCAAAAGACGTCATCGATATTTTCCGCCAGTTGGCGAAACCGCGTCTCGCTTTCTTGTAAGGCTTCTTCTACCTGCTTTCGGGCGGTGACATCGCGGTTGATTTCCAGGATCGAGGCGGGCGCACCATGGTCATCCCGCTGCAGCGCCCAGCGGCTGGCCACCACGATTTTCGTGCCATCAACCCGGGTGTGCACCAATTCTCCTTCCCACTTACCCTGCTCCAGCACCTCCCGTTCAGTCACTTCCTGTGAGGCCGGGAACACGGTCTGCAGCAGTGCATGGATGAACTGGCCCTTGGCCTGCTCTTTGGTCCAGCCGTAGGTTTTCTCCGCGCCGTTACTCCAGAAAATGATCTGGGAATCCAAATCCCTGACGATGATGGCATCATGGGCCAGATCCAGGAGTTCGGCCTGCTTGCGCAAGGCGCCTTCCGCCTGCTTCCGGGCGGTAATATCCAGACCCAGCGTCAAGATGCAGGGAGACCCGTCCACATCCCGGAAAGGGTAGTTATAGACCTGAAAAACCCGGCCGTCTTTAGTTTGCCGCTCCCATTCCTGCGAGGTTTGATGGGCAATGACCAGAGGAGCGGGACACGCTTCGCAGGGTGAATGCCGCTGTTCAAAGGCCTCGTAGCACAACTTATTTTTCGGATCCCCACAGATTTCAATAAAACGGCGGTTGGCGAACCGGACGGTATAATCTTCTCCGTGCAACAGGATGATGCCAGGGAGGGAGTCCAGAAGGGCGAAGAGACGCTGTCGCTCACGCTCCAAGGCGGTCTCGGCCTCTTTGCGCGCGGTGATGTCTTCGACCATGCCCACCGAAAACTTTGGCGCTCCCGTTGCGTCCCGGAGCAGGGAGACCGTCAGGTTGACCCACATCTCCCTGCCGTCTTTGCAGATATAGCGCTTTTCCAGGCGGTAGTGATCCCGGCGGCCGGCCAGTAATTCCTTAAGGAATTCCACGCTAGTTGAGATATCGTCGGCATGGGTGATGGTGGCGAAGGTTGTACCGGCCAGTTCCTGAAGGCAATAGCCCAGGCTCTGTTCAAAGGCGGGATTGATAGTCAGAATTCGACCGTCGGTGTCGGTGAGGGCGATGCCGATGGCCGCGCCCTCGAAGATGGCCCGGAAGAGGGCCTCACTTTCCTGTAAGGCGGCCTCGGCCTCTTTGCGGGCGCTGATGTCGGTGGCAAAGGCGTAATAATGTAATGGATCGCCTTTTTCATCCCGGCGCAGATGCACCAACATTTCAACCGGCACGCGCCTCCCGTCTTGGCGCAAGAATTCTTTTTCATAGCGCACCGGCTGGCCGGTGCGGTGTAACTCTGTGAGCTGGACTGCTTCCTCTTTCCGGCATTCGGCCGGCGTGAGATCCGTTTCCCAGTTCATAAAGGAAAGTTCTTCCTGGGTATACCCCAGGAGGTTTTGGAAGGCCGTATTGAACATCCCCATATGTCCATCGAGGAACCCGACCCAGAAGGGTTGGGAGGAATTCTCCAGAAAATCCGCCAGCATCATCAACTGTCGCTGACTTTCTTGCAAGGCGGCCTCCGCCACCTTGCGGGCGGTGATATCCCGGGTGATACCAACGCCGCCAAGGACATTTCCCTGAGCATCCCTGACCTGGCTGGCCAAGGATTCGGCGCTAAAGAGGGTTCCGTTCTTCCGGCGGTAGATGATTTCAAACAAGGCCGGTTTTTCAGGCACACCCGAGGGATAGTATATGTTGTGGGTAGTTTCGCACTCAGCCCGATCTGCATAAAGCACTTCGGTGCGCTCGCCGACAAGTTCCTGAGGAGCATAGCCGAACATAGTCTTGACGGCGGGGTTGGCCAGGATAATGCGGCGCTCATGATCGGCGAAGATGATGGTATCGGAAATGGAGTTGAAAATGGCCTCGAATTCGGCCCGGCTCTTGGCCAGGGCCGCTTCGGACTGCTTGCGGGCCGTGATATCCTCGACCAGGCCCGCTATCCCGGTGACCTGACCATTTTCATCGTACATCGGGGCAATGGAGAGACTCACGTCAATCCAGGCGCCGTCCTTGCGCCGGCGCCGTAACTCCAGGCCCGTCAATTGTTCTCCTTGAAACACCCGGTGACGGAGAGCCAGCACTTCCTCCCACTGATCCTCAGGTATCATGGGTAGAGGCTGGCCCAGAAGTTCATCGGCCTCCCAGCCAAACATGCGCTCCGCCGCGGGGTTGACTCCCTGGATTATGCCCTGGGGATCAACATGAAAAATGGCCAGGGGCGAGGCCTCGATAAGGGCTTGCAACTTGGCATTGGCTTGGCGGCGTTGGGCGATTTCCTCCTGCAATTGTTGATTGGCCGCGACCAATTCTGCAGTGCGCGCCTGGACCAGGCGTTCCAGTTCATCGTAAGCCCGGCGCAAATCCTCCTGCGATTTCTTCCGTTCGGCGGCGTAGCGGACGGCACGGACGAGTGTGTGACCATCCATTCGGCCTTTGACCAGATAGTCCTGGGCCCCTTTTTGCAGCGCGGTCAGGGCCAGGGTCTCATCTTCCAGGCCGGTTAGAAGCACAAAAGGGATTTGCGGGGCGAGGCTATAGGCTTTGCAAAAGGTCTCAAGACCGTGGCTGTCCGGCAGAGTCAGGTCCAGCAAAATCAGATCGACCTTGTCCTTAACCAAATTTTGCAGGCCTTGGGAGAGACTGGCAACCCATTCGATGACAAAATCGTGAGCTCCCGCCTCGGTCAACATCTCCCGGATAAGGCGGACGTCACCGGGATTATCTTCAATCAGCAGGATTTTAAGGGGAGTATCAGGA
>JARRQO010000096.1:0-9442 GCA_037381685.1 Deltaproteobacteria bacterium | reverse complement strand
CACCCAGCTCGGCGGACAGCTGACCGTGTTCGAATTGCCGAACTAGACGAAAAGGACTAGTAAGAAATAAGCAGTCGAGGCGGACAGATTAAGGGCGGACACGCAGGTCCGCCCCTACGGTGGGAATGAGGAGGTTATAAGGAGCACCGGCTGGAAAGCCTGTGCCACCAAGTTCTTTACAGCCCGGCGCATTGGCCGGGCTAAGATGGGGCGCAAAGCGCAGCCCGCACAGGCGGGATGCCCGGATCACCAAGAACATTTTTCAGAGCAGGGTTTGCCTATGCTGCCGGGGGCGGCGGCGCCCCTTTTAAAATCCACCATATTTAGATGAATTCCGCTGGGATGAACCTGATCACCAGGCCAGGGCGTCACTGCTCACCTAATGCATTGACTTCCCTGATGAGGTAAGTTACTTTTATCACAATGACTGACGCGGGCAAAAGTATTCTGAAAGATTTGGAAAAAGATGTGGCCGCCATCAATCTGGCGCTTGCGGCCAATCTTAAGACCCACGTGCCCCTGATCGCCGAAGTGGGGCGCCATATCCTGCTCAGCGGCGGCAAGCGCATCCGGCCGCTGCTGTTCATCCTGGCGGCCCGGATGTGCGGCTGCCAGGGCAATCATCTGAGCGATTTTTCCACCATTTTCGAATACCTGCACGCGGCCACCCTGCTGCACGACGACGTCATCGACGCGGCCAACCTGCGCCGGGGAGTGTCCACCGCCAACACTATCTGGGGCAACCAGGCGGTGATCCTGGTGGGGGACTTTCTGTTGGCCAAGTCCCTGTCCCTGGCGGTGAGCACCGATAAGTTGAAGATTCTTAAGGTATTATCCCACGCCACCACCATGATGGCCGAAGGGGAAATCCTGCAGCTGCTGCATGCGGGCAATCTGAAGATCACCGAAGCCGAATATTTCGAGGTCATCACCCGCAAGACCGCAATCCTGATGTCGGCCGCCTGTCAGATCGGGGCCATCCTGGGCGGGGTTCCCTTGGCCCAGGAGGAGGCCCTGAGCCAGATGGGCCTGAACCTGGGCATCAGCTTCCAGGTGATAGACGATATCCTGGATTACACCGGGGATGAAAGGGAGTTGGGCAAGCAGGTGTGCGCTGATTTGCGGGAGGGCCGGGTCACCCTGCCTTTGATCCACGCCCTGGCCCGGGCCAACCCGGCAGACAAAGAGCACCTGGAAGCCATCGCCCGGGAACTGACCCCGGAGTCGTCCCTGGAACTAAAGCTCCTGCTGGATAAGTACGGGGGGTTGGACCACGCCCGGGCCGTGGCCCGGGACTATACCCTGAAGGCCCAGGCCAAACTATCGACCTTCCCCGCCGGCCGGGAAAAGACCTACTTTTGGGCCATCACCGAAGAATTGCTGGCCCGCACCCATTAAGGGGCCACTTTATATTATTCCAATAAAATCAGGCTAATGGTCTTGCCAGGGGCCTCCCGAGGGGAGAGCTGACCCGGTGTAGGAGCCACCCTTTGGTTTTCCCTTTATTTTTGTTGACATTGTTAAATTTTCCCATTAAATTGTAGGCGTGGATAGCATGTCAGACTGAAGGCAGGGCTGCGGTGCCTGGCTGCTCTCGCGGTCCTGCTCGAGGGGCGGGATAAAGTGTTACAAATTTTAGGAGGTTCCTCATTAATGAAGGAAAGAGGAAGA
Source organism: Deltaproteobacteria bacterium (assembly GCA_037381685.1). Lineage (GTDB taxonomy): Bacteria > Desulfobacterota > Desulfobaccia > Desulfobaccales > 0-14-0-80-60-11 > 0-14-0-80-60-11. The sequence continues at coordinate 7,771 of JARRQO010000096.1, read as the reverse complement.
GTTAAGTGGTTCAACGATTCCAAGGGATTCGGTTTTATCTCCCGAGAAAACGGTCCCGATGTTTTCGTACACCACAGCGCGATCCAGAGCGAAGGCTTCCGGACCCTGGCAGAGGACCAGGAAGTCGAGTTTGAGGTGGTCCAGGGTCAGAAGGGCCCGCAAGCGCAGAACGTCGTGAAGGTCTAAGCGGCACCGGCGTCAAACTGGAACTCCGGCGGCCTTTGGGTCCCGGAGTTCCGCTATTTTGGGCCCAGGAGGAAACAGAAAAGCGGCGAGAAGATGAGAAGGCGCCAGCACTGGGCCACCGCCACAGATAGTTCAGAAGAATCCAAGCCGCAGGAAGAAGAACTATTGAGGAATAATCAAATTCCCTTCCAGATCGGAGACCTTGCCAGGAGACTCCCCTAACCTGACAGGGCCCAGGCATAAATCTAGCCTGAAGCCCTGATAAATCTGCTGCTTCCCTTTATTCGGCCGACAGGGCCGCGAAGATTTCCCGGAAGAAATCCTGCATGTACTGCCAGGACCGCCGGGCCGCGGGAGCGTTGTAGGCGACCCCGGCGGCCGGGTTGTCGCGGTTGGCCGGATTGGTAAAACCGTGTACCGCGCCGCCGAAGCAGACTATCTGCCAGTCGGCCTGGGCCTGGCGCATGGCTTGCTCAAACCCGGTAATGTCCGCGGCGGAAACAAGGGGGTCATCGGCGCCGTGGAGCACCAGGATCGCGGCCTTGAGGCGCTTCAGGTCAGCGGGAGCGGCCTGGGGCAGGCCGCCATGGAAGCTCACCACTCCGGCCAGGTCGGCGCCGGAATAGGCCAACTCCAAAACCGTGGTGCCCCCGAAGCAAAAGCCCATGGCCGCCAGGCGGTCAGGGTCCACCCGGGGGTCAGCCGCCAAGGCCAGGAGCGCCGCCTGGGCCCGGGCCCGCAGCAGTTCCGGGTTTCCCCGCATGTCTCCCGCCAGCCGGGCGGCCTCCTCCCGGTCGGTAGTGACCCGGCCGCCTCCGTAGATATCCGCGGCCAGGGCCACATAACCCAGATTTGCCTCCTTCTGGGCCATATCTCTGGCGAAATCGTTGAGACCCCACCACTCGTGTACCACCAAAACGCCCGGGGCTTTTCCTGTCAAGGCGTCATCATAGGCCAAAAAGCCCTGCATTTCCGTGCCGTCCTGACGATATGCCACCGTCTTGGTAACCATTTGGGCGTTGCCCTCCTTCAGGGTCAGAGATACCAGGAAAATCACCGCTAGGCCCATCAGGCCGGTCAGCTTGGACAGGTATCCCCAAAGGTTCAGGGATGGATATTGACCTGCATCTTGACTTCGATCCCGGCCACGTGGCCCGCGATGCGCCGGACCCGGTCGATGGTTTCCTGTTTTTCAGTCAGGCTGCCCTTGATATCCACAAAGATTTCCCCTGCCTGGATGCTCACCCTGGCAGTAGGAAACTCATCCACCAGGGCGGCCTGAATCCGGGCTGCCATGGTCTGATCATCGAGCATTTTCTGGGAGGGCGGCGTGGTTTGGAAGTGCGGCACCCGCACCGCACAGCGGATCATGTCCACCGCATCGTCCACGGTGATGGACTTGATGTGAATAACCAGATCGTAGAGCATCGGGTCCCAGGTATCTATGCCAAAAAGTTGGAGACTCCAACGGCGGCGCTCGTCATCGTCTTTTTTGAGGATGTGCCGGGCTTCAGCCTCAGAGAGGTTTTCCCGTTTCATCTCTTCGGCGATGCGGTCTTCCAGGTCGGCAATAATCCGCACCTTGAGAACATGGGGGATGTCCTGGAGGAAGAAGTGGCCGGCCATACCATGATACACCACGTTATCCTTCTGGATGTGCTTCAACAGGGCTGATTTCAAGTAGGCCACATACCTTTCCTTGCCATAGGTGAAGCGCTCCAGGATGGAGGGGGCGTCATGAATGGCCCTGACCAGCTTGATTTCCGGGATGTTGAATTGTTCCGAGGCTTCTAGGAGAATCTCCCGGGAGATACATTCGTAGCCCAGCGCGGCGGCCACCTTTTCGGCCACCTCTTTTCCCCGGCTGTAGGAACCCCGGGAAATGGTGATGACAGACATATACTCTCCTTTAGAAGTTGAAATGGCGCAGACAGCATGAGCAATAGCCGGCTTCCGGTCCTTGCCGCGACTACTCCCTTTGGTTAGTCAGGCTTGGATAATTGCTTGGCCACAACCTTGCCGTTGACGAATTGGATGGTAATGGTGAGGTCGCCGGCTTTCCACTTGGACACCGTGCCGGAAAACACGGCCACATCCACACTGGAGGTTTCCGTGGGATCCCCCAGAATGAGCCTTACCTGGGCCATGGTCATACCGGTTTTGATCTTTTCGAAGTTGGCCTGGTTGATCCGGGAACCGCAGGCCACCAGACAGAGGACACAAAGCGCCAACACCACGACTATCCCGAGTTTAAGCTTGGCAGAACGAGTGATTTTCATGGAATTCCTCCTGGTTCCGGGGTCAACGTCCAAATTCAACAACAAATATTTCTACCCATGCCAAAAGTTTTTTCTTCTCCCCCCTCACCCTGACCTCTCCCCGCCGTTAAGGAGGAGAGGAGAGAAAAGGAAGAGGCTTTTGGTAAATGTTATATATATACTTGATTTCAACCGATATGGTCAGGTTTTTTACAGCCCCCTGCAGGGTTGTCATACATCCCTTAGGGGTTCAAGGCGACAAGCGCCACGTCTTTTAAAGACCCGGTTTTAGACCGTGAGGCTGGCGCCGTCTTCGGCTCGCAGCACCTCGCCGCGATATTCTTTGGAGGCTTGGGCTACCACGTCCACCTCATCGCAGGGCGGATAAAAGTGGGTCAAAAGCAGACGCTTTGCTCCGGCGGCGGCCGCCAGGCGCCCGGCTTCGGCAGGGGTGAGATGGCCCGGGACCTTGAAGGGATTGGCGGCCTCCAGCACCAGCAGATCGGTGTTGCGGGCCAAATCCACCAAGGAGTCGCTGACGTCGGTGTCCCCGGAATAGACCAGGGAGCGGCCCTGGGCCTGGACTCGATAGGCCAGGCTGCCTTCGGTGTGGTTGGTGGGGGCGCTCTTGATTAGCAGGCCGCGATCCCGCACCTCATCCGGGCAGTCCGGGGCCAGTTCCCTCAAGTCCATAAGACCGGGGGGCGGCTCCACCCAGCCGGCGAAGGCCTCCTTGAGGAGGGCATGAAACCGGGCAAATCCCCGGGCAGCCAGGAGCAGGAAGGGTTCGGTGCGGGTGTAGCCCAGGGAATAGCGCGTAGCAAATAAGAAGGGGATCAGGTCCCCCACATGGTCGGGATGCAGATGGGTCAGGGCCAAAACGTCGATGGCGGAAAAATTAAGGCCGCAGCGCAGCAAAGCCCGGAGGCTGCCGGCGCCCAGGTCCAGGACCAGGAGGCGGCCGCCGGCCTGGACCGCCAAGCAGGGCGCCCCCCGCCGCAGGGAAGGCACCCCGGTGCCGGACCCGATAACAATCAGTTCCATGACCTTCTGCTCCTCAGTCATCCGGGTGGCACAACTTTGCAAGATTTAAAGGTTAGAGAAAAAAGTTAAAAGGGGAACAGGTGAAAAGGACAAGACCTTGCGGTCATTCCGCCCTTTCCCCCCTTCCCCTTTCGGCCTGTTCGCCTTTTCCCCGGTGTTAAGCGCCGTCCACGTGGCTCATCTGGTGGACGTAGAACCAGTCTTCCGGCAGGGTCAGATAATTGTGCATGTCCATCAAGGTCATGTAATGGCCGCGCTCTTCGTGGGCCACACTCATGAAAAAGCGCCGGGCCAGGGGGTTGTTGGTTTCCTTGGCCAGCTTGGTGTAGTATTCGATGGAGCACTCCTCCATCTTGATGCCGGTCTTCAGCGCCTGCAAATCATCTCTGCCGCCGCTCCCCTGCTCATCCTGGTTCATGGCCATAACGCAGACATAGGGCTCGTGTTTGGGCGGGTTGAACACCGCCATGGTTTGGGTCCAGCGCGGGTCTTTTTGGAGGCTGCGGTAAATTTCGTTGAATTTTTCGATGTGGTATTTTTCCGACTCCGCCAAGTACTCCATGATCTGGCGCACGCCACCGCTTTTCGCCTTCTTGGCCGCCTCCAGATAGAACTGGCGGCCGTCGACCTCCATCTGCACCGCGTCTTTCAAGGCCTGAAGCATATATTCCTGCACTTTCATGTAAGTGTCTCCCTTGTAGCGAATTTCCTGGGCTTAAAGCGCGGCTTGTCGGAGCCATTGCTTTAACCCAAGGCTCACATCTTTAAACATAAGGTTAACAGCTCACCTTGTCAATTGCGGCTGAGGGAACCACGGTTTGGGCCTGAGGTCTCGCGGGTCCCTCTCCCCTAGCGGGCCGGTTGCCTCGGGACCGGGTCCATGGTAAAAATAACCATGTTGCCCCCACTCCTGTCCCGACTCAAGTCCCGTCTGAGCCTGGAGTTGTCGCGGCAGGTCCCGGAAACGGACCTGGTGCCCGCGGGGGTGCTGACGCCCTTGTTTGTCCAGGACAATGACCTAAAAGTCCTGTTCACCCAGCGGACCTTGACGGTGAAAGACCACCGGGGGCAGATCGCCTTTCCCGGCGGGGTCCGGGACCCGGAAGACCCTCACTTTTTGGCCACGGCCCTGAGGGAAACTTTTGAGGAAATCGGCCTGGCCCCGGGGGCGGTGGAAGTCCTGGGCTCGCTACCCGGAGTGGCTACCCTCACCGGCTACCATATTTTCCCCTTTGTGGGGCTCATTCCCCACCCCTATGAATTCCGGCCCAACCCCCAGGAGGTCCAGCGCCTGCTGACCCTGCCGATGGCGGATTTTTACCCGCCGGAGCGCTGGAGTTCAGGCCCTTACGTCTTTCAAGGACGCACCACCCGGGTCTGCTACTGGCAGAACGGCAAAGAAGTGGTGTGGGGGGCCACGGCGCGCATCCTGCTCAATCTGTTGGATTGCTTGGGGGTTCAGCCCGTTTCCGGGGACCACCATTCCACCTGTCCGGATTAACCCTTCCTCTTGCATCGCCGGCCCATTTAGGCTAATTTAGCCTTAGCGGCTCCAGCGGTCCCTGCAAAGACGCACTCCATGTGGCTCTATATCCTGAAACGCCTGGGTCTGATGGTCCCCTTGCTCCTGGGGATTACCCTGATTTCCTTCCTGGTCATCCACTTGGCCCCGGGCTCTCCCACCGAGATGCAGACCACTCTCAACCCCAAGGCTTCGCTGGAGGCCCAGAAACGCCTGCGGGAGCTCTACGGTCTGAACAAGCCCTTGATGGTGCAGTACTGGGACTGGCTGTCAAGAATCGCGCATATGGACTTTGGCCGCTCCTTTGCCCCGGACCGGCGGCCGGTATGGGACAAGATCAAGGAGCGCATCGGCATCACCCTGGGGCTCAACCTCATGAGCCTGATCATAATCCTGGTGGTGTCCGTTCCCATCGGGGTGATTGCCGCGTACCGGGCCCACTCCTGGTTTGACAAGGGCACCACTTTGCTAGTCTTTTTGGGGTTTGCCATGCCCACCTTCTGGCTGGCCCTGCTGTTGATCATGTTTTTCGGGGTTTATCTGGATTGGCTGCCCATTTCCGGCCTGACTTCCTTCAATTTCAACCAACTCACTCTGTGGCACAAGATTCAGGACCTGGGCGCCCATGTGACCCTGCCGGTGCTGGTGGCGGCCTTCGGGGGCCTGGCCGGCATGTCCCGGTACATGCGGGGCAACATGCTGGAAGTCATCCGCCAAGACTATATTACCACGGCCCGGGCCAAGGGGCTGCCGGAGCGCACCGTGATCTTCAAACACGCCCTGAGAAACGCCCTGCTGCCGGTGATCACCATCCTGGGTCTGAGCGTGCCGGGGCTGATCGGCGGCAGCGTAATCTTCGAGTCCATTTTTGCCATTCCGGGAATGGGACAACTGTTTTATGGCGCGGTGATGGCCCGGGATTATCCCCTGGTGATGGGGGAGCTGGTCATCGGCGCGGTGCTGACGCTCTTGGGCAACATGCTGGCGGACGTGGGCTACGCCTTAGCGGACCCGCGGATCAGGTCGGGATGAGCAGGCACGTTTTGAGTGGCTTGATGGGTAAGTGGTCCCCAATAAGGGTTCCCAAGTTCAATACTGGGAACTAGGAAAAACCCGAAACCTGGAACCTACAACCTGAAATCTGAAATCTGCTTTTATGAGACGACGAGAATTCTGGACCCACTTCAGACGCAACCGCATGGCCGTAGCCGGGCTGGCCCTGGTAGTGGCCCTGTTTGTGGTGTCGATTTTCGCCCCGTGGCTGGCGCCGTATGATCCCAATCACATCGACCTCAAGGCCGTGCTCATGCCTCCCAGCCGGGCCCACCTCATGGGCACGGACACCCTGGGCCGGGACGTTTTCTCCCGCATTATTTATGGCTCCCGGGTGTCGCTGAAGGTAGGCTTTGTGGCGGTGGGCCTGGCCACCATCATCGGCCTGGTGGTGGGGGCCCTAGCCGGGTATTACGGCGGCTGGATGGATTCGGTCCTCATGCGCCTAGTGGACCTGATGCTGTGCTTTCCCGCTTTTTTTCTGATATTGGCGGTGATTGCCGTGTTGGAGCCCAGCATCTGGAACATTATGGTGGTAATCGGGCTGACCAGTTGGATGGGAGTGGCGCGCCTGGTCCGGGCCGAATTTCTGTCTTTGCGGGAACGGGAATTCATAATTGCGTCCCGGGCCCTGGGGGCCAGCGATACCCGCTTGATATTGCGCCATATGCTACCCAATGCTCTGGCGCCGGTGATGGTTTACGCCACCCTGGGGGTAGCCGGAGCCATCCTCACAGAGAGCGCCCTGAGTTTCCTGGGCCTGGGAGTCCAGCCCCCCACCCCCAGTTGGGGCAACATCCTGACCGCGGGTAAAGACAATATCCAAATCGCCTGGTGGCTTTCTGTGTTTCCCGGGCTGGCCATTCTGATCACGGTGATGAGCTATAACCTGCTGGGGGAAGGCGTCCGGGAAGCCATTGATCCCCGTCTCAAAGGCTGACCCCGGCCTCTAAGATTATGCCCCTAAAAAACCGCGGGGGAAAAGGGAAAAGAAGAAGAAACTCGGGGCAAGCGTTACATTTGCAACGATAATAAATCTTTGCTTGGGGCCCTTAAGTTGGGAAAATTTCGCCAAACCGGCAAAATCTTCGGGAAATTTCTATGAAATCCTTTGACAATGAGAAAAGAATTTCTTAAGTTATGGATGTCGGGCGGCAAGTTTACTAATTTGCTATTAAGGGAGAGAGATATGAAGCGGACGTGGGTTAAAATTGTTGCCTTAACACTGGCCCTGGCGATTTGCGGGGCGGGGGTAGCATTGGGCGCAAAAAAAGCCGCGAAACCTTTTGACGTCGGCAAAGCGCTGTTAAAATCTTATGACTACATCGAAAAGAAACAGTATAAAAAGGCAGATGCAATTCTCAACAAAATCTTGAAAAAAGATCCGGGCAATCCTCTGGCCTTGAATAATAAAGCTTCCGTCATGGTGGCAGAGAAAAAGTTTGACAAGGCCGATACCTATCTGAACCAGGCCCTGCCCAAAGCCAAAGGGTATATGGTCCAGGTGAACCGGGTGTGCTCCGTGGGAAACATCTGCCTGGCCTTCAAACCAGTTTCCGGAAGCACTGGTAATCAGGATCTGGAGCCCTTGATCAAGATGAACATCGAAATGGTCAAAGGCTATATGACTGCGGGTCCCCTCCCTGGGAAGGGCCTGAGATAATAAACGTCTGGCCGCCGCCCACAGGAGCTCCTGGGCCCCCACACG
>JARRQO010000095.1:0-7883 GCA_037381685.1 Deltaproteobacteria bacterium | reverse complement strand
CCCAAAATAACCCCAGCAGCACTTCCCGGGGATGGATGCGGTGCCGATGCAGCAACAGGTAGGCCAGTAAGCTTTGCACGGCCCGGGACATTTTGGTTTCCACCGAGCAACTGTCATGGCTTACACCAACTCTGCCAAACAGAAAGACTCTGAGGAGGCCCATGGCTGCCCTTTTGCCTCATCCTGGTGGAAATTAAAAGTTGACCTGCCGCTCCCAGCTAGCTTAGGCCCGTTCAGGAATGTTAAATAGTTTTAAAATTAATTTAAAATCTATATCAATATTAGATAATCTATTAAATATTTATATTAAGTCAATTAGGAATTTCCTAATATTTTATGGATATTTGGATAATTGCTTTGATTATATATAAAGGAGTATTTAAATGACCTATTTTAATAATATTTATCAATATATTAACTTAATTTGAGCTATTAATTCTTTAATTATTTTAATAAACTATTATATTATAACTAGCTGATATCCTATAATTTACAAAATCATCAGTCCTCTAAGGGTTTCCCCGATAGAGAAAAGCGGAAAATTAGGCAAATATCTTTTTAAGATTAAAGGTTCAAGGTTGGCAACAGGGCGCACCCTCAAGGCAATTTTCTTGTGGGGATAAAACTATAGCATTTTCTAAAAGTTCTTTCCCTTTGTCCCCTCTCCAACCTGCGGGGGGAGAGGGTTAGGGTGAGGGGAGAAAAAACAACTTTTGGCAACCAGTATATATGTGTCCGCCCGGCACGGAGGGCGGGCGCGCAGGTGCGCCCCAGCATTTTTACTTTGTTTAACGGCGACCGGGGCTCAGGGAACGGTTACGGCAAGTTGAAGGCTTGACAGGAAAATTTTAGCAAGACCTGCATCATTCAGGGGGAGCCACCGCCCCGGTTTGCAGGCCCCAGACCGCGATGCCGGCCTGGTCGGCGGCGGCCAGCATTTCGGCGCGGTTGAAGATCAGGGTCTTGCCGGCCTCCACGGCCAGCGCTGCGGCCTGGACTTCCTGCATGGTGGCAATGGTGTCCAGGCCCACCGCGGGCACGTCAAACCTGAGATCCTGGTCGGGTTTGCTTACCTTGACCACCACCACGCCGGGACCGGCCAGCCCGGCGCCCCGGCGGATGGCCGCATCGGTGCCTTCGATGGTCTCCAGGGCCACCACCACCTGCCGCCGCACCACGACGCATTGGCCGATGTCCATGCGGCCCAGTTCCCTGGCCACCTGCACCCCCAGCTCGATGTCCGCCAGTTCCTCGGCGCGGGGAGCCCGGCGGGAAAGCTGGCCCACGCCGGCCAGGAGGTCATCCAAAAAGAGGGTGGAGGGGGCGATGGTAATGCCTTCGGCCGCCATTTCGGCGGCCACGGCCCGGAGCAGACGGTCGTCCCGACCGGCGCCGGCCCGGCGCACCACGCTGACGGCCCGCCAGTCCGGGCGGAATTCCTTGAAGAGGCGGCCCCGGCTGATGCCGCCGGCCATAACCGCGCGGCGCACCCCCGCGGCCTTGAAGATGCGGATGATTTTGCCCAACTGGCCCACGTAAATCCAATGAAGCTCGGCCACCAGGGATTCCAGGGCGGGGTCGGTCTCACCCCGGTGGGCCACCGCGATGACCGCGGCGCCCTGTTGTCGGGCGGCCTGGGCGAACAGGAGGGGGAACTGGCCCTTACCCGCGATTAAGCCGATGTTCTCGGACATCTGCCGGGAGCAGGCCCCGCTCCGAAGACTGCAGGAAGGTCAGAAGGTGCTCGATCTCCGGGGTCTGGGGGAGTTCTGCTTTGATCTTGCTGAGGGCTTCTTTTTGATTCAAATCCGACAAAAACAGGAGTTCGTAGGCCCGCTTCAAGGGCTGCAGCGTGCTATCCGTAAAGCCGTGGCGCTTTAAGCCCACCAGGTTGAGACCCACCAGTTTGGCCCGGTTGCCCACTGCCATGGCGTAGGGGGGCACGTCGCGGTGGACTGCGGAGCAGCCGCCCACAAAGGCGTGCCGGCCGATGTGGCAATACTGGTGCACGGCCGACAGCCCCCCTAAGATGGCGTAATCCCCCACAATAATGTGCCCTCCCAAGGTGGCGGCATTGGACATGATGACGCCGTTGCCCACCTGGCAGTCGTGGGCCACGTGGGTATAAGCCATCAAGAGGTTGCCGTGGCCGAGGCGGGTGACGCCGCCACCCTCGGCGGTCCCCCGGTGCAGGGTGGCAAACTCCCTAATGGTATTGCCGTCGCCGATGATCAGCTGGGATTCCTCCCCCTTAAATTTCAAGTCCTGGGGGATTTCGCCGATGACGGCAAACTGGAAGATTTCGCATTTATTGCCGATGGTGGTAAAAGCGCGAATCACCACGTGGGGGCCGATGTGGGTGTCGTGGCCGATGGTTACCCGGCCCTGGATGATGCTATAGGGGCCGACGGTGACCCCGTCGCCCAGCTCCACGGTGGGGTCGACGATGGCGGTGGAGTGGATCCGGGACATGGTCATTCCTCCCCCTGACCCACTGCGGCCACAAGTTCGCCTTCAGCCACCAGGGTCTGGTCCACAAAGGCCTGGGCCTTCATTTTCCAAAACTTCTTGCCGCCGCGCACGGATTCCACTTCAAGGCGCAATTGATCACCCGGGAGCACCGGCTGGCGGAAGCGCATCTTGTCGATGCCCAAAAGAAAGAGGGCGGAATTTCCCTGGTTTTCCGGGACGGAGACCAGGGCCAGAATACCCCCCACCTGGGCCATGGCTTCGGCGATGAGGACGCCGGGCATGATGGGGCGGCCGGGAAAATGCCCCTGAAAAAAGGGCTCGTTGACGGTGACATTTTTCAGCCCCACCACCCGCTTGCCCACCTCCAGACTGATGATGCGGTCCACCATCAGAAAGGGGTAGCGATGGGGGAGCAGGCGTTGAATTTCATCCATATTCAGGGTCTGAGGCGAGGTCATGGTTCCGGCTCCTGCTTCAGTCTGGCCGAGAGTTCATTGACTTGTTGTTCCAACTTTTTCAGCCTTTTATAGATGTCCGGCAGCCGGGGAAGATGGCCCATGATGTGCAGCCATTCCCGTTGCGGCCGTATGGGGGAGCCGGAAACCGTCTGGCCGGCGGCCACGGAGTGGTTCACGCCGGACTGGGCCCCCACCTGGACCCGGTCTCCCACCTCAATGTGGCCGGCCACCCCTACCTGCCCGGCCAGGACCACCCCTTTGCCCAGCTTGGTGGAGCCGGATATCCCCACCTGGGCCACCAGCAGGGTATGCTCTCCCACCTCGACGTTGTGAGCCAGGTGCACCAGGTTGTCCAGCTTGACGCCGCGGGCGATGCGGGTGGCTCCCAGGGCGCCCCGGTCAATGGTGCAATTGGCCCCGATCTCCACGTCGTCTTCGATGACCACCGTGCCCAGCTGGGGGATCTTGACGTGGCCGGCGTCCCCTCCGGGCACAAAGCCGAAGCCGTCGGAGCCGATCACCGTGCCGCTGTGGATGATGCACCGGGCCCCCACCGTACACCGCTCCCGGATGGTGACGTTGGGATAGATCAGGGTATCGGGGCCGATGCGGGTCTCAGCGCCGATGACGCAGCCGGGCATGATGGTGACCCGGTCGCCGAGTTCGACACCGGCGCCGATAAAGGCCAGGGGGGCGATGGAGACCTCCTGGCCCAGGGTCACTTCCCGGCCCAGGTGCGCCTGAGGGCTGATCCCGGGCCAGCGCGCCGTCGGGGGAGCGAACAGGGCCGCGACCCGGGCATAGGCCAGATAGGGATGGGGTACAATGATCAGAGGCCGGCTCAGTTGGGCGTATTCCCGGGAGACGATAAGGGCCGCGGCCCGGCTGTCTGCCGCCAGGGGGGCGAAGCGCCTTTGGGCGATAAAGCTGATCTCCCGGCCGGTGGCCTGATCCAAAGGGGCAATGCCCTCAATGGCAAGATCGGCCGGTCCTTTAAGTTCCCCTTCCAGGAAGACCGCCAGTTCGCCCAAGGTCCGTGTCATGAAGTCTTTAGCGGCCGAACTGGCTGCGCACCTTGTCGGTAATATCCAGCTTGGGTTCCATGTAAAGCAGCCCGGAATTGCGCTTGTCCAGGACCATATCCAGCCGTTCCCGGGAGGCCACGATTTTCACCGCGGTTTCCAGTTTATCGAACAACGGCTTCAGTTCGCGTTGCTGATACGCGTTTAACTGCTTTTCAGCGTCGGCGCCCTGGCGCTGAAACTCTTTCATCTTCTTTTCCAGTTCGGCCGCCTTGCGCTTGCGGGCATCTTCCTTCATCAGGGACGCCTGTTTCTGAAATGCTTTGACTTCCCGGGCCAGGGTCTGGCGCTTCCGGGCAAACGGGCGGCCCAGTTCCTCGGACTTACGTTTGATGCTTTGCTGAACCCGTTTGCCCTCGGCAGACTTGGAAATGACATCCATGCCGTCCACGACGCCGACTTTGAATTCGGCGTGGGCCGCAACCAGCGGCGTTAGGACCAAGGCAACGATTAACAATACCCTCATACCCAATCTGGACATGCAAACCTCCTGAGTTTTTCTACAAAAGTTATACCCCAAAGCGAGACGCCGGGGAACCCTGCCCTAGTGTAATGTTCCGGATGGTTTTTCAAAATTAGGTTGGCATTTTGGTTAGAGAACGCCCCTCTTGAGATGCCCTATTCGAGGGCGCACCCGCAAGCGCGCCCCTACAATAACTTTTGCTGATTATTTTTGGGACATAATTCCCAGGTCCTAAGTCAGAAAGTGCCGCCCATGGTGAATTCCCAGGCGCTGGTTCGTTCCCAGGGATGCCTGGACAGATTATAACCCCATTCCACCCGCAGGGGTCCCATGGGGGAGAACCAGCGAACCCCGACCCCGGCGCTGGTCCGGAGAAAAGGCCCGACATAGTTGGGACCGTAAACGTTACCGGCGTCCACGAAAATAGTCCCGAGAATGCCCAGCTTTTTCCAAACAGGGAACCTGAGCTCATTATTGAACTGCAGGAACCGGGGGCCGCCGATGCGTTCATTGGTGCGGGGGTCCCGGGGGCTGATCTCAGCATATTTAAAGCCCCGGATGGTGTCAATGCCGCCCAGGTAGAACAGCTCGTAGGCCGGCATCTGGCCCCAGCTCAACTTATTCATCCCGCCGCCCCGGGCATGCAGGACCCCGACGCAATTCCATTTGAGGGGGAAATACCAGCCGGTTTCAGCGATGTAGCGGACATAGGCCGTGTCGCCCCCCAGGCCCGCCATTTCCACAGAGACGCTGCTATCCGAACCTTTAGTGGGGGCGAACAAAGAATCCCGGGAGTCCCGCCGGATCACAAAGGAAGTGGCGCTGGTATTATGGATCGTGGCAGCCTGCTGCAAGACCTCGGCGGCGTTGGGGACCAGGTCCTGGAGGTGGACGTTCTCAAAGCGGTACATCCAGAACAGGCGGGTATACTTCCATTTCAAGGGGTGACTCAGTCGCAGGACGCCGCCCGCGCTGACCCGGGTGTATTCATCGTATTCCCTTTCCCAGTTAAAGGCGTCGATGCCCAGACTTAAAGGTCGGTCGAACAGATAGGGCTCCACAAAGGAAGCCCGAAACCGGTGAGAAATGGAGCCGATGATTCCTTGGACCTTGACTTGCTGGCCCCTGCCAAACAGGTTGTTCTGGCTGATCTCCACCATGCCCACTAAGCGGTCCTGGGTACTGTAGCCGGCGCCGATGCCGAAGGTGCCGGTGGGCCGTTCTTTGACCGTAATCCTCAGGTTCATGCGGTTGGGAGCGCTCCCCGGGGTGGTGGCGAAGTTCACATCTTCAAAGTATTCCAGGCGCCTGAGGTTTTTAATGCTCTCTTTGAGCTTGGTGGCGCTGAAGAGATCCTGCTCGTAGACCCGGAGTTCCCGGCGGATCACCTTGTCCCGGGTCTTGACGTTGCCGGCGATCTCGATGCGTTCGAAATAGACCTTGCGCCCCTTATGGATGTCAAAGGTGACATTCACCTTTAAGGTTTGGGGGTTCTCCTTGATCAGAGGCACAATATCGGCATTGGCATAACCGTGGTCGGCATAGAAATCGGCCAGGATGGTGAGATCCTCCTGCAACTGCTCCCGGCTGTAGACCTTCTCTTTGGGGGTCTTGAGCATCGCCAGGATCTCGTCTTTATCTTCCAGGAGATCACCGGTGACAATAATTTTGCCCACATGGTATTCGGGACCTTCCTGTATGGGAATATTGATATAAATCCACCCGTGCTTTATGCTGATTTTGGGTTCCCCGACCTTGGCCGTGATATAGCCGTGATTGTAATAGAATGAAGAAATTTTTTCCAGGTCCCGTTCCAGGGTATCCCGATTGAGCTTTCCAGAGCCGGTGATTAAGGACATGAGATAAAAGCCCCGCTCCTTGGTTTCCATCACCTTGCGCAGTTCTTTGGAACTGAAGGCCCTGTTGCCGGTAAACTCAATACGCTTGATGGCCATCTTGGCGCCTTCGTTGACATGGAGCACCAGATTGACCTGGTGTTCGCCGACCGGCACCAGATCATAAGTAATCTTGGCTTCGTAAAAGCCCTTTTCGCGATACATCTTTTCGACTTTATTGATATCCTCCTTGATGGCGGCTTCGGAAGCCACCGAGAAGGGCTTCAGGTTCATGACCTCCAGGATGGTATCACGCTTGACCTTGCGGTTGCCTTCCACCATGATTTGCTTGATGGAGGGTTTTTCTTTCACGATAACGGTGAGAACCCGGCCTTCCGGGGTGTCGCTGATATCCATCCGGACGTCGGTGAAGTAGCCCATTTTATAGATGGATTTTATGTCCTGCCGCAATTGGGCCGGGGACATGATTTCCCCTTCCCGGGTCTGCATGGCTCCCAGGATGGCATCCCTTTCGATGCGGCGGTTGCCCTTAACCACGATGTGGACAATGCGCTCCTTGCCCAGAATCTTCAGGCTCAGTTCCTGGGCCAACTGGCGGGAAAGGCCTCCCAGGGCCCTCAGGCCCGTGCCCTGGAGTTTTAAGGTGGTGACGGGAATGCGGCCGCTGAGGTCCAGAAGCCGGGCTTCCAGGGAGAGGGCGTCGCCCACCTTGATCAATTGGCCATAGATAACGATATCGGCCCCCAGTTTCCGGCCGATTTGCCCGGCGACGGCGTCATTCAGGGGCTCTGTCAGTTGGGAGAGCTCTTTGTTGATCTCTTCTTGGGAAATGAGGGTGAAGCCGTCGGATTGCAAGCGCTGCCGGATTTCCTGGGTAACCTTTTTCCCCAGGTAAGCCATGGGTGCTTTGCTGATGACGGTGATGGGAAATACCGCAATTTTTTTGAAGACCAGTTCCGGCTGGGCCAGGGCGGGTTTGTAGGCCACCACAGCCCACACCACCAGGAAAGCTGCAGCGATCAGGCGTTTTGCCAAGTTAATCCCCCTGTAAAATTACTGCCTTGCCGTCCAGCAGGGTGATCTGCCGATCCAGGGCTCGGGCCATTTCCAGGTTATGAGTGACGATGACCGAAGTGAGACCGCGTTCGTGATTCAGTTCCAAGATGAGCTCCTGCACCCGGCCCCCACTTTTGGGGTCCAGGTTCCCGGTGGGTTCATCGGCCAGGAGCACCTCCGGTTCCAGCACCAGGGCCCGAGCCACTGCCACCCGCTGTTGCTCTCCCCCGGACAGGGTGGAGACCCGGTGAGTCAAACGCTCCTTAAGCCCCACCCGCGCCAAAATCGCCTCGGCCTGCTCCCGGGCGGCCTGCTGCGGCAGCCGGGCAATGAGAGCCGGCATCATCACGTTTTCCAGAGCATTGAATTCAGCCAGAAGATGGTGAAATTGAAAGACGAAGCCCACTTTGTGATTGCGAAAAGCCGCCAGGGACCGGTCATCCAGGGCGAAGACATCTTCGCCCTCCCAGTTCACCTTGCCGGCGCTGGGGCGCTC
>JARRQO010000094.1:0-7892 GCA_037381685.1 Deltaproteobacteria bacterium | reverse complement strand
AGATCAGAGACTCGTAGAAGTTGGACAAGGGGGCATGGAGGATGAGAAGCCGCAGTTTGGCGGCCAGGGCCGCGGGCGGTGAGTGCACCAGGGCCAACTGGTAATTTCCGATCCAGCGGCCGAGGAGCGCGGCGCTCTGCACCCCGAATCCCAGCCACAGCGTAATCAGGCCAACTTCCTGAAGCCGATCCGAGGACCACAACTCCGCCATCAAAAATAAGATGGTCACCAGTAAATAGACCAACATGACGGCGCCGAACACCTGGCTGATCATAACGGAGTCCCTCGCTGCAATCCCTTGAGCAGCCGCTCTTGGCGGGCCGCGAAGGCCTCCCGCGCCCGGGGGCTGGCCCCCAACAGGCGCGCCTGCCAGCCCCCTTGAGGGTTCGGGGTCACTACCAGGGCCCAGCGCTCGGCGGGCCGGAAAAAGGCCAGGTAGAGCCCCGGCAGAAACATGAGAAAACCGGTGTATACCCACCAAACCCCGGGGTCATGCCTGACCTGGAACACGGAGTAATATTTAAACGGAATGGACTGAGCGATGAATCGCAAGGAATCGGGCTGCTCACCCAGGAAGGGATGGTCTTGCAAGACCCAAAATCCCCGAGGATGGCCGGCGCCGGAACTGTAGCCCAAGAGCACCGCCGGGCCATACCCCTGAAGGTTGCCATCCACCCGCATGGCGATGATCCTGCCCCGGCCCCCGGGCAGTTCCACCAGCTGGCGCATGGGTAGTTCCATGGTCCGGTTGAGATTCTTCCCCTGCAGCTTGAGGCGAATGGGCCCGGTGGCTTCGGCCCCGTAAGAGGCCTGGTAAAAAGTCCAACCACCGTAGTTCGCGGGTGCGTTGACCCGGCAGACGGCCTGGGCCATGTCCCGGCCATCTTTAAGAAAAGTGAGGTCCGAGCGAAATTCCTTGGGGGTGCCTCCCGGCTCATAATAGGAAACCTTAAATTTGTCCAGGCGCACCTGAAAATGCAAGGGCTTCTCCGTTTTGGGCCCAACCTGAAAGGCGCTGGCCACCCCTCCCTGGTCCAGGGCCAACCGCCCTTCCACCCCCCAGAATTTGCCGATCAGCCCCCCTGCCAGAATCAACAGCAGGGCCACATGGATCAGATAGGGGCCCAGGGGCCGTAAGCGACCCCGTTCCAGGTGATAGATCTCCTGATCGGCAAGCTTCTCCCGGCGGAAGTGACCCGACTCCCGGCTCAGGGCCGCGGTAATTACCGGGTGGGGATCGACGTCCGCGGGCCAGGTGACCCGGCCCCGTTCGGGCAAGGCCAGGGCCGCCTCCACGCTCAGAGGACGCAGGGCCCGTTTCACCGCCTGGGGCAAACCGTGGACTATGCAGGCGCAGATATTCAGCGCCAGCAGGCCCATGGGCACCAGAAACCAAGGGCTGAAGTAAACGTGGGTAAACCCGCCCCGCCACAGCAGCCCTCCCCAGCCTGCCCCATAGAGCCTGACATACAGGCCCGGGGGCTGGTTTTGGGGCAGTACGGTGCCGATAACGGCCACCGCGGCCAGAATCAAAAGGATAAAGACAGTCAGGCGGATGGAGGTCAAGGTCCCCCACAGCCATGACTTGGGCTTAGAATGAATGCGGGTGGCAGACATGCATTGGCCGGCGCGCTCCATCCCTTGATTTTACCTCAAGGCACCGGCCCGCGCCCCCATTACTTTTGGGTGGGAAAACGACTGTGGTGTAACCCGGTCCAGACTCAGACTCAGTCTTCTTCCAAATCCTCTTCTTCACTCAAATGATCTTCGTATTCCTCTTTGGTGAACAGCTCATCGAATTCCTGAGCGGAAATCATTTCGACTTTAACCAACCATCCTTCCGTGAGGGGGTCCTCATTGATGATTTCCGGCATCTCCGCGGCTTCGTAATTGATATCCACGACCTCGCCGGAGATCGGGGCCCGCAACTCCCGCCGGCCGTTTTTGGCTTCGACCAGGCTGAAGGGTTCATCCTTGATGAACTCCTCGCCTTCCTCGGGCAGCCGCAGGTTGTAGATTTCCCCCAATTTCTCCTGGAGGTAATCCGTCAAGCCGATGGTGGCCTGGGAGTCGTCATCCATCCGTACCCAGACGTGGTCCGGACTAAAGCGCATCTCACCGATGGTACTCACCCCGCTCCTTGAATTAGTCTAATTTCCCCGTAAGGAATACGCTTGGGAAATATAATAATCCCCAAAAGGTTTGGCAAGGGGTTTTTTTGCCCCCACCGGATCCCTTGGCTTATCGCGGTATTTTCCTTTCAGCATCGCCCCTGGGCTCTCCCCGGCTTTTTAACTTGACAAGAACAGGGGCATTGATTAGTTTACTAAAAATTTCACAATCTCCATGCAAACCAGCCGAAGGGAGGCTTGCTAGATGAAACAGGTTCAAAAAATTCTTTTTCCAGTCGATTTTGCCTCGGATTTTCAAGGCCTGGTGCCCTGGGTTTCCGCCTTTGCGGAAAAGTTCGGGGCCACGGTTTATGTCCTGTTTGTCACCCAGGATCTGTCGAATTTCTCCACTTTTTTCGTGCCCCACAGCAACATCCAGAATTTTCAGGAAGAGGCGGTAGGATCAGCCCGCAAAAAAATGGCCGCGGTGGCGAAGGATTTGTTTAAAGATTTTCCCAAGCTGGAGACCCGGGTGGAAGTAGGCTCTCCGGCGGTCAAGATCCTGGAGTTGGCCAATAAAGAAAAGATTGACTTGATCATCATGGGGGTCCATGGCCGCAAAGGGCTGGACCGGGCTATTTTCGGCAGTGTGGCCGACAAGGTGGTGCAAAGCGCCCCCTGCCCGGTGATAACAGTTCGTCCATAAGATCAACTAACCTTCAGGCGCCTGGTCCCGACCCCTCCGGTTCCAGCCGGAGGGGTTTTTGAATCAGGCCCTCACCGCGCCCCAGCCCTTGATTACTTAATAAACTTCAATTCTCGCAGTTTGCGGATCAAGTCATCGATCTTGAAGACGCCGGCGTGGCGATAGACTTCTCGGCCCTCGGCATCAAGAAACACCTGGGACGGCACAATGGCAACTTTATACCGATAAAACCAGGATTGTTCCTGGTTTATATAAAACCGGCGCACCTCAAAGCGGCCGGGATACTGGTCCTTGACCGCCTGGACAATGGATTCCGACCTTTGGCAGATGTTACAGCCTTTGCGGCCGAACTCCAGCAACACCGGCAGGGCTTTGGCGGCCGCCGGGCCCGGGGACAGGATTGGGAACACCGGAATCAGCCACAACCAGCCCACCAACATCAAGGTCAGGAAACCGCCGCGCCATACTTTCACGGCATACTCCTTGCGGTTATCAGGTTCGCCAGGTAAGGCCGGGAACCGGAGTTTGGAAGGGAACGCGACCCTATAAAGGTTCCCGCGGTTTCCTGGCATTATATATCAGATATATTGGCACCATCCATTATCCTCATATGTAAAACCGGCGCGGGAAAAAATCAATGCCCCTACCCCCTTCGGCCGCGCCTTTCTTCGTTGGGCCCCCAATTTTCCCTTTATAATTTTTACCTATCGGGTGTATACCAAAATACAGGCAAGTGAAATGTTGCCGCGACGGTTCTGGGGGCCGCAGCTATTATCCGCGACGTTACCAGCCGCTGGCAGCGGAACCGGCAAATGCACAAGCGCCTGGCAAAGCTGGAGGGGCAAGGATAGTCCAGCGATCTGCATGACTCTGAAAAATTACTGAATTTGCTCCAGTTGCGGGCTTCAGCCTGCGCCGAGACAGTTTGGCAAGCCCATGCCGCCGAATAATTTAGATAAATTTAATAATTAAAAAATTAGGAGATTTTCCAAGCCCCGCACTTTTTAGTCATTCTGAACGATGCGCGTCCCGAAAATAGCCTGCCGCGAGCGGTCTGAGGAGATTTCCATGGCCAAAGAGCACATCCTGGTGGTGGAGGATGAAGAAGACATCCTGGAGTTGGTAAGGTACAACCTGATGAAAGAAGGGTACCGGGTGACCGCGGTGCTCTCCGGGGAGGAGGGTCTCGAGGCGGCCCGCTCCCAGCCCCCGGACCTCATCGTCCTGGACCTGATGCTCCCGGGCATCGACGGCCTCACGGTCTGCCGGGAACTCAAGATGGACGCCAAGACCCGGGAGCAGCCCATCATCATCCTCACGGCCAAAGGCGAGGAGGCCGACGTCGTGGCGGGCCTGGAGTTGGGCGCCGACGACTACGTCACCAAACCCTTCAGCCCCCGGGTGCTTTTGGCCCGGCTCCGGGCCGTGCTGCGCCGCCAGCGGACCGAACCCCCGCCGGAATCCGAGGCCCTGGAACTCCACGAACTCACCATCCATTCTGGCCGCCACCAAGTCCTGGTCCAGGGCCGACCCGTGGACCTGACCTCCACCGAGTTCCGCCTGCTTTTCTTCCTGGCCCGGCGCCCCGGGTGGGTCTTCACCCGCTCCCAGATCGTCCAGGGGGTCCAGGGCGATGACTATTCCGTGTCCGAGCGGGCCGTGGACGTCCAGATCGTCGGGCTGCGCAGGAAACTGGGGCCCGCCGGCGAATATATCGAGACCGTGCGAGGGGTAGGCTACCGCTTCAAAGAATAACCTGTCGGTTTTCCAGGGTTACTTGTATAATAATATCTAACTGATTGTTAATGCGGATTTTTTGAGCGCAAATCGCCAATCCCAACTGCAAACGGTATTAACATGCGACGTCGCCGCCTGGTGGCTCAACTCTACCCTTCTTATCTGATCATTGTCCTGTTGGCCCTGTTAGCGGTGGTCTGGTACGTCTCTCAAAGCTGGCGCCATTCCTTCCTGGAGCACACCGCCTCGGATTTGACAATTCGGGCCGATTTGGTCAAGCCCCAGTTTCAGGAACTGCTCAGTCCCTTGCAGCCCGAGGCCGTGGACCGTCTCTGCAAAAAATTGGGCCGGCTCAGCCACACCCGCCTGACGGTAATTCTGCCCTCGGGGCGGGTCGTGGGGGATTCCTCGAACAGTCCGGCCCGGATGGACAATCATGCCGACCGGCCCGAAATCCAGCAGGCCTTTCAGAGTAAGATCGGCATTTCCACCCGGCACAGCTACACGGTAGAGACTCCCATGATGTATGTGGCGGTGCCGGTGAAAAGCCAGGGCCGGGTCATGGGCGTGGTGCGGGCCTCCCTGCCCGTGGCCTTCATTGACCGGACTCTCAAGGCCATGTATTTTAAAATTGCCCTGGGGGGCATGGGCGCCGTGCTCCTGGCGGCCCTGCTCAGCCTAGTAATGGCCCGCCGTTTGTCCCGCCCCCTGGAAGAAATGAAGCAGGGCGCCCAACGATTTGCCCAGGGAGATTTGCGGGTCAAGGTGCCCGTGCCCGCCTCCGACGAACTGGCCAGCCTGGCCGAGGCCTTGAACTACATGGCGGCTCAACTGGACCAGCGCATTCACACCATCGTCATCCAGCGCCAGGAGCAGGATGCGGTGCTGGCGTCCATGGTGGAAGGGGTCATGGCCGTGGACCGGCGGGAGTGTATCATTACCCTGAACCAGGCCGGGGCCCGGCTGTTGCAAGTGAACCCGGAGACCGCCCGGGAGCGGCCCTTGCCGGAAGTGGTGCGCAACCCCGATCTGCAGAATTTTGTGAGCCGGGCTCTGGGCAGCCCCCGGCAGTTGGACGGAGAAATCATCATCCGGGATAGCGACCGGGAAAGCCTCCTCAAGATTAGGGGCACCCCCTTGAGAGACCTCCAGGGCCAGGCTTTCGGGGCCCTGATCGTATTCAACGACGTGACCCGGTTACGCCACCTGGAGCAGGCCCGGCGGGATTTTGTCGCCAATGTCTCTCATGAGCTCAAAACCCCCATTACCTCCATCAAGGGCTTTGTGGAAACCCTGCTGGACGGGGCCATGCAGGAACCGGAAAACGCCTTGAATTTCCTGAAAATCATCGCCAAGCACGCCGATCGCCTCAACGCCATCATCGACGACCTCCTGAGCCTGTCACGCATTGAACAGGATTCGGAACAGGGCGAAATCGACCTGGTCCCCGGCCGCATCAAGGAAGTCCTGGCCAATGCCGTCCAGGTCTGCCGGGAGCGGGCCGCGGCCAAAGACATCGCCATTGCCCTCACCTGCCCTGATGATCTCATGGCGGCGATCAACGCGCCGCTGTTGGAGCAGGCCGTAGTCAATCTCATCGACAATGCGGTCAAATACAGCCCCGCGACCCGCCCGGTCCAGGTGGAGGCCCTGGTCGAACTCGGCGAAGTCCTGATCCTGGTGCGGGACCAAGGCTCCGGCATCGCCCCGGAACACCTGCCCCGGCTCTTCGAGCGCTTCTACCGGGTGGACCCCGGCCGCAGCCGCAAGGTGGGCGGCACCGGTTTGGGGTTGGCCATCGTCAAACACATCGCCCAGGCCCACGAGGGCTATGTGACCCTCCAGAGCGCGCCGGGCAAAGGCAGCACCTTTTTTATCCATCTGCCCCAGAAATAAGTTTTGGCCCTGACAGCCGCCCAAATTTGGTCGCAGCCAGGGACAATTTTCGGGTGGAGGCGACCCCTGGGTTCCGCCCTGGCTTGAGGGCGCGCTCACAAGCGCTCCCAGCCATGGCCCTTGATTGCTCTCGGGGAGGCAAAACTAGACTTTGGGAGGTTCCCCCAGCCGCACCCGCAGGTCTTTGATCTTGCCGGGCCCCAGGGCCTGGTCCAGGGCCGCCAGGATTTTCGGTTTGAGGAACTGCAGTTCCTGGCTGTGAGGACTGGAGCTGACTTCCACCCAGAGGGCCTTGCGGCGCAGGTCTACCAGACGGCTTTCGGCCGCGAGGCCGGGCGGGACTACGGCCTCCCAGACCTGGCGAATCTGTTGGCGCAGTTGGAGGGCGTCCCGGTCGCCCCGGGATAAAACCCGTTGGACTACCTCTTTTATCGGCATCGGCCGGGGCAGCGAAGGGCGTTTAGCCATAAAATCCAGTTTCCCTTTTTGGTTTGCGGTTTGCGGTTAAAAAATTATCCCGCCAACTTTTGCCTGGCCCGGGCAAAACCCGGGGCCGCGGCCTGGATGACCGCCTCGGACACGCAAAAGGCCAGGCGGAAATAGCCGGCCCGGCCAAAACCCCGCCCCGGCACCGCCAGAATATTTTCTTCCTTGAGCGCGGACACGAAGCGCAGGTCATCGCCGCCGGGGGCTTCGGGGAAGAGATAAAAGGCGCCCTTGGGTTTGAGAAACTTATAGCCCGCACCGGCCAGGATATCGCAGAAAAGCTCCCGCCGCCGGGCGTAAGGGGTGATATCCAGGGTGACGTCGGTCAAGGACGCCACCACCCGCTGCATCAGGGCCGGGGCGTTGACAAAGCCCAGGATGCGGTTGGCCAGCACCAGGGCCCCTTCCAATTCGTCCCGGCCGGCAGCCCGGGGGCTCACCGCGATATAGCCCAGACGCTCTCCGGGGATGGACAGGTCCTTGGAAAAGGAGGTCGCCAGCAGGGTGTCGGGGTAGGCCGCCAAAACGCTGGGGACCTCGGCGCCGTCATAGACCAGGTGCCGGTAGGGCTCGTCCGCCAGCAGGTAAACCGGCCGGCCGTGGCGTCCGGCGTGGTCCGACAAAATCCGCCCCAATTCTTTCAAGGCGGCGGCATCGGACATCTGGCCGGTGGGGTTATTGGGGGAATTGATAATGACCGCGCGGGTCCGGGGGCTTGTGGCCTCGGCCAGGCGGGCCAGATCGATTTGAAAGTTGGCGTCGGTTTCCACCACTCGGGGGACGCCCCCGTGGTTGTCCGCGTAAAAATGGTACTCGGGAAAATAGGGAGCCAGGATCAACCCTTCGTCTCCCGGATCCAGCAAGGCCTTGAGCACGACGTTGAGTCCGCCCGCGGCCCCGCAGGTGAGGATCAGGTCCTGGGGATTAAATTCCAGGTACTCGCGGCGGCTCAACAT
>JARRQO010000093.1:0-7933 GCA_037381685.1 Deltaproteobacteria bacterium | reverse complement strand
GTGTCCGCCCTTGACCGAGGGCGCACACGCAGCTGTGCCTCTACGATTCTAAATTTTCGACTGCGACTTGGTATTAGAGGCCCAAAATATTCAACCTCATGGAAATATGAAATTACCATGATACAGAAATGGCGGATTTTTTGGCTATTGGGCCTGATAGTCCTGGTTATTCTTGGCGGCTGTCAGTCCCAGGAAAAGGAGCCTGATTACAGCGGTCCCAACACCGGACCCGCCTATGGCGACCTGTTAATCGATGCCTCCATCGGCGACGCCAGCACCCTGTTACCGCCCCTGGCCTCCGATGCCGCCTCGGCCGGCATTATCGGCCTGATTTACAACGGCCTGGTCAAATATGACGGCAACCTCAACTTGGTGGGGGATTTGGCCCAGAGCTGGGACATCTCCAAAGACGGCTTGACCATCACCTTTCATCTGCGCCATGGGGTCAAGTGGCAGGACGGCGCCCCCTTCACCGCCAAGGACGTTTTGTTCACCTATAAAGTCATGGTGGACCCCAACACCCCCACCGCCTATTCCGGGGATTATCTCCAGGTGAAAAAGGCCGAAGCGCCGGATGACTACACGTTTCGGGTCACCTATCCCCAGCCCTTCGCCCCGGCCCTGGGCTCCTGGACCCTGGCCATCCTGCCCCGGCACCTGCTGGCCGGTAAGGACATCACCAAGTCGCCCCTGGGGCGGCACCCCATCGGCACCGGTCCCTATGTTTTCAAGAAGTGGAAAACCGGTCAGATAATCGCCCTGTCCTACAACCCCAATTACTTTGAAGGCCGGGTTTATCTCAACGGTTATCTTTACCGGGTGATCCCTGACATGGCCACCATGTTTCTGGAGCTGAAGGCCGGCAAGATCGACCGCATGGGCCTCACGCCGCTGCAATACACCCGCCAGACGGCGTACCCCAAGTTCGATCGTCTGTATAAAAAATACCGCTACATGCCTTTTTCTTATATCTACCTGGGATATAACCTGCGCGACCCCCGGTTCGCCGACCGGCGGGTGCGGCAGGCCCTGACTTCGGCTATCAACAAAAAGGAAATTATCGAAGGGGTGCTCATGGGCCTGGGGGTGGAAGCCACCGGTCCCTACAAGCCCGGGACCTGGTATTACAACCCCAACGTGCCCAAATTTCCTTACAATCCGGCTAAAGCCAAGGCCCTGCTGGCCGCGGCAGGCTGGCACCCCAATGCCGAGGGCGTTCTCACCAAGAACGGCCAGCCTTTCGAATTCACCATCCTCACCAACCAGGGCAACAACATCCGGGTGCGCACCGCGGAGATCATCCAGCGCCGCCTGCACAACATCGGCATCCAGGTAAAGATCCGTACCATCGAGTGGGCCTCCTTTCTCAAGCAGTTCATTGAAAAAGGGCGGTTCGAAGCGGTGCTGTTGGGCTGGAACACCGGCCTGGACCCGGACCAGTACGACATCTGGAGTTCCACCAAGACCAAGCCCGGCGAACTCAACTTCATCGGCTATAAAAACCCCGAGGTGGACCGGCTCCTGTCCGAGGGGCGCCACACCTTCGACCGGGAAAAGCGGCGGCAAGCCTACTTCAAGTTTCAGGAAATCCTGGCCGAAGATCAGCCCTACACTTTTCTCTTTGTGCCTGACGCCCTGCCGGCCATCTCCCGGCGCTTCCACGGCATTAAACCCGCGCCCGCGGGCATTGATTACAACTTCGTCAAGTGGTATGTGCCCAAGGCCATGCAGAAATACACCGTGATGCCGTATTGAGATTTATTGAAGAATTATTATAATTATTTCAAAAAGTTATTTGGGTGAATATTATGTTTAAGTCTCAGCATTCACGTCAATTTGTGGTGGACTCTAACGGGAAAAAAACCGCGGTAATTATTCCGGTTAAGCAGTACGAACAATTGTTGGAAGATTTGCATGACCTGGCCGTGGTGGCCGAACGCCGGATGGAAGAACCGGTAAAGTGGGAGAGAGTAAAGCGGCGGCTTCAGGGTGATGGACTCCAATATCACTGACTTTAAGCCCTCAGCTGAAAAAGATTTACGGAGCCTCCCAACCCAAGCGCGGTAACGATTCCATTTTATAATATAAAAAACCCCGGAGAGGGATTTCTCCGGGGTTTTTGCTGCAACCGAACCAGGGCCGGGGCCCATCAGCCGGGCGAAGGCGCACAATAGGGCTGCTGCTGGTAATAACCCTGCTGTTGCGGCGGCGGGTAATAGCCCGGTGATTGCGGCGGGTAGTAATAACCCTGCTGATACTGCTGTTGAGCCCGGGATTGGCCGTAAGCCTCGCCGGCCACCCCACCTCCTGCGGCTCCCAGCAGACCGCCGATAGCCGCGCCCTTTAACGGATTGCGGTGATTGATGGCCGCCCCTAAACCGGCCCCCAAGGCCGCGCCCAGCCCCGCGCCACTATACATATAAGGATTGGGACTCGGTTGAGAGGTGGCGCAACCTATTGACAGGCCCAGGGCCAAGGCGGCCAGAAGGGCCATCAGTTTTCCCGGGCCCAAGCCCAGGAAGCGTTGCCAGCCGTTCATGATTCTCCCCCTCCTTTAGGAATTGCTGCTTGCTTGATGAATTAGAGTTGCGCCTAAAGAAAATGTTAAGGCGGAGGAGACGGAAGGAAAATTTTCGGAAAAATTCGGCGGGGCCGCGGCCTGGGCATCCGGTCTGGCCCGCAGGCTAAAGCCTGCGGCGACATGGGGCGGCTTGGAAGATGTTGGTAAAGCTCTATCAAGAGATAAGAGCTTAATTTCGTAAAGATAATCAGGTTCTCAGGGCCAACTCCTCCACCAGGCGGTCGGCAAAAGCCATAATGAAGTCCCGCTGAGGCCGGGTGGCGTAGCCGATGCAACTGCAACGCATGGTCTGCATACTGCGAATGAGAAATTCGAAGCGGACGAAATCATCGCCCACTTCCACGGCGAAGCGAAAAGGCCGGCAATTCTGATGGGAGAACTGATCCGGGCTCAGCAGGTCTTCCTGCAGGTCCACCCACCAGATACCTTCCAGACCCGCAGGCAGAGCGTGTTGGTTAAGATACTCCCGCACCCGGGGGATATCGTTTCTGGGGATTTCGTCCAGCAGGTATTGTCGCATGCGAAGTCCTAAACCTTCTCGTTTTCGGGCGTCTTGGGCAACCCGGCGCTCCGGGCGGCGTCCACCATGGCAAAGCCCCACAAGGCCATGAGCAGGACAAAGGGAATCAGGAAAAAGGGGTGGACGATGGTATCCGAAATCAGAAGCCGGACCAGCTGCCAGGTCAGGGGGCGGGGGTAGAAGACCGACAGGTACTCCTGGGACAGAAGCACCATGCCCACCAGCAGGAGCGCGCCCAACAGGAGGTTGGCCCCCAGGACCAAAAAAACGCCCTTGCGCCGGTCCTGGTTGTAAAGCTGCCCCAGCCCAGGGAAGACGAAAGCCGAAAGCAGAAAAGCCTTGAGCCCTTGCCGCATTTTATAAGTTTATCCTAAACCTTTCTCTCCGGTCAAGAAGTGGCAAATTGGGGTGGGAGCACAAAACTAGTGGCGAACCTTTGATATGAAGCCAGTGGTTTGCTTGCCTTAATGATTCCTTGGCGGAAGGGGTTATGGTAAAATGAAAAAATTGTGTCTGGAGGCCCTTTTGATGGATTATAAAGCGACTCTCAATCTGCCCCGCACCGAATTTTCCATGAAGGCCGACCTGCCCCGGCGGGAACCATTGTTTCTGGCGCGCTGGGACGAAATGGACCTGTACGGCCGGATCAGGGCCCAAAGCCAGGGGCGGCCCAAGTTTGTCCTGCACGACGGCCCTCCTTATGCCAACGGCCACATTCATCTGGGGCACGCCTTAAACAAGATTCTCAAGGATATTATCGTCAAGTCCCGGCAGATGATGGGCTTTGATTGCCCCTATGTGCCGGGCTGGGATTGCCACGGCCTGCCCATCGAACACCAGGTGGACAAGGAACTGAAGGCTAAAAAGCTGCGTCTGTCCCAAGTGGAGGTGCGCCAGCGCTGCCGGGCTTACGCCAATCGGTTCATTGACGTCCAGCGGGACGAATTCAAGCGCCTGGGGGTGTTGGGCGACTGGGAGCAGCCCTATCTTACCATGCGCAATGCATATATTGCTGAAATAATTGAAGAATATGGCAAGTTCTATTTTGGCGGCGCCATTCACCGGAGCAAAAAACCCATCCACTGGTGCGCCACCTGCCGCACCGCCTTGGCTGAAGCCGAAGTGGAATACGCCGAGGAAAAAAGCCCCTCTATTTTTGTAAAATTTCCGCTGGTCAAGGCGCCGGTGGCGGTTCCGGAGTTGGGTGCTGATAAAAACGTCTTCTTGGTCATTTGGACCACCACGCCCTGGACTCTGCCGGCCAACCTGGCCATTGCGGTGCACCCGGATTTGGAATATGTGGGCCTGGACCTGGGAGACGAAATCCTGGTGCTGGCTGCGGATTTGGCCCCAGGATTGTTGAGTCAATGGGGGCTCAAGGGACAAGAAATCTTCAGAGTCAAAGGCCGCAAACTGGAGGGCGCGGTTTGCCGGCATCCCTGGCTGGGGCGGGATTCTGGGGTAATCCCGGCCCACTACGTCACCCTGGAGGCGGGCACCGGCCTGGTGCACACCGCACCGGGGCACGGCCAGGAGGACTATGACAGCGGCCGCCGCTACGGTTTGGAGCCCTATTCGCCGGTGGATGATGGCGGCCGCTTTACCCAGGAAGTGCCGGAGTTTGCAGGCCAAAAAGTCTGGGAGGCCAACGCCGGGATTATCACGCTGCTCAAAGAAAAAGGCCGGCTGCTGGAGGCCCGGGAGACCACCCACAGCTACCCGCACTGCTGGCGCTGCAAGCGGCCCATCATCTTTAGGGCCACGGAGCAGTGGTTCATCTCCATGGAGGCCAATGACCTGAGGCACAAGGCCCTGGCGGCCATTGACCGGGTCTCCTGGGTGCCCCGGTGGGGCCGGGAGCGCATCTACCAGATGGTGGAGCGGCGCCCGGATTGGTGCATTTCCCGGCAGCGGGCCTGGGGGGTGCCCATCGTGGCCTTTCACTGCGCCGGCTGCGGCCAGGTGATGCTGACTCCCGAGATTTTAGAGGGCCTCATTGCCCGGGTGCGGCGCGAGGGCGCGGATTTCTGGTTTGCGGCACCTGCGGCCGACCTGCTCCCTCCGGGGACCAGATGCGCTTGCGGCGGCGCGGATTTTAACAAAGAGACCGACATCCTGGACGTCTGGTTCGACTCCGGGGTAAGTTGGGCCGCAGTGCTCGAGCCCGATCCGGCCCTGGCCCTGCCTGCGGACCTCTACCTGGAGGGCTCGGACCAGCACCGGGGCTGGTTTCACTCCAGCCTCCTGACCTGTGTGGGCAACCGGGGCCAGGCCCCTTATGAGGGCGTGCTGACTCATGGTTTTGTGGTGGACGGCGAGGGTCGCAAGATGTCCAAGTCCCAGGGCAACGTCATCGCCCCCCAGGAAGTCATGAAGAAATATGGGGCGGAAATCCTGCGGCTGTGGGTGTCGGCGGAGGATTACCGGGATGACGTCAGGCTGTCGCCCGACATCCTGAAGCAGTTGGCCGAAGCCTACCGGCGGTTCCGCAATACCGCCCGCTTTATGCTGGGCAACCTCTTTGACTTTGATCCTGAGACGCAGTGGCTGGCGCCGGATCAGCGGGAGGAGTTGGACCGCCTGGCCCTGTCCTGGCTGGCCCAGTTGCTGGCCCGGGTCAAGCGGGCCTACGAGAATTACGAATTCCATTTGGCTTTCCACCGCCTGCACCAGTTTTGCGCGGTGGAGATGAGCGCCATCTACCTGGATATCTTAAAAGATCGCCTTTACGTCTCCCGAGCCGATTCCCCGGAACGCCGGAGCGCCCAGAGCACCTTACACGACCTGCTCCAGGGCCTGACCCTGGCCATGGCCCCTATCCTGTCATTTACCGCGGAGGAAATCTGGCAGCACCTTCCCGGGTCCGGCCGCGCCGCAAGCGTGCATCTGGGGGCCTTTCCCGAGCCGCCTGCCGGTTTTCCCGACGAGGCCTTGCTGGCCAAATACGACTTTTTGCTGAAAGTCCGGGGTGAAATCAACCGGGGTCTGGAAGAAGCCCGGAAAGAGAAGCGCCTGACCACCGCCCAGGAGGTCAGGGTAATTTTGGGGGCAAGCGGCGAGCTTTATGATAAACTGACCGCGGAGGCGACGGAGCTGAAAACCCTGGCCCAAGTGGCTGACCTTAAAATGGCAGGCGAAGAAGGCCAGGGGTTGGCGGCCCAGGAAGTTCCCCATTTGTGGGTCAGAGTCGAGCCCGCGCCCGGAGCTAAATGCGTCCGCTGCTGGTTCACCTTCCCCTCAGTGGGGGAAGACCCCAACCATCCCCAGGTATGCGCCCGCTGCCGTGAGGTCCTGGAGGGATAAAACGTGTCCCGGAAATTAGCCATCCTTTTGCCGGTTCTGGTGGCGGGGCTGGTGCTCGATCAGGTGAGCAAGGCTCTGATCAGCCTGAAGCTGCCTGTGGGGGGCAAGGCGCCCGTTATCCCCGGACTTCTCAACCTGGTGAACATCCATAATAAGGGCGCCGCGTTTGGCTTGTTTTCGGGCTGGTCGGCGCAATATGCCTGGCTGTTTTTTGTGGCTACCACCGCCTTGGTGCTGGCGGTCCTGGGTTACCTGCTCTGGCGGCTGCCCGAGGACCACTGGCCCGCGGCCCTGGGCTACAGCCTGATTCTGACCGGGGCTCTGGGGAACCTGATTGATCGTCTCCGCTTGGGAGAAGTGGTGGATTTTATTGACGTTTACTACGGCCACTACCACTGGCCGGCTTTCAACGTGGCCGACAGCCTGGTCTGTGTGGGAGCCGCCGTCCTGGTATGGGTTGTTATAAGAGAAGAGAAAACCGCAGATGCATCCCATCCTGTTTAAACTCGGTCCCGTTACCATCTATACCTATGGGGTCATGCTGGCTGTGGCCTTTCTGAGCGCCATCTTAATGGCGGGCCGGGAAGCCGAGCGCCTGGGCCTGCCCAAGGGACAATTTTACGATCTCTGTTTTTATATCATCGTGGCGGCCCTGGTGGGCTCCCGCCTGCTCTTTGTAATTCTGGAGCCCCGGACTTTCCTGAGCCATCCGCTGAGACTTTTTGCCATCTGGGAAGGCGGCCTGGATTTTCAGGGAGGCCTGTTTCTGGTCCTGATTGTGGCCTATATTTACATCCGCCGCCACGGTTGGCCCTGGCGTACGACCCTGGATGCCCTGGCTCTGGGCACGCCCCTGGGCCAGTTTTTCGGCCGGATCGGCTGCTTCATGGCCGGTTGCTGCTTTGGAATTCCCACCAAAGTGCCCTGGGCGGTGGTGTTCACCAACCCCGCGTCCCTGTGTCCGCTGAAGGGAATCCCCATACATCCTACCCAGCTTTACATGTCTTTCTGGGGATTGGGGGTGTTCGGGTTTCTTTTTTGGTTCAGGACCCGGAAGAGCTATAACGGGCAGTTGACGCTGTTATACTTGTTTCTGGCCGGAGTGGGGCGCTTCGTGATCGAGTTTTATCGCAGCCCCCTGGATTATCGGGGGCCGGTGCTCTTTGGCTGGATGCCCCTGACTCAGCTCCTCGCCCTGGTCCTCTTTGTGGTGTGCGGCATCATGCTGATTTTCTGGGGTTTCAAACCCCAGCCCCAGGCCCAGGAACATTAAGAGGATTTCAGGTCTCGGGTTTTGGCTGGAAGTTAAAATAATTTGAGGCTGGGTGGGAGTCTCGATTGCTGCTACGAAAAGTTCAAGGTCCGAAGTTGATCTAGGGTGCTGATTTCGCTTCCATATTAAAAACTTTCCATTTTCGTGGCCTTGATAAAGCCGAGGCCTCTTGAGCGACTGACTTGCATCAAGGGTGGGTAGCCGGGGGCGGCTGTCCTGCACCAGACATTCGCAGAGGTCGCAAGTTGATTCGGTG
>JARRQO010000092.1:0-8020 GCA_037381685.1 Deltaproteobacteria bacterium | reverse complement strand
AGCATAGTTGGGAAAATCCGTGGGGGTAATATTGTTCCAAACCTCCAGGTTGGGCATCAGGATGGACCAGGCCACTTCGGTCTGGTCGGCCCGCATGAATAAAGTGGCGTCTCCCCTCATCACGTCCAGCAGCAGAGTCTCATAAGCTTCCGGAGTCCCCACCTTAAAGGCCTCCCGGTAGAAGAACTGCATCATGACCGGGGACAAACGCATGGTCGGCCCCGGATACTTGGACTCAAAGCGGATAAAAATCCCTTCCTCGGGCTGAATGGCGATGATGATCCGGTTGGGCCGCCAGTCCATTACCGAGGTCGTTGGAAAACTCAAATGCGGCACCCCTTTGAGCTGGATGGAGACTTCCGAGGTCTTGGAGGGCAAACGCTTGCCCGTGCGCAAATAGAAAGGCACCCCCTGCCAGCGCCAGTTATCCACTTCCAGTTTGATCGCCGCAAAGGTATCTATGGCCGAATTGCGGTCCACTTCGCTTTCTGACCGGTAGCCCTTGACCATTTCCCCGTCCATGGTGCCAGAGCCGTACTGGCCCCGCACCGCAAACCGGTGAATCTGCTCCGGAGGGATAGGCCGCACCGCGCGCAGCACGTCCACCTTTTTATTGCGCACTTCATTGTCGCTGAAAGAAATGGGCGGTTCCATGGCAGTGAGGCACATGATGGTCAACAGGTGGTTTTGGACCATATCCCGCAGCGCGCCGGCGTGATCGTAATAATGGGCCCGGCTGCCCACGCCCTCGGTTTCCGCCACCGTGATCTGCACGTTATCAATGTAATGCCGGTTCCAAATGGGCTCAAACAGGGTGTTGGCAAAGCGAAAAGCCAGGATATTCTGCACCGTCTCTTGGCCCAGATAGTGATCGATGCGAAAAATCTGGGATTCCTGGAAGATCTCCCCCAGGTCGCGGTTCAGCTTCTGGGCTGACTCCAGATCATGCCCAAAAGGCTTTTCCACCACGATGCGGGTCCGCTTGCGGTCCTGGTTCAGTTTGGCCTTGCCTAACTCCCGGGCGACGGGGTCGATCATGCGCGGCGGCAGACTCAGGTAAAAGATGCGATTGGCCTTGGTATTCCAGTTCTTGTCCTGGTCTCCCAACTTTTTGGCCAGTTCCCCAAATACCTCGGACTTGTCCAGGTCTGCCGCCATGAAATTCAGATGCGCGGCAAACCCCTGCCATTCTTCGTCTTTGGTTTTGCCCCGGCGGGAAAATTTGTCCACCCCCTCGCGCAAATGCTGGCGAAACTGGTCATCGCTGGTATGCCGGTGACCGGTGCCGATGATGGAAAACTTCTCCGGCAACCACCGGTCCAGATGCAAATTGTAGAGGGCCGGGATGAGCTTGCGCCAGGCGAGGTCGCCCGCGCCGCCAAAGATGATGAAAACCGTGGGGTCGGGCCGGTGATCGGTTCCCATAAAACCTCCATGAAAAGCAGTTATCAGTTATCGGTGCTTATTACTGGCGCCACACACCGCTTTCTTCTCCCCCAAGTGCAGTACCTTCAGCGCTTAAATCAATAGCCTGTTCGGTGGCTTAGATTCTTTCTGACCACTGACTAATGGCTACTGGCTACTCCCACTGGGTATGAAAGCTGCCCTCAGCGTCGATGCGCTCATACTGATGCGCCCCGAAAAAGTCCCGTTGGGCCTGGATCAGGTTGGCCGGCACCACCGCACTGCGGTAGGCGTCATAGTAGCCCAGAGTCACCATCAAGGCCGGAGCCGGCAGCTCCAGGGAGGCGGCTACCCGCACCACTTCCCGCAAGTCGGCCTCCCGCTTCAGAAATTCCTTGCCCAGGTAGGGGTCCATGAGGAGATTGGCCAAATCCGCCTTGCTCTTGTAGGCGTTGCGGATATCCTCCAGCAGGGCCGCCCGGATGATGCAGCCGCCCCGCCAGATGCGGGCCACGGCCTCCAAGTCCAAATTATAGCCATAGGCGCTCGAAGCCTTATGCAGCAGGGCCATGCCCTGGGCATAAGTGGCAATCATGCTGGCGAACAGCGCATTTTTCAGCTGGCCGATGAAGCGCTCCTTGTCGCCCGTAAAGGTGTGAGTGGTGGCGCCCAGGACCTGGGACGCGGCCAGACGCTCATCCTTATAACCTGACATATCCCGCATGACCACTGCCACGTCGATGGTGGGCGTCCCGGTCTGCAGGTCCATGGCGTCCCAGGAGGTCCACATGCCCGTGCCCTTCTGCTTGGCCTTGTCCAGGATCATGTCCACCAGAAAATTGCCGGTGCGGTCGTCTTTTTTGGTGAAAATCTTGGCGGTGATCTCCACCAGGTAAGAGTTCAACTCAGCTTTGTTCCAGGCGTCATAGATGGGAGCCAAATCCGGCGGCTTCAGGCCCAGAGCCCGCTTCATGAGATCATAGGTCTCCACGATCAGTTCCATGATGCCGTATTCGATGCCGTTGTGGACCATCTTGACATAGTGGCCGGCTGACCCCGGCCCCAGGTAGACGCAGCACGGATCCCCATTGACGTGAGCCGAAGCCGCCTCCAAGATGGGGCCCACCCGGTCGTACATCTCCTCAGAGCCGCCGGGCATCAGGCTCGGGCCGTACCGGGCCCCGGCCTCTCCGCCGGAAATCCCCATGCCGAAAAAGTGCAGATTGTTCCCCGACAGGGATTTGACCCGCCGATTGGTGTCGGTAAAATGAGAGTTGCCGCCGTCGATGATGAGGTCGCCAGCCTCCATCAAGGGCAGTAATTCCCGGATCACCGCATCCACCGGGTCTCCGGCCGATACCAGCATGATCACCGCCCGGGGCTTTTTCAACAGGCCCACAAATTCTTTCAGCTCGAAGCCCGCCTTGATGGGCCGGGAGCCCACTTCCTTGTCCATGAAATCCTTGGTCTTCTCAGTGGTCCGGTTATACACCGCCACCGAATATCCATGGTCCGCCATGTTCAGAACGAAATTACGGCCCATAACCCCCAAGCCTATCAAACCGATGTCACAACCCTGGTTGCTCATAGAAATCTCCACTTTTGAGTTCATTGAGAAGTGCCGGGCTTATGGTTAAAGAGCCTGCTCATACAAACTGCCCACCCAGGTCTTGCCAAAAGCCCATAAAGCGCTTTTTGCCTAACTGTCACTGCTCGCTTTCCAGCCCCAACTCCCGCAATTTACGGCGCGTCACCTCAAAATCGGTGTGATGAATTCCCTTAATCCCCATTCCCTGAGCGATCTCCACAAACAGGCTCCGATCATCGATATAGACCGACCGCTCCGGCTCCGCCTGGGAGATGTCCAGGGCCATGCGGTACATGTCCGCGTCCGGCTTGCGGAAATGGACAAAACAGGACGACACGAAAAAATCGATCAACGCGGTGAGATCGAATTTTTTGATCCGGTGAATGGTCAGTTCCCGGCCTTCGTTGCTGATGGCCGCGGTCTTCAGCCGGTGTTTCCACTTGAGAGCGCTCACCAGGTTGATCATCTCCACCTTGGGCTGGGACTGGGCAAACATGAACTCTTTGAAGCTCTCCCGGGAGAAGGGCCGGTCCTTATAGAACACCACCTGGTTCAGATAGGTGTCCAGGCTCAGCTTGCCTTCCTCATAAGTGTCAAAACTCATCTTGTGCCGGTCATTCAAATCATCCGGGTCCAGCCCGAATTTTTCCGCGGCGTTCCGGCGCATATGGCGATCCCAGCCATTGGTAAGCAACACCCCGCCAATATCCAGAAACAGATGAGTGATATTCGTGGAACTCATAAGGCTCCCTTAATTCGACACGGCCTCAGCCTTCCGGCGCTTGTTTTCCAGGGTCTCCATAAGGGAATCAAAGGCCTTGTTAAACTTCTCCACCCCCTCGTCCTCCAACTGCTGGGTCGCCTGGTTGAGGTCGATACCCAGCTCCGGCAGGCGCTGGATATAACTGGCGGCCAGGTCCACCTCCTCCGTGAGCCGGGGGGCGGGATTGCCATGGTCCCCGTAGGCCTCCAGGGTCTCCAGGGGCAATGTGTTCACCGTCTCGGCGCCGATGAGCGGCTCCACGTACTTCACATCGGAATAAGCCGGATTTTTGGTGCTGGTGCTGGCCCACAGCAGCCGCTGGGGCCGGGCCCCCCGCTGAGCCAGTTTTTTGAAGCGTTCGCTCCCATAGATTTCTTCATAGATAGTGTAAGCGATTTTGGCGCTAGCAATGGCGATCTGCCCCAGCAGGTCCTGGGCTCCCGCGGCCTGGGGGCCGCCCTCCGCCGCCATTTTTTCAAACTTGGGGTCCAGCAGCACGTCGATGCGGCTTAAGAAGAAACTGGCCACAGACGCCACTTGGTTCAGAGGCTGGCCCTTCTCCGCCCGGATTTCCAGGCCCGAAATATAAGCGTCCACCACTTCTTTGTACCGGGGCAGGCCGAAAAGCAGGGTAACATTGACGTTGACCCCGTCGCTGATAAGCTGCCGGATCGCGGGCAGGCCCGCTTTGGTGGCCGGCACCTTGATCAAGGCATTGGGGCGGCCCAAGGCTTGCCACAAGTGCCGGGCCTCGGCAATGGTGCCGTCAGTGTCGTGGGCCAGGTGGGGATTGACCTCCAGGCTGACAAAGCCGTCTTTGCCGTCCACCCGGTCATAGAGGGCCCGGAATTCGTCTGCGGCCGCGCCCACATCCTCCACCGTGAGGGTCTCGTAAATCTCCTGCACGGACTTGCCTGCCCCCACCAGCTTCCGGATGGCTTCGTCATAGTCGTCCGAACCGGCTATGGCCTTTTCGAAAATCGACGGATTGGAGGTGACCCCCTTCAGGCCGTCTTCATCGATAAATTTTTTCAGTTCCCCGGATTCGATCATCTTCCGGCGGATATAATCCAACCAGATGCTCTGGCCAAAATTGCCCAGTTTCACCAAAGGATTGTCGTTCATCTCTGGTTCTCCTATTTTTCCAACGCGGTGATTTTGCCTACGCGGCGCAGGAAGCGCTCCTCTGCTTTAAAGTTGGCCTTTAAGAAGTTTTGGATCAGCTCCCAGGCTAGGGCGTAGCAGGTCACCCGTCCCCCCAGGCACATGATGTTCATGTTGTCGTCTTCCACCCCCTGACGGGCGGAATAGGGGTCGGTAATCAGCGCCCCCCGGACCCCCGCTATCTTGTTCACCGCCACGCAGGCTCCCACGCCGCTGCCGCAAAAGGCGATACCCCGTTCCACCTCCCCCTTAGCCACACCCCGGGCCAGGGGCACTACCAGGTCGGGAAAGTCGTCCGAGGGATCATATTCATGGGCCCCGTAGTCTACCACTTCTTGTCCCAAACTCTTGAGGTCTTCCTTCATCTGCTCTTTCAGTTCAAAGCCGCCGTGATCCCCGGCAATACCCACCCGCATGTCAGGCTCCCTTTCAGTTGTCGATTTTCAGTTTTCAGCCGGTGCCACAGGCGCTCCCGCTTGTGCCTCTGTCACCAAATTTTATGTTCGGTAAATCCCACAAGCACATTACCTTAAACTCCCCTTCCCCTGTTGGGAGGGGTTTGGGAGGAGGGGAACAAACTTTTAAGCCGCGCCCCCAGCCTGCTGCCCGTTGCGCCCCCCCGGCGCCGCCGTGCCCCTACTTAATCTGCTTTACCAACTTGACGATGGCGCTCCGGGAAATCTCTTCAAAATCCAGCAGTTCCGCGGGCTTGCCGCTTCTGGGCTTTTTGGTCACCGCCAGGCTATAGACCTTCACCGGCTCCGGCGCCAGGGCCCCCAACACCGCCTCCCCGATGCCGCCGGCGGGATAATGATCCTCCACGGTGATCAGGCCCTTGGTGGCCTGGGCCGCGGCCAACAGGGTGGCTTTATCCACCGGTTTGACGCTGTACAGGTCAATGACCCGGATATTGATGCCCTCTTTCTGCAACTCTTCATAGGCTGCCACGGCCTCCACCAGAGTAACCCCGGCCCCGATGACCGCGGCCACGTCCCGGTCACTTTCGTACAGCACCTTGCAGCCGCCGATGTGAAACTCCTCATCAGGGCTATACCTGATGGGCGTAGCCTCGCGGGTGGTGCGTATATAGACGATGCCGGGATGTTTCAGAGCCGCCTCCACCAGACGCTCGGTAGACACCGCGTCCACAGGATAAAGCACTACGCTGTCCCTGATCGACCGGAACATGGACAAATCTTCCAGGCCCATCTGGGACGGCCCGTCCTCGCCGATGGAGACCCCGGCGTGGGACCCCGTGAACTTCAGGTTGGGCTCGGTATACTGGCTCATACGGACCTGGTCAAAAGTTCGGGAGAAAAAGGCCGCGAAAGTTGACACAAAGGGAATTTTTCCCCGGATAGCCAGCCCCAGCCCCGCGCCCACCATGTTTTGCTCCGCAATATACATTTCGAAAAATTTGTCGGGATAGGCCTCTTTAAAGGTTTGCGAATAAGTGGAATTGCTTACCTCGCCGTCCAGGCTCACCAGATTGGGAAACTGGGGATAGAGCCGTTTCAAGGCCCGGCCGTAAGCCTTGCGGGTGGGCAGAGCAGCTTCCCCCTCGTAAGACAGTTTTTCCGCCGGCTGCGGCGTAACCTCTGGGGGTTTCAGGTTCTCGGGCTTGGCCACTTCGCCCTTAACCGACTTATCCACCGGACCCAGGTCCTGCAGGGCTTTGGCTAACTGTTCCTGGTCCAGCGCTTTGCCATGCCAGCCGTTCTGGTTCTCCACCAGGGAGACCCCCTTGCCCTTGATAGTGTGGGCGATGATCATCACGGGCTTGTCAGTCACCGTCATGGCCTTTTCAAAAGCCGCCAGCACTTCGGGAAAGGAGTGGCCGTCCTTGACCACGATGGTCTCCCAGCCGAACGCGGCAATGCGGTTCTCATAGGCCATCAGGTCCCACCCGTACATGGTTTCACCCCGCTGGCCCAGGCGGTTGACGTCCAGCACCGCCACGAGATTATCCAGTTTATAATGGGCCGCCAGCTGCATGCTCTCCCACTGGGAGCCTTCCGCCATTTCGCTGTCCCCCAACAGCACGTAGGTCATATAGGGCAGCTTGTCCAGGTACTTGCCGTTCAGCGCCATGCCCAACCCGATGGATAGGCCCTGGCCCAGCGAGCCAGTGGCTGCCTCGGTGTAGCGAAAGCTCATGGTGGGGTGGCCCTCCAGGGGGCTGCCGAAGTGGCGGTAGGTCATAATTTCGTCTTCAGTGAGTTTGCCGGCCACGGCATAAAGCGGATAAAATAAAGGGGTGGCGTGCCCCTTGGAAAAGATCAGCCGGTCGTTGTTGGGATGCTTTGGATTATCCAGATCGAATCTGAAGATGCCCCCGAACATCAAGCCGCTCATGAGTTCGGTGGCCGAGAGAGCCGAGGTGGGGTGCCCCGAGCCCGCCTGGGTGGTCATGTTAAGAGCATAGTAGCGGATTAGAGTGGCAATTTTTTTCAGGTGCTCCAAGTTAGCAGCATCAGCCATATAAAATTTCCTCCTTATAACAGTAAATGGGTGGCGGCTTCGCCCCATCCCATCCATTCAGACCAGCCTTCGGCTCAGACCGGAAAATTCCTTCCGCTTCAAGTTTCCGGTGGTTCTTTATTTTATAAGACCTATGTTCTTGTCAATCGTAACACCATACCCGGGCCTTTAAAAAAACTATCTCATCCCCAACCGCAGGGGCGACCGGCGCGGCGCTCCTTTCTTGCGGCTTTTCAGGCTCCGGGAATGAACTCCAGGCTCGGGCGCCATCGAAAACTGAAACCGTATTTTTCTAAACTTAATAACGAAACTTCGTTTGGCAATGTCTCAAGAGCACAAAGATTTTCACTCAGGGTGTATCGGGAAGGTCAAAGCCGCCCCATAGGCGCCGATGAAGCTCACCAGCGGCGTCAGCAAGCAGATCAGCGCCAGGTAAACCAGAGACGGCCAATCCTTCAGATGGGCCAGGATTTCCGGGTTTACCAAACGCCAAACAAAGATTACCGTCCCCGCCAACAGCAGGACCGGGGACAGGATTATCTTGACGGCCACGGGCGTCAGCCAACGCGATTCGTAGTTCAGCCACCAGGTGAACCAGCCGGTGAGCATGGCCACCGGGG
>JARRQO010000091.1:0-13388 GCA_037381685.1 Deltaproteobacteria bacterium | reverse complement strand
TTTTTTTCATCCACCCCCTGACCATGGTAGTGTTCGAAATAAATAACGCCATCTATTTCGGGCTGCCCATGCAATGGGGCCGGGCCTTGCTCATCAGTTTTTACCCCCAGATGTGGCCCATGACTTTGTTGTACACCGTCTTAAGCCTGCTGGTGGGTCTGGCCATCGGGATCTTTCTCAAAAGGCTTGAGGAACATCGCCAGAAACTGGCAACCTTTCACCAGGAGTTCGAGCTTCAGGTGGCCGCCTTGCGGCATCATTATAAAAACCTGGCCATCGGCATCAAGGGTTTCTCCAGCCGCATTAAGCGCAAACTGGGGGATTTTGATGACGAATTGCAGCAGTGCGCCCTGGAAGAGATTCCCGCCTGTGAAACCCTTCATCAAGACTGCGAAGCTTTAATCCGCAATGCGGATATTCTGGAAGGCACGGCCCAACGCCTGACCTCCACCCTCAACCAGGAAGTCAGGTTCTTGAAGGCCCTGACCAGCGATGTCTTGACTCCGGAGCCCCAGGATTTTTACCCTTTCTTGATAAATACCATCCAGAACCTGTTAGCACTGCGCTTTCGGGATAAGGACATCAGGGTGGGGATCAACCACCAGCCGCTGAGCGAGTGCCGGGACTCCCTGGTCTTTGCCTTTGAGCCTAACGCCACGGAAGTTATTCTGCAAAACTTGCTGAGCAACGCCATGAAATATGGGGACCATATCCAGGTTGACGTGGAGGAGACGGACCTGTGGGTTAGGATGGCAATAAAGGACAACGGCCCCGGCCTGGAGGTCGCCAAGCTCCAAAGCCATTTTTTGGCCCCCGCCAGCCGGGAGGAAGCCGCGAGCACCCACCTGGGCCTGAGGGTGAGCCTGCACCTCATTTTCAAGACCCGGGGGCGTTTGTCGGTATCCAGCGAGCCCGGGGCCGGAGCCACCTTTATCGTGGATTTTCCCAAGCAGTCCGGCTAACCGGCTAACCTCTGGTTCTTTCAGGAGTCATTCAGGGGGGTCGGCCGCAAGGCCCGTTTCGGTTCCGGGTGGGGACTCGGTGGCCCCATTGATCTGGCCCTGGCCAATTTTAGCGAGACAGTCCCGCAGGGCCAGGCGGTCCCTGCGGCGTTTCTGGCGGAGACTAAAGCACAGCCAGGCCGACTCCGGGGAAATGAGGGCCAGGCGGAAGAAATGCGCCTGGCTAAATTCCGCATTGCGGTCGAAGATCTTGATAATTTCTTGGGCCAACTGCAGTCTGGCCTGCAAGGTGCGGTGGCTGCGGCAGAGGTTTTCGATACCGGCGGCATAATGGGTCAAGTCCACATCCAGAGGGGAGGGCACCCGGCGGAAGAACCCCTGGCCCTGCAGGGCAAACGCCTTTTGCAAGTGGCCCTTGGCCTCCTGGAGCACAGGGGGCAGGGGCTGGTCCAGCAGCAACCGGGCGGCGCGCAATATCCCCTGGTGGGCTGTGATTTGCCTCTGCTCGGTCTGCCGCCGCAAGGTCAGATATTGGCGGGCCAATCGTTGGCGCGCCTCGGTCAGCCTGCCCTCCAGGACTTCCCATCGCAGGTAGGCCCCTTTCATGGTGTTTCGAGGCCAAAAGCGGCGGAGCATTTTAGGATAGACTCTCATGGCGCCGGGTTGGCCGCACCCTCTTGCATGAGCGCGGCCACGTCGATCTTTAAAACCAGGTTGACGCTGCGATACTGCCGATAAACCGTATCGGGATTTTCTCCCGGGGCCAGGGGGCGCTTTTTCCCTTTGACCCCCAGGCCCGTCACCCGCAGGTACTTGCCGAGGCCGGGCGCGGCCTTCTCCAGCACGGTGGCCACCGCAGCGGCCCTAAGGGCGGACAACTCGGTGTTGTTTCTGGGAGGCGCGAGGTTATGCAACTCCCGGGGGTCCGCAGTACCATTGATCGTAATGAAAAACTTCTTTTTCTGCCGGAGTTCATACAAGATCGGCGCCAAAGATTGCAGGCGGTCTTTATCGTAGGGCGACAATTCATAACGATTGGTTGCAAAGGTCACCCGGGGCTTGCCTTGAATTTTGATGGCTTTATCATTTTTATTGGGGATGATCACCACGCTGCTTTTGGCCAGTCGGGTTTGCAACAATTTGAGCAGCTCCTCCCAATCCTTCAGCCCGATTTCTTTGAGCGCCGCTTTTTCCAGGTGCAACTGCTGGATTTTCCCGCTGAGGTCCAGGTTATTTGCCTGCAACAGCCTGGCCTGGGCATCAAGAGTTTTATTGCTTGCTTCCAACTCCTTAAGCTTTACGGCGAGACTCTGGCTGGCCAGGTCTTGCTGCCGCAGTTTTTCAGCCAGGCTGAGGTTCATGGCCTGCAACCGTTTATTTGCAGCCTTCATGTTTGCGACCCGAACCCCCAAGTCCTTGCTTTGGCGCTCCAGGTTTTCCACCTTCTGCGGCCAGTTGGCGGCAAACCAGAGGAGCAGCAGGAAGGCCAAGGTAAAGCCGAAAATGTCCACCAGTCCCGGCCAGGCCGGGTTTTCAGCATCTTCCCGTCGACGCCATGCCATAAAATCCTCGCCTCCCTAGCCGAAATACCGGCGAAAAAAGCCGGGGGTTTTTCTCCTGCCATCGCCGGCCTTGCCGCCTCGAGCCTTCCCGGCGCGCCCCGCCTCCGGGAGTTCGGAATCGATCTTGGCGCCTTCTGATTGCATCAGCTGAAAATAGTCCTGGCTCAACTGCTGGCTCAAAAGCTCGATTTTGGCATCCTGGGAGCGCAATAGCGGCACGATGGCCTGATCCTCCTCTTTGCGGTAGAGGACAGCCTCTCCCACTACTTCCCGGATGGCTTCGCCCAACTCCCGCACTTCCTGGAGCAGGTCGTTGATTTTGCCTTGATAGCGCTCCTGAATCTCATCTCCCCACTCCTTGAACCTTTCCCCGACCTTTTCCAGGGCCGCCAGCAGGTGGGGATCGGCGTCCCCCAGCTGGTCGCTGCGCAGGCGCCCCAGCACCCTGGAGGCTAAAAGGAGAAGCTGGTCTCCCTTGTGCCGGTACCAGGAGTAGCTTATGAAAATGGCCACGGCCATGCCGATGGCAAAGGCATTGATGGGATAAATATTCTTGATGAGGTCCGCCTTGAACTGGCTGAGGCTATCCATCCTCTGGAGGGCCAGGGCCAACATGGTGACGGTTCCCAGCAACCCGATGAGCACCGCCAGATAACTCAGCGAGCGCAGGGTCAGGATGGGGCTTTCCACCTCGGCGGCCAGATAATCCAGGGCCGGCGGCACGGACCCGGCCCGGACGGTGCCCTTGGCGGCAGAAAGCACCGAATGCAGGACATGCCGGGTGGGGTTCGGGTAAAAGCGGACTTCATCTTTGCCGACTTCATGAATGTTCTGTTCCAATTCCCGCCAATGCTCGAATTGGCCCATGATGGCGACGACGCGGCGGCGCACCAGAAAAAAGGGAATGCAGACAAAGGCGAATAATAGGGCAACGAAGCCGGTTTGCCAGAGGTTGCTTTGAACCCATGCCGAGATGGTGTCCATAGGATGGTCTCCCTAAAGATAAATTCAAGGTTCAAGTGCTTAAGGTTCGCTAAATTTAGGTTGTGCCCAGCCCGAATAATGCGCCGGGCTGCAAAAAACTTGGTGGCACAGGCTTTCCAGCCTGTGTAAAAACCACCCGGCTTTTTGGGGCTATTTATTTTATCTTTGTTGTCGAATAATTCCAAAAGTTCATGAATAAACAGGGCTAAGCGACTTTACGAAAAGTTCGTTTCAGGTGTAGGGCCCCCCGGGTATCCGAGCCCAGGCCGGCGCCACCGGTTTTGTCGTTATTTTGAGCGAACCACA
Organism: Deltaproteobacteria bacterium; assembly: GCA_037381685.1. Classification (GTDB taxonomy): domain Bacteria; phylum Desulfobacterota; class Desulfobaccia; order Desulfobaccales; family 0-14-0-80-60-11; genus 0-14-0-80-60-11. The sequence continues at coordinate 9,574 of JARRQO010000091.1, read as the reverse complement.
GGCTCATGAGCGCATGCTTTACACCGAAAGCATATGAAATTTTAGGGCAAGCCTGGAAGAGAAGGGTTGACCGAATGCTAATTTGTTATGATCCTGATGAGCTGTGGGGATAAGGCCAGCCTGTTTCGTTTACCTTAATTATTTCATTCTAAAACCCAAGAGGGATGAAAGTCAATGATCTTCTAGCCATTTGGGATTCGGGGTCACAGGTAAGCCGCACAGCCGCGCCATAAGGGGCCAGGTGCAGCGGGAATGAAACTTTATGGTAAACCTGGGGGAAAATTGCTATCCTAAAAGCATTTCACTTCACCTGCAACCAGCGCCAGGGAGGCCCCGGATGGTACCGAATCTCTATGACACCATTATCATCGGCGGCGGGCCCGCAGGGGCTGCGGCCGCAGTCTACGCGGCCAGAAAACGGCTGCGGACTCTGGTTATCACTCCGGACTTCGGGGGCCAATCCATGGTTTCCTCAGACATCCAAAACTGGATCGGAGAAATATCCATCACGGGCATGGAGTTGGCCGAAAAGCTGCGGCAACACGTGGAGGCCCAAGAGGAGGTGGAGATTAACTCCCCGGGAAAAGTGGTTGCCGTCAAAGAAAAGCCGGAGTGCATTTTTGAGGTCAAAACCGATAAAGACGGGACCTACCGGACTAAGACCGTGATTGTGGTCTCCGGAGGGCGGCGCAAACACCTCCAGGTCCCCGGGGAGGACCGGCTAAGTGGCCAGGGGGTGGCTTACTGTTCTACCTGCGATGCACCGTTTTTCCAGGGCCAGGACGTGGCCGTGGTGGGGAGCGGCAATTCCGCCCTGGAAACGGTGATCGACTTGGCCCAGTATGCCAAAAAAATCTATCTGATCATCCGGGGTGGCCGGCTCAAGGGCGATCCCACCATGCAAGAGAAGGTCTCGCAATTGTCAGAAATAGAGATGGTTAAGCAGGCTGAAGTGCAAGAAATTTTGGGGGATCAAACGGTATCCGGCTTGCGCTATCGGGATCAAGGGTCCGGGGAAGCAAAGGAATTAGAGGTCCAGGGGGTGTTCGTGGCCATCGGCTCAGTCCCCAATTCGGATTTTGTCAGGGGGCTGGTGGAGACCAACCAGTCCGGGGAAATCCTGATAGACCACAGAACCGCGCAGACTTCCAAGAAGGGCATCTTTGCGGCGGGAGATGTAACCAACGATCCTTTCAAACAGAATAATATTTCGGCGGGAGACGGCGTTCGGGCGGCCCTTTCGGCCTACCATTACATTTTGCAAATCCAGAGATATAGTCCTTGTGCTGAAGGTGGAGATTGAGGCGGGATAAAAAGCCGGGGACCGACTAAGAGTTAGATTGGCGGTTATCCAGCAATTTATCCAGCTCCCAGCGCGGCAAGTAAAATTCCACCCGCAAATTAAACTTTCCAGGCGGCATGGTCAATTGCTGCTTCCGGACAACCCGGCCCGAAACCTCGATCTCGGCCGCGGCGCCGGGGGGAATAAAGCTGAATTCCACAGGATATTCAGGGCTTAGAGGGAAAGGAGTCTCCAGATTGGCCCCGGCGTGATCGAGGTTCAGCAGATAGACTTCGTTACCGGCCCGGCAGTTAAACCTGGTTACCGCCAGGTTTGACCGTGATTTTGGCGCCTGTAAATGGATTTTTTTGGTCATGGCTAATCAACCTCCGGCATCTGCCAAATTCTCCTTAGGTTTTTAAGATAGCAATAATGTTCTAGTGTCATGTCTCATGAATAACTTAAAAAAGTAATTATAATTATGGTAGACTTCTCCAAAATGAAAGGAGAAGTCATGGCAATCGGTCGCCCCATTCCTCCGGTAAAGTTGAGTTCCCAGTTACGGGAGCAATTGCAAACCATGGAGCGTTCACGATCAATTCCTCAGGCATTAGCCCAGCGAGCCAGGATCATCTTGCTGGCTGGGGACGGGCTTAATAATAGCTCCGTGGCTGCCCGTTTAGGCCTATCACGTCCCACCGTGGGCAAATGGCGTCAGCGATTTTTGCGCCAAGGTCTGGTTGGACTTTACGATGAGGCCAAACCGGGCGGTCCTCGCTCCATCAGTGATGAACAAGTGGCCAATCTCATTCGACAGACCTTGAAAACCAAGCCCAAGGACGGTACTCATTGGACTTGCCGGTCCTTGGCCGCGGAGACCACAATTTCCCGGGCTACGGTGCATCGCATTTGGCGGGCCTTCGGCCTCCAACCCCATCGCCAGAAGCACTTTAAGCTCTCCACTGATCCCTTCTTCGTGGAGAAGGTCAGGGATATCGTGGGACTCTACCTCAACCCCCCGGAGAAGGCCATGGTCTTGTGCGTCGACGAGAAGAGCCAGATTCAGGCCCTGGACCGCACGCAACCGGTCTTGCCCTTGGGTTTGGGATATGTGGAAGGTGTGACCCATGATTATGTCCGACACGGCACCACCACCTTGTTTGCCGCTCTGGATATCGCTTCGGGACAGGTACTGACCAGATGTCGGCCCCGCCATCGGCACCAAGAATTTTTAGCCTTCCTCAAAGACATCGAAGCTAATGTGCCGCCCGAACTGGACATCCACCTGGTGGTGGATAACTACGCCACCCACAAACATGAAAGAGTGAGGCGCTGGCTGGCGGCCCGGCCACGATACCATGTGCACTACACTCCTACTTACTCCTCCTGGCTGAACCAGGTGGAAATCTGGTTTAATATCATCACCCAAAAAGCTATTCGTCGGGGGACCTTTCGTAGCGTGAAAGAGTTAGTTGCCAAGATTCAAACCTTTGTGGCTCATTATAATTCCAAATCAAGGCCCTTTAGGTGGACCGCCACTGCGAATTCCATATTCGAAAAACTACAAAGACTTTGTAAAAGTATTGCTGAGACATGACACTAGCCTGCTATTTTACATACTCTTTTATTTGCGTCAGAATGGGCATAGGCCTCTTTGGCGCCCACAGCTCCTTCTCCTTCAAGTTCCTCCATAATTGCTTTGACGGCGTTATTAACATCAGGAGAATTTATTCTGATCTGGTTATAAAAAGCCGCAATCTTATCCCAATCTTTTTCCGTATTGGAAACCCGAAACTCGTCAACGCCCTGGTCATTGGTGTCTGCGATAACGAAATGGACGTAATTGACGCCTCGAGTCATGGACAGGGAAAATTTGCGGAAATGGACAGTAAACATATCGCCCCGGTGAGACGGTTTCCAGTGAACCTCCCCTTTCATGGTGCGTTTCATCAGCTTATGCAGCATTTCATCGTAGATTTCTGGTAACATAGCTTTTTCCTAATGCGGCTCTCTCAGCTAAAAGGCCTTTAATGATAAAAATCTCTCCCGAAATCTTCCCGTTTCTGTTTAAAGATTTTCCGGGCCATCCTGTAGTTTTGATATTATATTATGGTTTTTATTTAAAAAAAGAAATAAGGATTTTCCTAATTTAAACATACAAAAACCCTAAATATAAAGGGTCGTTTTCCCCAAGCTCCCGGACTTTGGACCGGGGGTAAATTTTAAGCTTGCTAATCCTGGGGGAAACGACCCTGAGGCATTCTAACCGGTCGCCAGGTTCTGCCGGCAATTAGCGCAGATTTTTAAGCTTCATCAGGCTCTCCCAATAGTCCTGCCGGTCCAGGTGCACTTCGATGAAGGCCAACTGGTCAGGTAGGCTTAAGGCCCGGCGCCAGGCCTCTTCGAGTTCTCCTTCGGTCCATACCTCACAGGCCCAGCCCCCGCCAAAAACTTCGGGCAATTTATGATACCGCCACATTTGCAAGTCATTGTAAGGGCCTTCGTGGAATACCCGTTCGATGGCGTAGCCGTCGTTGTTCATCAGAAAGATAATGGGGTTCAAACCTTGCCGGATTATGGTGGATAATTCCTGCACCGTCATCTGGAAGGCGCCGTCGCCCACGAAGGTGACGGGCCTGAGGGTCGGCGCCGCCAGCTTGGCCCCCAGGGTGGCAGGCAGGGCATAACCGATGGAAACATAAAAGGCCTGGGCAATAAAGGGCGCCCCGTCGGGCAGAAGCAGTTCGGAGGCGCCAAACAGGGTAGCGTTGCCCGTATCGGAAATAATCAGGTTATTGCTGTTCAGGAGACGATTGACTTCCTGAAAAAACCTTGGTGGGCCCGCAGCTCCCGGATAAAGTCCGCCAAGGCAACCTGGGGATAAATATGGTGTTTGATGCCCACCCGGTCCGAATTGGCCAAAATCATGCCCCCATGAAAATGAGTGGCAGTGTCGATCCCCAGATTGACGTCGGTCATCAACGCCCCCAGACAAAGGAGTACATCGGCGTCTTCGATGGATTTTTTCACGGACTCCGGGCCGAGCCCTCCGAAATAGACGCCGAGGAATTGAGGATGTCTCTCTGAAAGGATTGATTTCCCCAGGATCGTGGTGGCAAACGGGTACCGGGTGTAGTTGATAAAGTCTTCCAGTTCCCGGCACAGACCCAACCGGGACACCTCCACGCCGGTGAGGATGGTGGGGCTGTGGGCGGCTGCCAGCATCTGGACCGCTTCGGCCACGGCTTCGCTCAAGGCTTCGGGGTCGCTGGGAATGGAGGTGTCCACTTCAAAAGGACCGGCCGCCCGGCACGGCTGCGCCACCATATCCATGGGAATTTCCAGGTACACCGGCAGTCGTACCCGCAGGCAGGTAGAAATGGTTTCATCGATCTGATCCGGGGCCCGGTCGGGGTCCTGAAGCACCACCGCGGCTGCGGTGATATGCTCATAGATTTTGTATTGCAGGTTCATGTCCCCGAAGGTGTGATGCAGGAGCACTCGCGAGGGAGCCTGGGAAACCCGGGGGCCGCCGCTAATGATGATCAACGGCACCCTTTCGGCAAAGGCTCCGGCCACGGCATTAAAAACGCTAAAACCGCCCACCCCATAGGTGATGCAGATTCCGCCCAGGCCCTGCAGACGGGCGTAAGCGTCCGCGGCATAGCCGGCGTTCAGTTCGTTGCAGGTTTCTACCAGGTTGATGCTGGAGGCTTCCAATAAATCAAAGAACCGCAGCACATAGTCCCCGGCGACACCGAAGACGTGCTGCAATCCCACCTGCTCCAGACGCTTGACCAAATACTTGCCCACCGTGGTCATCTCAGCCTTTGCCATATCGACTCTCCTGAGTAAATGTCCGGTAATTTAGGTTCGGGTGAATTTTTCTTTCAAATAAACACGGCCGTTGGGTTTGGCAAGGATTCCGGCCGGATTCGGGCCTAAAATAATCTTCCAAAAATTTAAGACATCGCTTTTCCGTACCGATTATAGGAAACAAGGAGGCCTTTTATGGAAACCATTGATCTGAGCAGTGCCAAGGAAACCACCTGCCCCTGCGGTCGGATCATCACCCAGGAAGAGTATGACGCCCTGATTTCCGAGCTGGCTCAGGAGCAGGAGCCTGAGCTCCCCAATCAGCTCTCGGAAGTCCTGGAAAAGATCAGAAGACTGGAATTTAATATGATGATCCTGGTGGGTTTAATCATGGTAGTTTTTATTCTGTGTCAATCCAGCTAAATTAATCTGCACCAAACGTCTGCCTGCTTTTTTGCCTGTCTCGATACCCTACCCTTCACTTTAGTTTTTGAGGAATACCATCCAACCTCTGTCATCCGGAGTTTGAAAGCGCAGGCTCCCTTATAATGAGATTTATTTGGGGCTTTCCACCTGGACGTTGAAGGATTGAAAAGTGTGCTCCACCACCAGGTTGGTAAGGACGTTGGGACCTTCCCGGCGGGTGGAAATTACCTCGATATAGTGGGGCACCCCGAATTCGTCCGCAAAGCTGATGCGCTCGCCGTCTCTGAAACCGCCCTGCCGGAACCAGACCTCCGGCGGCAACAGCCACACTTTGCCGTACTGGGCCTGGAATTTAAAGAATGCCAGGGAATCGAAGGGAAACATCACATAGAGCACCAATTCTTCCTCACTGACTGGCCGGTCCAGTTCGCCTTCCAGCCGCCGCCGCTCCATCTCCAGGTCCGCGTCCCCGGACTTTTGGATGCCCCCCTCGGTCACCAGAATCTGCTGCCACTTTTTGCCGTCATAGCGTTGGTATTCTAGGACTTTCTCGCAGATCCAGGGTTCGGGTTGATAAAAAGGCAAAGGGCCGTAGCGGCCCAGGACCAGGTTTTTCAGGTCCAGGGAGGGTCTTTCATAGCGGCCGAACAGGACGTTGTTGACCGCGCTGGTCCAGAGGATCTGGGAGCCCGGGGTGACGGACCACCAGTTACCCAGTTCCATCTGCACCTGGGCCATCTCCGTGAGGATTTCCGGCATGCGGTCGAGAAACCCGCCTTTATCCGCCTGTTCAAAGGTGCTGCCCACCGCGCCGCCGGTGAGCTTATAGGTCGCCACCGTAGGATCATGACCCCGGAAGGGGCTCTCAAACTGCTCATAGATCTTGCGTTCCTGGCGCAGGAGATCCGAAGACTGAATCAGCGCGGCGATATCCACCCCCACGGCCTTTTTGCCGTAATCATCCAGGGCCTGGATCAGGGTGAGGGCCGGAGCCTGCCCGTAGATAGCCCCGTAGCCATGGTCCGCCACGTCGCAAATCTTCGCTCCCGCCAGAACCGCGGCGCTCATACGCCCGATGTCGTTGCCGTCGGTGTTGCAGCCGTGATAATGCAGCACCAGGCCGGGAAACGCCTCCCGGATGGCCTCCACCAGTTGGCTGATGCGCTTGGGGGTTCCCAGGCCGGCATAATTCTTGATGGAAATGATCACGTCTTCTCCGGTGACCTCCAGTATCTCCCTGACCTTATCGACATAATACCGGTCGGTATGCTCCGGGCCGGTGGAAAAGCAGACACTGGGCATCAGCAGCCGTTCCGCCTTCTGCACTTCTTCCATCACGGGTATCATGTTGGGCACATGGTTGAGAAAATCGTAAACCCGCCAGACGTCAACATAGCGGGCAAATTGGCGCACCGCCAGGCGAATGACGTTTTCCGGATAGTGGCGGTAGCCGAACAGGCTGGAACCGCGACACACGGTTTGCAGCAGGGTCTTGGGCATGGCCTTCTGGGCGATCTGCAGCCGTACAAAGGGGTCCACTTGCTTGCGCATCAGGTCCACATGGACGGAGGCGCCACCGCTTACCTCGACGGAAAAGAAACCCACCGCCTCCCGGTACGGCGCCACCCGGCCCGTGGTCATGGGCAGGAGCCGGTTTTTGAAGTCGGACTGGGAGACATCCCGTTCGTTATTGCATAGGTAGTACCCCTCAGACTCCCGCAGGATACCGAGGATCTCCCCTGGGCTCATCCCTCGAATAATTCGTCCTTGCATGGTCCCTTCCCTCAGCACTACTAAATTATTATACCGGTTGTGCAACCTCCCCCGGCTTTGGTGGCCCAGGCGTCTCGCCTGGGCAGTTGCACCCGGAAATGCGCAGGCTCCCTTGACGCCGCCCAGCCTGCCGCCACCATACTTTCTCTTTACCCATAGGGATTTTTTTCATGCGCATTGATTTCGGCGATAAGGCGCGCCAATTTCTCCACCTCCCGCTCCTGCTCCCGATAATCCAGAAGCTGGGGGTGGCCATCAATATAGCCGGTATCCAGCCGCATATGGATAAAATCCGGCTCTTTAACGATTTGCTTGAAGTAGGGGATCGTAGTCTTGACCCCGATGATAAGAAATCCGTCCAGGGCCCGGGCCATGCGGTCCACCGCCTCCCGCCAGTTGAAACCGTACACCGTGAGCTTGACGATCATGGAGTCGTAAAATGGCGGGATTTTGTAGCCCTGGTACACTGCGCCGTCCAGCCGGATGCCGTGGCCGCCGGTGGAGCGGTACACCCGGATTACCCCGGGGCTGGCCAAAAAGTCGTTTTTGGGGTCTTCGGCATTGATTCTCAGTTCAATGGCGTAGCCCCGTTCCACCACCTGGTCCTGAGAAAAGCTGATGGGTTCGCCCATGGCGATTAAGAGCTGTTCCCGGACAATGTCGATGCCGGTTACCACCTCGGTGACCGTATGTTCCACCTGCAAACGGGTATTGACTTCGAGAAAGTAGTAAGAATCATCCGGCTCCACCAAAAATTCCACGGTTCCGGCGCTGAGATATTTGGCGGCCCGGGCGGCCCGCACCGCGGCCTCGCAGATTTCCTCGGCCAAGGCCGGGGGCAGACCCGAAGGGGCGATTTCCACCAGTTTCTGGTGGCGGCGTTGAATGGAGCAGTTGCGGGTCCCCAGGTGGACCACGGTGCCGTAGGAATCGGCCAAGACCTGGACTTCCACGTGCCGGGGCCGGCGGATACATTTTTCCAGGTAGATGTTGTCATCCCCGAAGGACATGAGGGCCTCGGCCCGGGAACGCCCCAGGCCGGCGAGGAGGCTGCTTTCATCGTTGACCTGACGGATTCCCCGGCCACCGCCGCCTGATACCGCCTTGATCATGAGGGGATAGCCATATTGGGCTGCAAACGCCAGGGCTTCGGAGTCGCCCGGGGTTCCCGGCGGCAGGATCTGGGTGGCCGGGACCACCCGGATGCCGGTGGCTCCGGCGATTTTTTGGGCAATGACCTTGCTCCCCAGATTTCTGATGACCTCCGGGGGCGGGCCGATAAACACCAGCCCCGCATCGGTGCAGGCTTTGGGGAAATCAGGGTTTTCCGCCAGAAAACCATAGCCGGGATGGATAGCCTGGGCCCCGGTTTTCTGCGCGGCCGCGATGATCTTGTCGATGTTCAGGTAGTCCTTCCGGGGTCCGGACCCGATGCACACCGCTTCGTCGGCCCGCATGATATGGTAGGCGTCCTTGTCGGTCTCCTCATAGATGGCCACCACTTTGAGGCCCAATTCCTGGGCCGACCGCATGATGCGCATGGCGATTTCGCCACGATTGGCCGCCAGAATTTTGTTAAACCTCAGCTTTTCTGACATGGCAACTCTTTCAAGCCTATTGAGCTTTTCTTCCCCAAATAATTTCAGAAAACCGCCCGATTTTCCGGTCCGCTGGAAGCCTTGAAAATTCTCAAGCTGGGGCAAACTTTATCTTGTCATCAATTACTTCAATTGGGAAGGCTTCAGGTCTTAATGTCAAGAAAAAACTGCGAGGGTTCTTACGAGGTTTTATTAACGTTTGCCATCCTCACGCCAGCCGGCTGAGTTTCGGGTCGACCCGTGAGCAAGAGCCCGAGGTGGGAAGGAGGTTTTCCCGAAAAACCTTTGGGAAAAACCAGTTTGTCATCCTAGAAGCTTCCCCGGCTCTTGCCACAGTCCTCGCCAAAAAAATAAAATAGCCATGGATTGAGTGAGGGCATAGTGTATAGAATAAACACAAGCAATCTTACTGCCGGGGGACATCTGGGTGAGTTCGGATAAAGACATTTTGGTGGAGGAGGTCATTAGTCACTATCTTCAGGGGTCAACCATTAAAGAGATCGCGGTTGTGCCCCCTGGTTCACAGGATGGGAAGCTGGTGGCGATCGTGGTGCCGGACCTGGACCATTTCCGCAAAACCGGAGAAACGGACATTCACGGGGAAGTGGAGTGGGAAATGGCATTTCTATCCCAGCAACTGCCGCCGGAGAAAAGAATTGGGGATTTTGTCCTCACCAAC
>JARRQO010000090.1:0-8321 GCA_037381685.1 Deltaproteobacteria bacterium | reverse complement strand
CTGATCGTAGCTCAATGGTTTTCGGTAATTCTGATGCGAGCGGTCCCCCATTTCCTGGGTATCTTTGAGACTATCCCGCCCGGTGCAACTGAGACAAAGCGTGGCGACCATGGCGATAAAAAATAATTTCAGGAACATCGGTGTCATCCTCCTGGCCCTTTGAACCTGTCGCCCCCGCCGGATTCAGGGGGGTGGTGTCCGCCCTACATTTCCTAAAGTCTAGCGCATTGTAGGGGCGACCCGGCGGGTCGCCCTACGATTATCTAAAACTTAGCGCCTTGTAGGGGCGACCCGGCGGGTCGCCCTACGGTTTACTTATTACCGTCGCGTTCAAAACCTTCGGCAATATTTGCCATGATAGAGACCGAAGCTCGGCGAAGCTGGTCTTTCAAGGCAAAATCAGTAGCCAGTTGCCCTTGAGAGTGACCTCATAAATAATTCTGGTCAGCTCACGGGCTTTTTTCCAGGCTTCAATGTCCTCAAAGGTCTTAATTTTACTCATAGTTCAGAGTTCAAAGCTTAAGGTCCAAGGTTCAAAATAAGGCGATTAAACCTTGAACTTTGAACCTTGAACCTTGAACTCTCAACTCTGCCGCCTTAAATCATCATCCACCGGCCGGTCAAAATAGTCCAAATGCGCCAAAACGTCGGTACGCCCCACCAGCTCCCGGATGCTCCTCAGACCCAGGCGCCGCAGGATTTCCTTCAACTGCCAGGTCCAGGCGTAATACAGGTTGCAGATCCGGCTGGTGCCCCATTCGATGGTCATCAGGTCCACCAGTTCCGGGTCGGTGGTGGCAATTCCCCGGGCGCAGCCCCGGCCCGACTCGCAGTTGTGGCAGCGCAGGCATTCCAGGGCCACCAGGTCCGCGGTGCCGATCTGGACCCCGTCGGCCCCCAGGGCGATGGCCTTGGCGATAACGTAAGCGTTGCGAATGCCGCCGGACGCAATCAGCGTGATGTGGTCCCGGATGCCTTCCGCCCGGAGGAACTGGTGCACCTTGGGGATGGCGTACTCCACCGGCATGGCGATGTTTTTCTTGGCGATGTCCGGAGCCGCGCCGGTGCCCCCGTAGCTGCCGTCCAACTGCACCACATGTGCCCCGGCGTAATAGCTGCCCACCGCCACCATGTCCACGTCCGTGGGAGTGGACACCTTCACCGACACCAAAGCCCGGGAATTGATCTCCTTGATCCAGTCGATGTGCTTTTTATGGTCTTCCACGGAATAGACGCTATGGAAGGGGAAGGGCGAAAACAAGGCGCTGCCCGTCACCGATTCCCGCATGCGGGCCACCGCGGGAGTGACTTTGTCCCCCAGAAGATGGCCCCCCAGCCCCGGTTTGGCCCCCTGGGCATACTTGAATTCCACCATCCGCACCCGCTGGATGGTCTCCTCCCGCACCCCGAACAGCCCCGTGGCCACCTGGGTTACCACATTATCGTCATAAGGATAAAGGTCTTCGGGAAAGCCGCCCTCCCCGGTGCTCACCATGGTGTTATAGCGCACCGCCGCCCGGATTCGGGACAGGATGGTGTTGATGGAGACCGAACCGAAGGACATGCCGCCGCCGTACCAGGGCACTGACAGCTTGACCTGGGGCCGGCCGTCGCCCCGGCGGTTGAGCTCCACCTCCAGGGAGATGTCATCGTGACTCAGATGAAAGTCGGGCCTGGCCTTGGGAAACAGGAAGCGCAGCTTGTCGAATCCTCCCCCGGAGCCGCCCAGGCGGTATTCCAGGTCGGTATGGGAAAGCTCCCCCGTCTCCGCCTGCCACCAATTGGACAGGAGCAGGTCCGCGGTCCAGCGGGCATCGCCCAGGGTGCTGTAAACCGGGTGGATACTGACCCGCAGGGCCTGGACCGGACATTGCCTGACACAGTAAAAATCCTTGCTTTGGCAGGCCGTCCCCAGACAGCGGTAGCTCTTGGGGCGCCGGATGTATTTGCCCGCCTTGGAATGCACCCCATACGGGCAGACCTCCACGCAGCGGCCGCACTTGATGCACTTTTTTTCGTCGCGCCAGACCCGGTATTTGCTCAAGGCATTCCGGAACCGGGACGGCGTCGGCACCGGCTCCCAGGGCTTGTCCGGCGCCAGGGATTCGATGGAAACCACTTTTTTCTTTGGATGTGCCATGATTTTAATCTTTATCTTGTTGGTTTAATTACTTGAAGTTTTCCGCTTGCCGTTTTCACTAAGAGCCCCTAAGCCAAAGATTATAAGGTGATGAAACGGCGTTTACCCAGTCTTCTTTGAGCCCAAATGATCTAACGCCTTAATTTTTTACCGAAAACCGGAAACTGAAAACCGAAAACGTTTTATTCCCCCAAACGCCGCGTCTCCCCTTCAGGCCGGGCAAACAGGGGCGCAAAAATCTCTTTATCCAGGTCTTCTTTAAACATGGCCCGGCCCACTTCGCCCCTGAGGCGCCGGACTTCCCGCATACCCATGGCGCCCATAATCTCAAGCAACTGGTTGTTCCAGGCCCCCACCAGGTTCACCATGCGTTGGGCACCCCGCTTGACATTGAGGTTTTCCAACTCAATGGGACAGGGGTTTTTCTGGTCAGCCTGGCAGTCCCGGCACAGGCGGCACTCCAGGGACAACAGCAAAGGAATATCCGCGATGATGCCGTCGGCCCCGCAGATGATGGCCTTGGCCACATGTTCCGCCAGGGCGATGCCCCCGCTGGCCAGCAGCGTCACCGCGTCCCTGAGCTGATTCTCCACCAGCTTCAGGTGGCAGCGGCGGATCAGGTCCTTGAGGTGCAGCTCCGCATCCTTCCCCAGCCCCCGGGCCTTGTCGGTGGCCGCCAGGTGGACGACCTCGGCCCCTGCCGCGGCCAGGGCCGCGGTCCGCTCCGGGGCCAGGTGGTCGGCAGCTACCTTGATCCACACGATCACCTGGGGATACCGGGCCTTCACGGCTTCCATCTGCTTGATGACCCCCGGGTGGTCGGTAAGTTCCACCGCCCGGACCCGCTGCAGCAGCGGATCATTCAGGTCCAGACGCTCCGCCGGGTAAAGCGGCACCAGCGCGACCGCCGCCTCCATGAACTCGGGCAAGATGGCTTTTCGGGCCAGGATTACCACGGTCCCCAGGGTTTGGGCCGCGGCAACCAGAATTTGGCGCAGACGGTGAGGGTCGGCCCCGGCTTTGGGTTCCGCCAGGATCACCGGCAAAGGCAGTTCCATGAGGGGCGGCGGCTCGAACAGCAGTTCCTGATTCTCGTTGAAGACCAAAAACATGGGCTTGCGGCCCAGGTCGATGGACGTGCTGATATATTCCCGGCCGTGAATGCCGTCCCGGGTGGGCCGGACGATTTCCGACATGTCGGTCCACACGGAGTCAAAGCCTTCTCCGGCGAAAACCCCGCCGTAACCCGCCCCGGATACCGGAATCTTGCCGGTTTCCGCCTGGTACCAGGTAGTGCCGATGATCTCCGGGGTGTAATAGTCGTCCCCCAGGCGGCGGTATTGCGGGTTCAGGGCCTTAAAAACCAACTCCCGGGGACAGCCCTGGACGCAGCGGTAGCAGTTCCGGCACATCTCATCAATAGTATCCACGAACTGCCGCCGGTCAAAATCCCGCTTCTTGTAAGCGTCCACCGGGCAGATCTGTTTGACGCAGCGCTGGCACCGCAGGCACCCTTCATTCCAATCGATGATGGTGCTCTTGGCCGGGGGCGTGAAGCGGGGCGGCACCCGGTGCACGGGGATATGATACTTGGCTGGCACTAGTTCCTCCGATAAGTTTTGGGCAAAGGCGAAAAGCGAAAAAGGGGAACGGGGTTGAAAAAATGAAGGATGACTATCCTTTTTGCCGGCTTAACGTCTTTCCTTTTTCATATGCTCATTTATTACGGGGAAAAAGTTCTTGGCGGGGGGTAAGATCAAAGCCTTCCCTTTTCGCCCTTTTCCCTTTTCGCCTTTTACCCCTATTTTTTTAACGCGCTGGGCCCTAAAGCCGCGGCCTTGGCCTTGATCTCGGCCACAGCCTCGGCCAGGCCCGGGGCATCCCCCGGCGTCACCACCGTGCGCCCCACCCGGGCGGCTTCCAGGCCGACTTCTTCCAGATAGTGCTGGGTGTAGGCGATGCGGTTGCCCAGGCGATGGCTGCCCTCATTATAGCGGCATTGGTCCTCGACGCAGCCGATGACCCACACCAGGTCCGTGGGGGCCGCCAGGGTCCGGAGCAGTTGAAAGGCCTCGATCTTGCTGCTGCAGGGTTCGGGAAGGATCTGCAGCCTGATGTTCTCCTCGCCCCATTGGGTCCGCAAGAAATCCACGTTGGGGACGGCTTGCTGACAGGCGTAAATTACCACTTCCGTTGCCTTAGTTGCCATAACTGCGCTGCCTCAAAAGGCCGGCTGAGGCCCTTCCTCTAAAAGTAGAAAGGGCCCCCCGGTCTAGAAACCATATTTATCGCGATTGCCAAAAGTTCTTTCCAATTATTTCCCTCTCCCCTTGTGGGAGAGGGTTAGGGTGAGGGGTAAAAGAAGAAAATCTTTTGGCAATTAGTATATCTTTATTATTATCCCATTCAGCTTAAATCCTTGCAACAAATTAAACCAATGCTCGCCATGACCGGCCTTATCTGCGGGTCTTCCTCTCGTCGATGTCCCCGGGATACATCAGCGCTTCATGTCCCCGCTCCCGGGTGCGGATACGGATGGCCTCTTCCACCGGGTAGACGAAAATGAGCCCATCCCCGGGTTCGCCGGTACCCGCGGCGTTGAGAATGGTCTCAATGGTCTCCTCCAGGTTCCGCTCGCTCAAAATGATATTAATCTGAATCTTGGTGAGCATGTCCACCTGGTAGCTGCCGGACCGGCCCACCAGGGTGATGCCCCCCTGACGTCCGTGGCCCCGGATTTCAAAGACGTTCAACCCCACAATCCCAATCTCCCGCAGGGCCTCCTTCACGTCGTTGAGCTTGTCTTCCCGGATGATGGCTTCGATTTTCTTTAACATGGCAAAAACCTTGCTAACCGCGGCTGCACCCAAATATCTGCGTATATCTGCGTCTCTCCGCGTTCATCTGCGGTTAAACTCAAGAATAAGCCCGTTCCCCGTGGGCGCTGATATCCAAACCCACCTCTTCTTCCATACTGGTCACCCGCAGCCCGATACTCAGGTCCAGCACCTTGGCGACCACGAAAGTGACCCCGAAGGTGAAGGCCATGGTCACTATCACCGCCAGGAACTGAATCCCCAACTGCTTGGGGTTGCCGTAAAACAGGCCGTTGGCCCCGGCGCCGTTCACCTCCAGCGTGGCAAACAGCCCGGTGGCGATCATCCCCCAGGTGCTGGCCATGCCGTGGCAGGCCCAGACATCCATGGACTCATCCAGGTTGCGGTTCTGCCGAAAGCGGATGGCGTAATAACAGATGAGCGCCGCCACCGCGCCGATGAGCATGGCCGCCAGGGGAGTGACAAAACCCGAAGCCGGGGTCACCGCGGCCAGGCCCACCACCATGCCGGTGGCGATCCCCAGGGTACTGGGGCGGCCGTCCAGCCAGCCCAGGAGCATCCACACCAGGCCCGCGGCGGCCGCCGAGGTGTTGGTGGTGAGCAGGGCATTGACCGCCACCCCGTTGGCCGCCAGGGCGCTGCCCGCGTTAAACCCGAACCAGCCCACCCACAGCAGGCCCGCCCCCAGCACCGTGAGAGCAATGTTATGGGGCTCCATGGGGACCTTGCCATAGCCCCGGCGGGGGCCGATAACCAGGGCAAAGGCCAGAGCCGAATAACCCGCGGCGATGTGCACCACGGTGCCCCCGGCGAAATCCAGGGTGCCCAGGGTGTTCAGCCACCCCCCCTTGGCCCAGACCCAGTGGGCCAGGGGATCATACACCAGGGTCATCCAGATAAGGCTGAAGATCAGAAAGGACTTGAAGCGCACCCGCTCCACGAACGCCCCGGTGATCACAGCCGGGGTGATCACTGCGAACATCATCTGGAAGGCCGCGAACAGCCCCTGGGGAATGGTCTTGCCGTAGTCCGGGTTGGGAAGCGCCCCCACACCGTGAAACCCCAGGTAGTTTAACCCCCCGATCAGGCCGCCGATGTCCACCCCGAAGGCCAGGGAGTAGCCGTACAGGACCCACTGCACCCCGGCCAGGGCCATGAAAACATAGCTCAGGGTCAGGGTGGAAAGCAGGTTTTTCCGGCGGACCATCCCTCCGTAAAACAGGGCCAGGGCCGGGGTCATCATCAGGACCAGGGCGCAGCACACCAACAGCCAGGCAGTGTCGCCCGAGTTCAGGGCTCCTCCCATGCCAGTACTCCTTACAATTTTGTCAACCTGCCCAAAAAACGCATAAAAAGGCCGGAGGGAGGAAAGCCCCTCCCCACAGCCTCAACGGATTTGCCGGGGTTGGAAATCGGCGCTTACAGGATCGGCAGATAGCGCTCGATTTCGAATTGGCTCACGTGCGTCCGGAAATTATCCCACTCGATCTGCTTGTTTTCCAAAAACTTGTCGAAAATGTGATCGCCCAGGGCTTCCTTGACCACCGCGCTGTTCTCCACTTCGGCAATGGCTTCGTGCAGGCTGCCGGGCAACTCCCGGATCCCCAATTTCTGGCGTTCGGCTTCCGACAGGTGGTAGATGTCCATTTCCACCGGTTCCGGCAGCACATAATTATTCTCGATACCTTTGAGGCCCGCAGCCAACATCACGGCAAAGGCCAAATACGGGTTGCAGGCCGGGTCCGGGGCGCGGTATTCGCACCGGGTGGCGGCCTCTTTGCCGGGTTTGTACATGGGCACCCGCACCAGCGCCGAACGGTTGCGCCGGGCCCAGGAAATGTACACCGGAGCCTCGTAGCCGGGCACCAGACGCTTATAAGAATTGACCCACTGGCTGCAGATGCCGGTGATCTCCCGGGCATGTCTCAGCAGGCCCGCGATGTAGCTCTTGCCTTCGGCCGACAGGTTATATTGGTCCGTGGCGTCGAAGAAGGCGTTTTTCTTACCGCTGAACAGCGACTGGTGGGTGTGCATGCCGCTGCCGTTGATCCCAAAGATGGGCTTGGGCATAAACGTGGCATAAACCCCGTTGATCATGGCGATGGCCTTGACCGTGGCCTTCAAGGTCATGGTCTTGTCGGCCATGCGCAGGCCTTCATCGTAGCGCATGTCGATTTCATGCTGGGAGGCCGCCACTTCGTGGTGGCTGTACTCGATGCGGACCCCCATGCTCTCCAGGCCGAAAATGGTGTGGCGCCTCAGGTCGTTGGCCATATCCAGGGGCGGCGCGTCGAAATAGCCGCCCTGGTCCAGAACTTCGGGGCAGGTATTGTTGGCGAAATAGAAGTATTCCAGTTCCGGTCCCAGATAGTAGGTATAACCCTTCTCCGCGGCCTTGGCCAGCATGCGCTTCAAGGCGTAGCGCGGGTCTCCCGGATAAGGGGAGCCATCGGGCTGCAGAATGTCACAGAACATCCGGGCCACCGGCTTCTCATCCGGACGCCAGGGCAGGATTTGGAAGGTGGTGGGGTCGGGCTTGGCGATCATGTCGCTTTCTTCAATGCGGGCAAAACCCTCGATGGAGGACCCGTCAAACCCCATACCCTCAGACATCGCCTCTTCCAACTCGGAAGGGCGGATGGAAAAACTTTTCAACACTCCCAGGATGTCGGTGAACCAAATCTGGATAAAGCTGATCTCTTTATCCCGGACAACTTTAAAAACATCCTCTGCGGTTTGGCAGGTTTGGCAGTGCACGGTCTTCCTCCTGAACAGTAAATTTAGATCATTATAAGCAATTATTGTACCATATAATTTTTTAAGTAAAATCATAAACTTACCCAAAACATACTTACATAATTGTCAAATTATAAAAAAATATACCTACAAGATTGTCAAACTCGCCGCGATCCCGGCACGCAATATCTTGATGGGAGAAAACGCAGGAAGAATAGACTCGTAGGCGCGGACCCTGACTTGCAGCCGTTTCGATTATGCCGGTGGAAGCCTTGACTTGCAGTCGGCGGAACCTGACCTGTCGGGGCGGACCTGCGTGTCCGCCCTCAGGGTGTTACACTTGCAAGTGCTTCTACAAACCCGCAGCTATTTTTTCTTTTCTGAGCGCCACTCGGCATCAGTGGCACAGGCCTCTGGCCTGTGTCGGACAGCCGCCCCCGGCTGTCCCCTCTTAATGTACCCGCACCCTTTAGCCTGCCTGCGCCATCCCCCGATCGTAGGGGCAGACCTGTGTGTCCGCCCTCAGACAGCGGCTTCCCCCTCGTTCCCAAGCTCCAGCTTGGGAACGTAAATTATTAGCCCAAGCTCTGCTTGGGCAACCACTGAAA
>JARRQO010000089.1:0-8063 GCA_037381685.1 Deltaproteobacteria bacterium | reverse complement strand
GTGGTTTTCCCCATAAAAAAATCCTTAAGTCACATTGACTTAAGGATTGCACCCAGCTTCTTGTTCATAAATACGGCTCCCCGCCCGCTTAAACCGCGTAGGGACGGGGGCCTTCATTCGGGCAGGTCTTCTGACTTCCGGTTCTTCCTACTGCCTGCGCCTTCCCGTCTCACTTGAGCGAGACAGTGGCCTTGTGCAGGTTTCGTCCCCGGTTACAGCGGCGGGACCGTGCCGGCTTTCCACCGGCTTCCCTATTAAGCCCCAAGGGCACCCGAATCAATTATAACACAAGCTTGCCTGAAGTAAACCTTGGAAAACGACATCCGGTTCAGGCGTTTTCGGCCACCACTTCCACGCTGATGGCGCCCTTGACCTCGGGCCCCAAATGGATGGTGACTTCGTAAGTACCTAGTTTTTTAATAGGGTCCGGCAGTTCCAGTTGCTTCTTCTCCACCTGGAACCCCTGGTCGCCCAGGGCCTCGGCGATCATGGCCGCGGTGACGGAGCCGTAGAGACGCTCTTCCTCCCCCACCCGCTGGGCGATGGTGACCTTGACCCCTTCAAAGTGGGCCACCTGGACCAGGGCGGCGTCCCGGGCCTGGGCCTTGGCCTCCAGATACTTGGCCTTGGCCTGCTCCACCTGGATCAGGTTGCCGGGGGTGGCTTCCTTGGCCTTACCTTGGGGAATCAGGAAGTTACGGGCATATCCCCGGGCGACGTCCACTACCGCGCCCATGGGGCCCAAAGAAGTGATATCTTCTGTCAATATGACCTTCAAGGAAAATTCCTCCTCAGGACTCCTTGGGGCGATGCAACCGGCGAAAATCCAGCCACAGATCCATCAACCCCAGGGTAATGATCACAAAAAACACCGGATTAAGGAACATCAAGGGGTAGCCGATAATCCGGAGGACCCGGGGCAGACCCAGGCGATGGAACCAGGTGGCCACCACCGCCAATCCCTGGGCAAAATAGAGCACCCCCAAAATCAAAAGCAGGTTCAGACCGACGAAGCTGGCTCCGGTCACCGGCACCAGCAGGAGAAATCCGGCTCCCAGCAAGGGAAAGACCAGCCACTCCGGGGCCACCCAATGATACAGGGGCGGTTCGGGTTCGCCCCAGCCTATCAAAGAGCACAACTGCCGGGCCAAAACTACGTTCAGCCAGGCCACCAGGCCCATGTTGGCCACCATCAGACCGGGCAGGAGGCGCTCCAGCAGGGATTTGACTTCAGCGGCCTTGACGCCCGGAATCAGGTTTCCCGCGGAGCTGCCGCCGGTTTCTCCCAAAATCTTGCTGACCGTGCCTATGATTTCTGCGGTCTTCTGCGCCAGCAGCTCCTGGGGAGGCAGTCCCAGGTAAACCGCCTGACCCAAAAACATCAACGCGGCGGCGACGTTCAAGACCACCACCGTTAGAATGATGGCCTGGGGCGTGGACCTTCCCCGGAGCTGCAGGACGGTCAGCAACACCCCCATGGCCAGGAGATTCAGAAACCCCAGGTTGTGCCAGAAGGTCTCCGGTGCCGGGTGCAGGCTGAAGATGGCCAGCGCCACGACCAGGGCCAGGGCCAGGGCCGCCAGCTCTCCCGACCGCCAGCCCGCCACCAACACCGGCAAGGGCGCCAGGACGCCGACCACCAAATAGGCCACAGGGCTGACCTGGGCCCCCACGAATCCTGCCAGCAGGGCGCTCAGGCAGAGGAACCAGACGACATGACCCCGGCCCACGGCTTACATCCTCTTCAACCCTTTACGTGGGTGGCTGTTGGGGGGTATAGGCCATCAGCGCCAAGAGGCGGGCCTGCTTGATGGCCCGGGTGACCCGCCGCTGATGGCGGGCGCAGTTCCCCGAAATGCGCCGGGGAATGATTTTCCCCCGCTCCGTGACAAATTGTCTCAGAGTATTGACTTCTTTGTAATCAATAACCAGCTTTGAATCTACGCAAAAGCGGCAGACCTTGCGGCGGACGTAATAATGTTTTCTTCGGCGACGCGGCATAACGGGCACGGTTTAATCCTCCTGAGCCGGGGCGGCAGGTTCTGCAGGCGCGGCGGCCTCCGCTGGAGCGCCGGTCTCTGCCGCGCCCGCAGCGGCTTCGGGTTGGGCTTCGGGTTCGGCCTGGACTTCGGGTTGGGGTTCGGGTTCAGGCTCGGGCTCGGCAGCCTTGGCCCTGGCCGCAATCTCGGCCTGCAAGGCCTCCAGATCCACCTGGTCTGATTTTTTGGTGGTAAGGTAGCGGATGATGCGGTCGTCAATGCGGTAGTTGCGTTCCAACTCATTGACGGTCTCGGAGGTCCCGGCAAAATCGGCTAAGACATAATACCCCCGGACGGTGCCCTGGATTTTGTAAGCCAGCTTGCGGCGGCCCCATTCATCCACTCCCACCAGGGTGCCACCTTGCGAGGAGATAATCCGGGAAAATTTGTCGATGGCGGACTTTACTTCTTCGTCCGGGAGGTCGCCATTCACCACCCAGACAGACTCATAGCGACGCATTCTTCCTCCTTATGGTCTTATGGCCCTGGGGCTCTCAGCCCAGAGCAAGGAAGCGTAAAAAATTTGTTTATCAGAAAAAACCGGGCTTGTCAATGAAATGATCTGGCTGGAAGAGCCGGGAAAACCTCCACCCTTATTCGGGGCGGAAGATCCCGGCCCTTCCCCGGTAAAACAGGCAAAATCCTACTGCACCGTAAACACCGCTCTGCGCTGGGAGGTGCCGGCGCTGCTCGCCACCTTGCTGATAACGGTATAGGTGCCGCGGGAGGCATTATTGGGCAGGACGTAGTTGATGTAATCGCTATAGGTTCCGTTATTGTTGGACACCGTAGTCTGGTAGGGAGAGCCCAACATTTGCCCGTTGTATTGGACCTCCCGCACCAAAGTCACCGGCATCGTGGCATTGGCCGGAGTCAGGATAGTGTAAGTCATGCCCAGATTGACTGTCTGCCCCGGGGCTGCGGTGGACGGCGTAGCGCTGGCGCTGTCCACGCTTACCACGTTCCCTTGGCCCTGGTAGCTATGCGCCATAGCCGCGGCCTGGGCGGAACGAATCTCGCTGTTGCGGTGTTGGGCATAAAGATAGCCGCCCACGCCACCCAGCAGGCCTCCTGCAGCCGCGCCCACCCAGGCGCCGGTGGCCGCGGAACCGGTGGCCGCGCCGATGATGGAACCCAGCGCCGCGCCGGTGGCGGCCCCGCCCAAGGCGCCGGCGCCCGCGGAGGGGCCGGGAGAATAGTAGCCGCCCTCAGTGGCACAGCCCACCAGAGACACGGCAAATAATACCACTAGCGCAATTGCCAACCATTTTCGGGTCATCTTATCCCTCCTTCTGCAATGCTGTTCAAACCAGAATGTCTGCGCCCGTAGTCGGGAAAGCATCCCATAAGAAATTTCCGTCCGGTTTCTATATCTGTAATCCCTTCCAGCCCCGGATGCAACCCCTTAAACTTCAGTCAAGTGCCCGGCGGCAGACTTCGTCTCCAACCAGGCGCTTTCAGACCTCCCGGCCCACCGAGATTCGTACCCGGTCCAGGATGCCATTGACAAAGGCGCCGGAGGCCTCACTGCCGTAGCGCTTAGCCATCTCCACCGCCTCGTTGATCACCACTTTAGGTGGAATCTGGGGCTGATACAAGAGTTCATAGATGGCCAGGCGCAAGAGATTACGGTCCACCACGGTCATGCGCTCCAGGCGCCAGTGCTCCGAGTAGCGCACGATCAGGGCATCCAGTTCCTCCAGGTTTGACCCGACGCCGGTCACCAGCGCCTTGAGGTAGGCGGGAGGGCCGCCGCGGTCCTGAAAATGACTCCAGAACTGCTCCAAGGCCGTAGCCTCGGGCTGCTCCGAGAACTCGCCCTGATAGAGAAACTGCAGGGCCCATTCCCGGCACCGGCTGCGGGAATAAGCCGCCAAGCAGCTAGACCCCTAACTCTTTGAAAAGGTTGACCATCTCAATGGCGGCTTCCGCCGCCGCGAAGCCTTTGTTGCCGGCCTTGGTGCCGGCCCGCTCAATGGCCTGTTCCAGGGTGTCGGTGGTCAGGATGCCGAACCCGATGGGCACCCCGCTCTCCAGGGAGACCTGGGCAATGCCCTTGCTCACCTCTGCGGCCACATAATCAAAATGGGGCGTGGAGCCCCGAATCACCGCACCCAGGCAGATAATGGCATCGTAAGCCGGGGGCTGGGCTAGGCGCTTGGCTGCCACAGGGATCTCCCAGGCTCCGGGCACCCGCACCAACGTCAGAGAATCTTCGTCAGCCCCTTGGCGCCGGAGACAATCCAGGGCGCCTTCCAGCAAACGCTCGGTGATAAAGGCATTGAACCGGCTCACAATCAGGGCGAATTTCAGGCCCGCGGCGTTGAGTTTTCCTTCCAGGTTGCGCATCTGCTCCCCCTTTATTGTGTCACGCCAAGACGCCAAGGCGCACAGCACCATAAACTTTGCGTTCTGGGCGGCTTGGCGAGAGCGGTTACTCCACCATCTTCAGCATGTGCCCCATCTTCAGGCACTTGGTCTTGAGGTACTGGCGATTCACCCGGTTGGGGGGAATCTCCAGGGCCACCCGTTCCACCATGGCGAGGCCGTAACCTTCCAGGCCGATGATCTTCTTGGGATTATTGGTCATCAGGCGCATCTTTCTGACCCCCAAATCCCGGAGGATCTGGGCCCCGATGCCGTAATCCCGCAGGTCGGCCTTGAACCCCAAAGCCTCGTTGGCCTCCACCGTATCCGCGCCCTGATCCTGAAGTTCGTAGGCCCTCAGCTTGTTGATCAGGCCAATGCCCCGACCTTCCTGGTGCATGTAAAGGATGACGCCTTTGCCTTCGTTTTCCACCAGTTGCATGGCGGATTCCAACTGGTCGCCGCAATCACACCGCAGGGAGTGAAACACGTCCCCGGTGACGCATTCGGAGTGGACCCGGACCAGGACCGGTTCATCGGGATCGATCTCGCCTTTTACCAGCGCCACATGCTGGTTGTCATCCACATCGTTGTCATAAGCAATGGCGGTGAACTCGCCAAAGTAGGTGGGCAGCTTGACGGTGGCCCGGCGGTGGACAAAAGATTCATGGTGGAGCCGGTGTTCCACCAGGTCCGCGATGGTGGCGATTTTGATACGGTGTTCCGCGGCGAATTTTTCCAGGTCCGGCATCCGGGCCATGGTGCCGTCGTCTTTCATGACCTCGCAGATCACGGCGGCGCCTTTGAGGCCCGCCAGGCGGGCCAGGTCGGTGGAACCCTCGGTCTGCCCGGTGCGCACCAGCACCCCGCCTTTGCGGGCCCGGATGGGGAAGACATGGCCCGGGCTCACCAGGTCTTCCGGTTTAGCCTCATCCCCCACGGCAGTGAGGATGGTGGTGGCCCGATCCGCGGCGGAAATCCCGGTGGTGACTCCCCGCCGGGCCTCGATGGACACGGTGAACGCGGTCTTGAAGCCTGATTGGTTATTGCGCACCATTTGGGGCAGTTGCAGGCGCTCCACAATTTCCGGATTCAGGGCCAGGCAGACCAGCCCCCGCCCGAACCGGGCCATGAAATTGATGGCTTCAGGCGTGATGCGCTCTGCGGCCATGGTCAGGTCGCCTTCGTTTTCCCGGTCCTCGTCATCCACCAGGATGATCATCTTGCCCTGGCGGATATCTGCAATGGCCTCTTTAATGGGTGCTACCGGCATTTTAATGTCCTGCTTTCTGTTATTCCGACGTCCTTGAGTAGTTCAAGGTTCAAGGTTCAAAGTTCAAAGTTGAGGTTGAAGGTGGATGGCGCTCGATAACAAGCCTCCCAGGTTTCCTGGCTTTGAGAGAGCCCAGGGCTCAGGGGCGACTGCTCTTGGCTCACTTACAAAAATCCGTGCCGGGCCAGCAGCTCAGGAGTGACCCCCTCTTTTGGGGGCATGTCTGGGCCCAGCAGCCGGGCCACGTATTTGCCGATAATGTCCGTCTCCAGGTTAACCCGGTCGCCGACCTTGAGGTCCTCCAGGGTGGTCACTTGGGCAGTATGGGGAATGATGTTCACCATAAAGGTATGGCCCTGGCAGGAGTTCACGGTCAGGGAAACGCCCTCAACCGCGATAGAGCCTTTTTCCATGACCAGGCGGCTTAAAGTCCCGGGCACTTCGAAGGTGAGGCTAAGATGCGCCGGCCCGGGCCGCCTTTGCCGCACTACGCCGATACCGTCCACGTGCCCGGTGACCAGGTGACCGCCCAGGCGGTCCCCGATCCGCAGGGATCTCTCTAAGTTTACCCGGTCCCCGACCTTTTTCAAGGGGAAAGTCGTGCGGCTCAGGGTCTCCGGAGAGACCTCGAAGGCAGCCTCCGGGGGGTTGATAGCCACCGCGGTGAGGCAGGCCCCGGCCACGGCCACCGACTCCCCCAGGGTCAGTTCCCCGGCGGAAAACGAAGTCCTGACCGTCAGGCGCAGGCCCTCGGCCAGGGGGTTGAGCCCCTGGATCACGCCCACGCCTTCCACCAACCCGGTGAACATTGTGTTTATCGCCCTGGATTCCTCCCCCCTTTAGGGAGAGAGTCGGTTATAGGGATAAAAAAACCTCTTTTTATATCGAAATATAAGCGGTGAATTATGCTAGGATTTTACACTATTCGACTGATTATGAAAACTTCTTTGCGCCATAAAAACGCGGCGCCTTCAAAAAGACGCCGCGGGTCAAAAGGCCAAACCTTTAAAGCTTGAGGCGAGAAAGCTGCCTGTGGCCCTGCTCTCAGGCTATCGTCACTTCTTGGGACAGGTAAACATCCTGGATGGCGTTGAAGATTTCCACCCCTTCTTTCATGGGGCGCTGGAAAGTTTTGCGCCCGGAGATCAGCCCCGTGCCGCCGGCCCGTTTGTTGACTACGGCGGTGCGAACCGCGTCGGCCAGGTCGCTTTTGCCCGAGCCGCCGCCGGAGTTGATCAGGCCCGCCCGCCCCATAAAGCAGTTGGCCACCTGGTAGCGGCACAGGTCAATGGGGTGGTCGGGGGCCAGCTTGGAGTAAACCAGGTCGCTGGTCTTCCCGAACTTGATGGCTTTATAACCGCCGTTGTTTTCCGCCAGCTTCTGCTTGACGATGTCCGCTTCGATGGTCACCCCCAGGTAATTGGCCTGGCCGGTGAGGTCCGCAGAGGCGTGGAAATCGCCCTCCGCGGTCTTGAAGGCGGAGTTGCGCAGGTAGCACCACAGGATGCAGGCCAGGCCCAGCTCGTGGGCCAGCTTGAAGGCCTGGGAAATCTCCAGGATTTGCCGCCGGGACTCCGGGGAACCGAAATAGATGGTAGCCCCTACGGCCACCGCGCCCATATCAAAAGCCTGCTCCACATCCGCGAACAAGGTCTGGTCATAAAAATTAGGGTAGGAGAGCATCTCATTATGATTGATCTTGAGGATAAAGGGAATTTTATGGGCGTATTTCCGGGCCACTGCGCCTAAGACTCCCAGGGTGGAGGCCACCGCGTTGCAGCCGCCTTCCATGGCCAGCTTGACGATGTTCTCCGGGTCGAAGTACTCGGGGTTGGGGGCAAAGGAAGCCGCGGCGGAATGCTCCACCCCCTGGTCCACCGGCAGGATGGAGAGATAGCCGGTCCCGCCCAAGCGGCCGTGTCCGAACAGGGCCGCCAGGGAACGCAAGACCCCCGGCGGCCGGTCGCTGCCCACCCAGACCCGGTCGATAAAATCGGGCCCCGGCAGGTGCAGGCTTTCCTTTGGAAACCCCGTACATTTATGGGTCAACAAGCCATCGGCTTCTGCGCCTAACAATGATTGGATTTTTTTGATCAAAGGCCACCTCCTTGAAGACGGTTTTCTGTTAGCAATTATCAGTTTTCGGTAAGGGGAGATATCTGGTGGGGTTGGTCCACCATTTCTAAATATAAGCTTGATATAAATTCAAGCAAGCGTTTCTTTGCCTTTTCCCGAGCCGGAATCCATTAAATCCACGGCTACCCGGGCGGCCCGGCGGGAGGCCCCCGGCCCCCCCAGCCGCTTGATCACCCGGACCAGCCCCTGGCGTACCGCGGCCAGGCGCTTCGGGTCCTGAATGAGATTCAAGACCTCCCCGGTCAGGC
>JARRQO010000088.1:0-8138 GCA_037381685.1 Deltaproteobacteria bacterium | reverse complement strand
ATTATGTCCTGCTGGAGTTTGGCCAACCCCTGCACGCCTTTGATTTTCAGCGTCTCCGGGGCGGCGAAATCGTGGTGCGCCTGCCCCAGGCCACCGAAACCAGTTTTACCACCCTGGACGGAGCCGAACGGAAGCTGGATGCCGAAACCCTGCTCATCTGCGACGCCGAGGGCCCCGTGGCCCTGGCCGGGGTCATGGGCGGCCTGGATTCCGAAGTCACCGAGTCCACCACCCAGGTGTTGATCGAAAGCGCCTACTTTAATCCTCGCACCACCCGGCGGACCTCCAAACGCCTGGGTCTCAGCACGGAGTCGTCCTACCGCTTCGAACGGGGGGTGGACCCCGAGGGGCTGATCCAGGCCCTGGAGCGGGCGGCGTGCTTGATGTGCGAGGTGGGTGGCGGGGCCGTGGCCGCCGAGCGCCTGGATGAATATCCGGCCCCTACCCAACACCCCCGCTTGAGCCTCAGAACCTCCCGGGCCAATCAGGTGTTGGGCACCGACTATACCGCGGAGCAGATGCTGCACCTGCTGCGGCGGCTGCATCTTCCGGCCCTGGCGGTAGACGCCGAAAACCTGGTGTTGCAGGTGCCTTCTTTCCGGGGCGACCTGGAACGGGAGGAGGACCTCATCGAAGAAATCGCCCGCCTGGGAGGCTATGACAACATTCCGGTGACTCTGCCCCATGGGGTGGTGGCCACCCCCCGGCCCGGCCCCGAGGTCCGCCTGGCTGACAAGGCCAAGGACCTGCTCCTGGGCCTGGGGTTCTTTGAGGTTATCACCTACGCCTTCCAGCCGGACCGCCTGGGGGGCCTGATGGCGGCGGACTCCGGGGCCCCGGCGCTGCGCCTGGCCAATCCCTTGAGCGAAGAGCAGGCCATGATGCGCACCTCGCTTTTGCCGGGAATGTTGGAGACCCTGCGGCGCAACACCTTGAAGCAGGTGATGGATGTCCGCCTGTTCGAAATCTCCAAGGTGTTTATCCCCCGGGCCGGAGAAGATTTGCCGGACGAGGCGCACTGGCTTTCCGGGGTGATGTACGGCGCCCGGGAAGAAGCCGGCTGGAATACCGGCCGGGAGCCGGTGAATTTTTTTGATCTCAAGGGCGCGGTGGAAACCCTGTTGGAGGGCCTCGGCCTGCCTGACGTCACCTTCAGCCCCGAAGGCTTGCCGGCCTGGCTGCGCTATGGCGCCCGGGTCAGCTCCGGAAAGCTGGACCTGGGGGTTTTGGGGGAACTTACGGCAGACATCGGCGACCGGCTGGATTTGGAGGGCGAAGTTTATATCTTCAACCTCGACTTCGGGGCTTTGTCCCGTACCGCTGCGCCTCCGCTGTTCACTCCTCTGCCCCGTTATCCCGCGGTTTACCGGGATATCGCCATCGTGCTGCCGGAGAAAGTTCCCGCGGCCCGGGTGGCCGAGGTCTTGTACTCCCATGGCCGGCCCTGGCTGGTGGAAGCCCGCCTCTTTGACGTTTATACCGGCGACCCCGTGCCTGCGGGCAAGCGGTCTTTAGCCTTCCGCCTGTCTTATCGGGACCCGGAGCGGACCCTGACGGACGATCTGGTAAATGCCCATCACCAGGCACTGGTTTCAGCCTTGGAGAAGGATCTGGGAGCGGAACTGCGGTAAGAAACGCGGCGGCCGTCTTGCGAGTGGACCGCGTTTGAGCCTGTCGCAAAGGCATCGTCAAGGAGAGAGTGGAAGAGGAATTTCCCCGCAAAGCCTACTATACCATCGGTGAGGTGAGCCGCATCACCGGAGTGAAAACCCACGTCCTGCGGTATTGGGAGAGCCGGGGCAAGCTCTTGAGGCCCAACCGGCGCGGCTCCCGGCACCGTCTCTACCGGCCGGCCGATATCCAGCTCATTTTCGAAATCAAGCGCCTGCGGGAAGAAGAAAAAATGAGCCTGGCAGCCTTGCGCCGACAGATGCATCCCCAGACTCAGCGCTTCCCTCCTTCCCAGCCCTCCCTGTTTCCCTCTCCGCAAAACCAGGTGTTGACCCTGCTGCGCTCTATTCGGGACGAATTGCTGGCCTTAAAAGAACTGCTGGAATAAAGCCGGCGGCGCCTGGATAATTCCCATCTTTTACATAAGCTTGCGAAGCTCCTTGATATAGCCCCAGGTCAATACCCCTACTCCCCGCATGAGCGCCACCCAGAACAGGGAATTGATCAGGGCGCCGGTAAAGGCATACAGCAGATTGACCTGCAAGGTTTTTTGCTTCCGCAAGAGTATAGCTATAACAAACGGACCTAAAATAATCGGGCCAATGAGAAATATGACCCAGAAGCCTTCGAGCAACACCCGTCTCGTAGCCCTTCTAAAGACCTGATGGGGAGGGATATGGTCATTCTTGGCCAAGTTGTTAATGTATTGCAATTTTAAAGCGTCCCAGGAAAAATGGTCCTGAAAAAAGTCATGGAGATAAATAAACGCAGTTGAGACTAAAAATAAAACACCGGTACCTATGGCTACGGCGATATAGTAATGGAACATATTACCTAGTACATAACACATTAATTCATAGAGATGATAAAATAGCAGCAAGACGATCAACGCTAGGGCGTCCCGGCTATATATAATGATCTTTTTAATCAGGTTCATGAATCTAAAATCCGGCTGCAGCCACACGTAAGGTGAGCCGAGGAATCGGTGATCCGGTGGGTGGCATTCCTTAAGCCCTCTTCTTTGCCAATATTTCCGCTTATCCCGCCCCCCCATGATTCTAAAAAGGTTGTCTTAAAATAAGTCTAGAAAACCGGATTCCCAAGGGGTGATTGTCAAAAAAATGTCTATCTTACAAAAAAGCTTGCACTGGGGCGCCTTCCGGTAAGCCGCCCTCTGAAAGGCGGAATTGCAGTCCGACATTTCCGGCACCGCAGGATTTTTTCGTAAATTTGTCTTAAGTCAAGGCCGGAAAGGATTGGGGGGCCTAGATTAAAGATAACCACACGCAAGCCATCAATTTTGAGGAGGAGGGAAACTCCATGTTTTGTTACCAGTGTGAACAAGCGGCCAAAGGCGAGGGGTGCACCGTTAAGGGTGTCTGCGGCAAAAGTCCCGAAGTGGCGGCCCTCCAGGATTTATTGATTTACACTCTCCAGGGCCTGTCGCAGTTGGCCGTGGCAGGCCGCAAAGTCGGGGTCAGCGACCGCGAGGTCAACGCCTTTACCTGCGAAGCGGCGTTTTCAACCTTGACCAACGTGGATTTTGACCCCGAGCGCCTGGTCGCGTTGATCAACAAGAGCGTGGCCCTGCGGGAGCAGTTGCGGGAAAAAGTCGCCAAGGCCGGAGGTCAGGAGGTGGGCACGGCCCAGGCCACTTTCAAGCCCAAAGCCAGCCGGGAGGATCTCCTGCAGCAGGCGGAAGCCGCGGCCATCAAGAACTATCCCGCGGCCGATGCGGATATCCTGGCCTTGAAACACACCCTGCTCTTCGGGCTCAAGGGGGTCTGCGCCTATGCCGACCACGCCCGGATTTTGGGCCAGGAAGACGAACAGGTGTATGCCTTCATCCACGAGGCCCTGGCCGCCACCGCGGCCCAAGACCTGGGCCTGAACGACGCCCTGGGTTGGGTGTTGAAATGCGGCGAAGTCAACCTGCGGACCATGGAACTTTTAGACGCGGCCAACACCGGACGCTACGGCAACCCGGTGCCCACCAAGGTTCCCCTGGGGCACAAGAAAGGCAAGGCCATTTTGGTCTCCGGGCACGATCTTTTGGATATGGAAGAAATCCTGAAACAGAGCGCAGGCAAGGGCATCTATGTCTACACCCACGGGGAGATGCTGCCCTGCCACGGCTACCCCGGGCTCAAGAAGTATTCCCATTTTTACGGCCATTTCGGCTCCGCCTGGCAGAACCAGGCCAAGGAATTCCCCCAGTTTCCCGGGGCCATTGTCATGACCACCAACTGCATTCAGCGGCCCCAGGAAGTCTATGCCGACAACCTGTTTACCCGGGGTCTGGTGGGCTGGCCGGGGATTACGCACATCCCGGACCTCAATTTCAAGCCGGTGATCGACAAGGCCCTGGCCCTGCCAGGGTTTGCCGAAGACAGCAACGGCAAGACCGTCATGACCGGGTTTGCCCGGAACGCGGTGCTGGGCGTGGCCGGCCAGATCATCGAGGCCGTGAAGAACAAAAACATCCGCCACTTCTTCCTGGTGGGCGGCTGCGACGGGGCCAAGCCCACCCGCAATTACTACACCGAGTTCGTGGAGAAGGTGCCCCAGGATTGCGTGGTTCTGACCCTGGCCTGCGGCAAGTTCCGCTTTTTTGATAAGGAACTGGGCGACATCGGCGGCATTCCCCGGCTGTTGGACGTGGGCCAGTGCAACGATGCCTATTCCGCCATCCAGATCGCCACGGCCCTGGCCAACGCCTTCGGGATCGGCGTCAATGACCTGCCCCTGTCGATGATCCTGTCCTGGTACGAGCAAAAGGCCGTGGCCATCCTGTTGACCCTGCTTTACCTGGGCGTCAAGAACATCCGCCTGGGTCCGAGCCTCCCGGCCTTCGTCACCCCCAACGTTTTGGATGTGCTGGTGAAAAATTTTGACATCAAACCCATCACCACCCCGGATGAGGACCTGAAGGCCATCCTGGGCTGATCTACCCCGGCGCTTAGCCTTGCCCAAACCCCTGCCTTTTTCCCTCTCCCCTGAAGTTCTTGAAGGGGAGGGGGAGGGGGAATTTTAGCCAGCTTTATTCATGAACTCTGGGGGTTATGCGATAACCTATTAAAATATATGCATAAAAACCATAGTCCCAAAAACCCGGGTGTTTTTTGCAGACCGGGGAATTATTCGGGTTAGAGAGGTCCCAGCTTGGATTAAAGCAGTTTGGCGCCCAGTTCGGCAATGCCCGACCTCTCGCCCTTGAGTAGGGTAATGTGGCCGGAAATTTCTTCTTCCTTAATCTTTTCCACCAGGTAACTGAGGCCGTTGGAAGAGGCGTCCAGGTAAGGATGGTCGATCTGCTCGGGGTCGCCGGTGAAGATGATCTTGCTGCCCCGGCCCACCCGGGTGAGGATGGTCTTGATCACATGGGGGCTCAGGTTTTGACTCTCATCGCAGATGATGAACTGCTTGGGGATGCTCCGGCCCCGGATATAGGTCAAGGCCTCCAGCTCGATTTTGCCGTTGCTGAGCAGGTAATCGATGCAGCCGTTGGGTTGAATATGCTCGTTGCAGAGGTATTCCAGGTTATCGTAGATGGGCTGCATCCAGGGCCTGATCTTGTCTTCCTTGTCGCCGGGCAGGTAGCCGAGGTCGTTGCCTAAAGGCACGATGGGCCGGGTGATGAGGATGCGGTTGTAGGGGCCGTTGCCTTCCAGGACCTTTTCCAGTCCCGCGGCCAGGGCCAGAATGGTTTTGCCGGTGCCGGCCTTGCCCACCAGGGTCACCACGTGAATGTTGTCATCCAGGAGCAGGTCCAGGGCGAACTTTTGCTCTTTGTTCAAGGCCTTGATGCCGTAAACCGCCTTGCCGTCATGCGTCAGTTTGTGCAGGCGCTGATTATAATACCGGGCCAGGGCGGATTGAGACGAGGATTCGCTTAACTTCAGAATGCAGAACTGGTGGGGGTAGAGGTCGGGCCGGTCGTAGTCGGAAAATCCCTCCTGATAAAACCGGTCGATATCCGCGGGGGCCAGGTACAATTCCCGGACGCCGCTGTACAACTGATGGTAATCCACCTTGTCGCTGTAAAAATCTTCGCAGGTTACCCCCAAGACATCGGCCTTGATGCGCAGATTTAAATCTTTGGTGACCAGGATGACGGGGTTGTCGCCGTTCTTTCCTAAAGAGTAGGCTAATGCCAATATCAAATTGTCGGTGGTATTTAAATCGATGCCGTTCAAATAATTGTGGGATTTATGGCCGTTGATTTCAATGCGCACCGACCCGCCGCCGGTCAGTCCCACGCCTTCGGACAACCTGCCCCGCAGCCTTAATTCATCCAATTTCCGGGATACTTCTCGGGCGTTTCTACCGATTTCATCACTTCTTCGTTTAATCCGGTCCAATTCTTCTACTACAGAAAGGGGCAATACTATAGCATTATCTTCAAAAGAAAATAATGAATCGGGGTCATGCAACAACACGTTGGTATCTAAAATATAAGTTTTTTTCATAGCGTTTATCCTCTAATAATTCATTATTAGGCTACGGATAACGCGAACTCACTGATAACTTTACTGTATTAATAAAACCGGATGAAAGCATTACACGGCCCCGCCGCCATCATTATCCCATATATCCCCGGTTTTGGGAAGCGATTTTCCTGGAGAAGATATCCGGATCAGTCATAATACGCCTGGTTTTGTTAACCTTAACCAAATATTAACAAATATGACATTAGCCGGTAATAATGTTTTTCTACAAAAATCAACAAGGGCGGGCCGAAAGGGACATGCAACCATGACTGCTGGAGGCCGGGGGGAGCAAAGGCCGTAGTGGGACGACAAGATTAACCGGCTGCGCCGCAATTGGGGCGAGCCCAGAGGCGGGGGCCGGTCTTTGACCCTGGTTTCCGCAAGGAGGTCGAGCATGTGGTACTTTATCTTTTTTACCCTGGGGGCGGGCATGGGAAGCATCGCCACCCTGCTGTATTTTCTGAATAAATGCCGGGATTGCGGCTTGCGGGAAGACTGCGAAGAGTTTCCCTAAAATGGCGGCGTCCTCCCCGAAGTTTGAGGCTTACGGGGTTGGCGCTTTTCCCCGCCCGCGGCGGGGTCCAGCTGCGGCAATGATTTGGCCCACGACGCCGGAAAGTCTACGCCCTTCCGCTGCTCAATTAAGCGGCTTGAGCTCACTGCCGTTCTTATGAAACTTTACTCATAAGGCCACAGAAACAGCCCGGTGGGCTCATCCATCCGGCGCACCAGGGGCGCGGCCGATTGGTATTCCTGGATGGTGAATTCGCAGGCGAAGACCAGGGTGCCTTCGGCCAGATGTCCGCCAAAGGCCCGGCCCTCGTGGTCGGCCAGGCTGAGGTGAGCATGGACCAGGGGTTTGCCGTCCTTCAAAGAGATATTGCCGAGGAGCGAAACGATCTCCAGGGGCTGGTTCAGGTCCAGGAAGTAATATTTTCGCTCCTGCTGATGATAATAGCCCACCCGGGCCTGGCTGACCGCGCCGATGGCCTGCACTTCGGCCAGGGTGATTCCGTGCTCCCGGGCGCAATTCTCCAGGGCCGCCAACAGGTCCTCGCCTTGGGCCAGCCGCCCGATAATCTTGCGGCTGGGGCTTACCACGATGTTCATGGCGGGTCCTCCTCTTGACCAAGTTTTGGGGCCGCTTGCCCTAATCCTCTTCAGGTGTGATCTGGGCCTCGGCCACGGCTTCGGCGATGTGTTTGACCTTGACCTTGCTGCCGCGTCGGTCCAGGCCGCCCTTGAGTTGCAGGACGCAGCCGGGGCAGTCGGTAACCAATAAATCCGCGCCGGTGGCCTCCACGGCATCCAGCTTCTTTTTCAGCACCTCCGCGGAAAGCTCCGGGAAATCCAGGGAAAAGGTCCCGCCCATGCCGCAACAAGTGTCTTCGTCTTGGGCGGGCAGGTATTCCAGGCCGGCGACGGCCAGCAAATCCCGGGGCTCCTGCACCACCCCCAGCCCCCGGCAGAGGTGGCAGGGGGAATGATAGGCCACTTTCTGTTTTTTGCCTCCCTTAAACCTTTCGGCCTTCACCTTGAGGACCCGGGTCAGAAACGAGCTGAAGTCCATGAGTTTGCCCGCCAGCTCCCCGGCCTTTACCGCGGCGGGCGTCCCGGCGGCCAATTTGGGATAGGCCTCCTTAATGTGAGAGCCGCAGGAGGCGCACAGGGTCAGGATGTAGTCGTACTCCGCCGGGTCCAGCGCCGCCAGGTTCTGGAGGGCCACTTCCCGGGCCACTTCCTTTTCCCCCATCATTTTGGCGGGCAAGCCGCAGCAGGTCTGGCCCAGGGGATATTCTACCTGGACCCCCTGGCCTTTCAAGGCCTTCAAAAAGGCGACGGCCTGCTCGGGATAAACAAAGTCCACCAGACAGCCGCCGAACAGGGCCACCCGGTAGCGGGGATGGTCCACTTGCTGATAGAGCTTCGGCCACAGGTCCCGGAAAGGGGTTCGGGCAATGACCGGCAGGCTGCGGA
>JARRQO010000087.1:0-8148 GCA_037381685.1 Deltaproteobacteria bacterium | reverse complement strand
CCAGCTGGAATTGATGTGCGTCACCGCCACCCAGGACGCCGCCGCGGCTCTGGTCCGGAAATTGTTTGCCCGCCATCCCGAGGTTTCCCCCCCTGACCTGGAGGCCTCCTAATATATCCACCGGGACCGGGATGCAGTGCAGCATTTCTTCCGGGTGGCCTCCAGCCTGGATTCCATGGTGGTGGGGGAGCCCCAGATTCTGGGCCAGATGAAGGCGGCCTACCGGCAGGCCACGCAGTACCGCGCCACCGGCCCCATCCTCAACCGCCTGGTCCACAAGGCCTTTTCCGTGGCCAAACGGGTGCGTTGCGAAACCGGCATCGGCGACCATGCCGTGAGCGTCAGCTATGCTGCGGTCACCATGGCCAGGAAGATCTTTGGAGACCTGGCCGGCAAACAGGTCCTCTTATTGGGAGCCGGGGAAATGGCGGAACTGGCCCTGGAGCACCTCGCCGGCCAAGGTGTGGCCGCCATCACCGTGGCCAACCGCACCCTGGAGCGGGGTCTGCAACTGGCCAAACGCTTCCAAGGAGAAGCGGTTTCCCTGGAAGAGCTTCAATCTCAGCTCCTCATTGCCGACATCCTCATCAGCTCCACCGGCGCAGGCGACACCCTCATCAGCCGGGAGCAGGTCAAAGGGGTGATGCGGCGGCGCAAGCAGCGGCCCCTGTTTTTGATCGACATCGCGGTGCCCCGGGACCTGGACCCGGCCATCAACGACCTGGACAACGTCTATCTTTACAACATCGATGACCTTAAGGAAGTGGTGGAACTCAACTGGGAGCGCCGCCGGCACGAAGCCGGCAAGGCCGAGCGCCTGGTAGCCGCCGAGACCTTAAAATTCCTCCACTGGCTGGAAACCCTGGAGGTCTATCCCACCATCATCGCCCTCAAGGAGAAGGCCGAGGCCATCTGCCGGGCGGAGTTGAAAAAGACCCGGGGCCAACTGGGTCCTCTCACGGACGAGCAGTGCCAGGCCCTGGAGGTCCTGACCGCGTCCATCACCCAAAAATTCCTGCACGATCCCATTATCTTCCTGAAACGCAATCGCCGCCCCCGTAACCCCCACCAGGAACTGGACCTGGTGCGGCGCCTGTTCAAGCTGGACCCGGACCGGGACCGCAACAATGACGAAGCAGATTAGCTTACCTTTCATAATAATTATTGCAAAATATTATTATTAAAATAAATTTTGACTAAGTTAAAATTTAACCCATCATGAGGTGGGGAAAAAGCCACGGGTCTTTTCACGGAAGAGCAGATAGCCGGGTTGCCTTTTCAGGGCAGCCTTTTTTGTTCTAAGTTGCAACCTAGCTTGCAAAGAGGAGGAGCCGGTCATGATGAGGAGATTGCTTTCCAGAAAAGTATGGATCGTCATAGCTCTAACATTGGCAACGGCATGCTGGTGCCAACCTGCCGCAGCCTACGACCTGGAAATTACGTCATGGATCGATGGGGTTTCCCAGCTCATCATTCAGGGGAGGACGGTACAGTGGCATAATACCTGGTATACCGTGCCCGGCAAGGAAGCCGGACACAACGACCCCACAAATTTAACTACCGCCGATATGGGGACAGTAACCTGGTATCCTGAGTGGCCCGATGCTATTGAAGACCCGCCCACCGGGGAACAAGATTCCACCCAGTTTACCGGCCTAAATCTGCCCTTAGCAGCTATGGACCAGATCGTGAGCTTAACGAAGGTCGCGGTCCGGGATGATGTTTTTATCTCCCAACAGCCTGCAGCCGTTAATGAATATACACTAATCGTCGATTTTGACGACTGGCTCTCCAACAGCGCTGATTATTACACCATACAACTTGCTTACATCCCGGCCGTCCCCATCCCTCGGTCTCTGGCCCTCTTGGGGCCTAGCCTTTTGGGCCTAGCGGTTTTCGGCCGGCACCGGTTCATCCAAGAAAAATAGCTCCCCTCTAAAAAGGTAAACTCGGCAGGATCGGTCGCGATCCTGCCTTTTTCTGTGAGGGCGATTGCTATCCCCTCCTCACGAAACCTTGTTGACCCATCCCTTCTTGCCTGATATCCTTTAGAAAAAGTAAACTTGCGAGGCACGTCTCTGACCGCGCACCGGCCCTTGCTCTCATTGAGGTAGCCATGTCCAAGATTATTGATATAGAAGACCGAATCAGGCTGGAGCAGAAGAAAAAGGCCAAAGTTGACCGGGCCAAGAAGATGGAGGCGGTGCGCAAGATCGTGCAATGCACCCGCTGCCTGGCCCGCTGCGCCAAATGCGGCGTCCAGTTCGAGACTCACGAAATGTACAAGCGCCATAAGGGGCCCTACCGCTTTTGTCCCTTCTGCCAGGAAGAGTATGAGGATTTTCTCCGGATAAAAGAGGGCCAGGACAGCCCCTTTTATTGGCACAACAAAGAATGGGTAGCCGTCTGGCAGACCTGGCTCGACTTACAGCAGGCCATGAAAGTCTACGGCGAGTCCCAGGAATTCATCGACTTGGTGCGGGAGGTGGAGTGGGACCGGTGAGCCGCGCCCCCGGCCCCCAACATGCAGGGTAGTGAACTAACCTTCTTCACCGACGCGGTAAGACTGCTGTAAAAGCTCCATGGCAAAATTAAAGGCTTGTTCACGGTCTAAGGTTACATCGGTATGACAGGTCTTGTCGGCGCCACTGCAGGTGTAGAACAGAACCTTGACTGTTCCCTCGGGGCGTTGTACCACCGCGATCTCCCCTTCCGGTTCCAGGGTCTTATAAACGCGATGCTTCATTTTATTAGGATCTGCGCCATGCACGGGATGAACCATGACTTCCTCCTCGGTCTCATTATTGCTTTAAATTTTTAGCATAATCATCTTGCGGCATTAATTCAAGAAGAACTTCTTCACATGGCTTTTTGTCTGGAAACGACGGTTTATCCGGCGCGCCTCAAAAGAGACAATTTCGTCCTGTTTTGAACCACACTGATGACCCTTTACCCCAAAGAATATGACCTTATTGTAATCGGCGCCGGTCACGCCGGCTGCGAAGGCGCGCTGGCCGCGGCCCGGATGGGGCTTACCGTACTGCTCTTCAATCTCAACCTGGACACCATGGCCCAGATGGCGTGCAACCCCGCGGTGGGGGGCCTGGCCAAGGGCCAGGTGGTCAAGGAAATCGACGCCCTGGGCGGGGTGATGGGGCATCTGGCGGATCAAAGCGGCATCCAGTTCCGCACCCTGAACCTTTCTAAGGGACCCGCGGTCCGGGGCACCCGCATCCAATGCGACAAGCAGGCCTACCGCCTGGCCATGAAATCGTGGTTGGAAAAGCAGCCCCACCTCGACCTCCGGGAGGCCATGGTGGACCGCCTCCTGGTGGAGGACGGCCGGGTGGCGGGCGTGGTGGAAACCCTGGGCCTGACCTATAAGGCTAAGGCGGTGCTCATCACCACGGGCACCTTTTTAAACGGCCTTATACACATCGGCGACTGCCGCATCTCCGCGGGCCGGGCCGGGGAATTTGCGGCTACTGGCCTGGCCGCCTGCCTGAAGGAACTGGGCTTTCGGATGGGACGCCTGAAGACCGGCACCCCCCCGCGTCTGGCCGTTGGTTCCATTGATTTCGCCGGCCTGGGCCGCCTCTATGGCGACCCCCGGCCTCGCCCCTTTTCCTGGCGCACCACTACCCTTCCCACCGAGCAGGTGGCCTGTTGCATAACTCACACCACCGCCACCACTCACCGGCTCATCCGGGACCATATTCACCTCTCGCCCCTCTACAGCGGCGTCATCAAGGGGATCAGCGCCCGGTACTGCCCCTCCCTGGAAGACAAGGTGATGCGTTTTCCCGATAAACCCAGCCACCAGGTGACCCTCGAACCGGAAGGGCGGGACACCGCCGAGATCTACGCCAAGGGCCTGGGCAACTGCCTGCCCGCGGAGATTCAGTTGGATTTGTTCCGTAGCGTCCCGGGGTTGGAGGCGGGCGAAGTGATGCGCCCGGCCTACGCCATTGAATATGACTATGTGGAACCCCTGGAGCTGAAGCCCACGTTGGAGACCAAACGCCTGAGGGGGCTGTTTCTGGCCGGCCAGATCAACGGCACTTCGGGCTACGAGGAGGCCGCCGGCCAGGGCCTCTGGGCCGGGGTCAACGCCGCCTGCCAGATAATGGGGCGGCCGCCGTTTTTGCCGGACCGCTCCCAGGCCTACATGGCGGTGCTGGTGGACGATCTGGTGACTAAAGGCACCCGGGAGCCTTACCGGCTCTTTACTTCCCGGGCGGAATACCGCCTGCTCTTAAGGGAAGATAATGCCGATGCCCGTCTCTTGGAATGGGGTTTTGACCTGGGATTGGTGGATCAGGCGGCGCGGGAGCGCTTCCGGGAAAAACAGCGCCTGCTGGCAGAGGAAGAGGCCCGCCTCGCTACCCGCCGGGTCTTGCCCAGCGCCGCGGTCAACCGGGAGCTACAAGCCCGGGGCACCGCGCCCTTAAAGGCTCCCACCCCCATCTTGAGTCTGGTGAAGCGGCCCCAGTTGGACCTGGCCACGCTCTATCGCTTAAGCGGCGAGGAGCCCCTGGTCCCCCCGGCCGTGGTGGAGCAGCTGGAAATCAAGCACAAGTATGAGGGCTACATCAAACGTCAGGAAGAGGCGGCTCAAAAATTCGCCCAAGGGGAAGGCAAAAGCATTCCGGCGGACTTTGACTATGATGGGGTGCCGGGATTGTCCCGGGAAATCCGGGAAAAGTTGAAGCAGGTGCGGCCTCGGTCCCTGGGACAGGCCGGCCGGATCTCCGGGGTCACCCCCGCGGCCCTGGCCATCCTCATGGTCTACCTGAAAAGGCGGGGCCGGCCTCGGAACCAAGGTCTTAACCAGGCAGGATAGCTGCCGCCGGCGGAGCCGAAAGCTTTAAGCAACCCGGGTTTATAGATTGGACCCAGGGGCTGATTCGCGTTCTTGGGATTCCATGGCTTCTTCCACCATTTCATCCACCTCGCCGGGGAAGTCCTCCCCCATCTCCTGCCCCATCTTTTTGAGCATCTTGGCGACACTCTTGGGATCGTTTTCATCCAAACCGGACCAGGCCGCGGGGTCGGCCAGCCGTTCCATGCGAGTCTCTTCCGAGAGCCGCACATGCACCCGGGAGAGCACCCGATCCAGAGCATGGCCGCCGCAATGCGGGCACACCGGGGTAAACGGTTCATTCGGATTCAAGATCAGAAACCCTGAAATGCGGCGGCAATCCTGGCAGCGGTATTCATAAATCGGCATGGATTTTTCCTGAGGTGTCGGCGCCGGCCCCAAATTTTTATGTCAACCACTGTGTTGGGGGCTTAATTACGCACTCTGACCCGCATTTTTACCAAGCGGGTCAACTGCATCCGTGCTTGGTTATAACGCGGATCACCGGGGGACAGGTCCATTACGGCCTTTTGAAAGTGGAACATGGCAGTGGGCAAGGCTTTCACATAGAGACTATAAAACGCCAGATAATAATGGGCCAGTCCTAGTTGCCCTTTCTGGCCGTAAAGGGTTCCCAGGTTGTAGTAGACATCGCTGAAGGTGGGGTTGAGCTTGTGGACCTTTTCAAACAAGGGCAAGGCTCGATCAATCTTCTTCTGCTCCTGATAGATGCGCCCCAGGTAATACAGGGATACGGAATCCCGGGGATACCGCAGGGAAAGCTCGTTAAATTTTTGTAAGGCCTCGGCAAACTTGTTATGGTTGAAATAAAAAATGGCCAAATCCCGCTTAATCAGGGGGTTATCCGGCGCAAGCTGCAGAGCCCGATGATACGCGGCCAGGGCCTCATCATCCTGGCCCAACTTGGCCAGCGCCAGGGCGCGGCCATACTGGCAGACGGCCTCATTGGGCTCGTGGCGCGCCTCCTGGGTCATCCGCCGCAGGAGTTGGTGGGGGTTGCCGGTCAGGGCCGCCAGTTTGGTGGTGAAGTAATGAAAAGCCGGGCTGGCTTTATCGTGCGGTATTTCCTTTTGATGCATCACCAATTGGTGCGAGAGCTCGACGATCCGATTGTCGATGTCCGGGTGGGTGCTAAGATAAACTGGAACCTTGCCCCCGGCCAACCAGCGCTGCTTATTCATCTTGTTGAATATGCTGATCATATCCCGAGGATTATAGCCGGCTTTGATCATCCACCAGAAGCCATGGGCGTCGGCCTCGGCTTCATTCTCCCGGCTGTATTTCAGCATGGCGCTTTGCCCTGCGGCCATGGAACCCACCATAAGCGGCACCCCTACTCCCCCCAGGAAAATTGACGCCAGCAATCCGATCACGCTGCCGATGCTCACAACCCGGGATTTCGCCATCATCTTAGACATATGCCGGCAATAGATGTGGGAAATTTCGTGGGCCATCACCCCTGCCAGTTCCCCTTCCCGGTCAGCCATGCGAATCAGCCCGGTATTGATGAAGACGTAGCCGCCCGGCACGGCAAAGGCATTCATAGTGGGGTCTTTCACGATGAAAAACCGGTACTTAAAAGGCTGGGGACCCACATGGGCCAATAGCTTCTGACCCAAATTGTTGATGTAGGAGGAGGCGAAGGGGTCGTCGACCAGAGGGAGTTCCTGTTGAATCGCCAGGAGAAATTCCTCTCCTATCTGCTTTTCTTTTTCGACGCTCAAGCCGCCTTCAAAAAAAGCCCAGCTGGAGCGCACCGGAGCCAGAAGCAAACTTGTAGCCAGGAAAATTACGGCTAGCAGCCTCCAGGGAGAACGCTTACTCATGACGGATCGGCTCTACGTCCTTATCAGCGTCGGACAAAGGCTCTGGGGAAGAGAAAGATGAAGTGGGGGCGACGGTATCGGCATCTATCTGGAGCTTGGGGGCTTCAGACCAGAGATCTTCTAAATTATAAAATTCCCGTAGCGGCTGTAAAAAGATATGGATCACCATGATATTGTAATCCATTAACACCCATTGCCCTTCTTCCAGGCCTTCAATCCCTAAAGGCTTAAGCCCGGTCCGGGCCAGGGCCTCCTCCACATGCTGGGCCAGAGCCAGCACGTGGCGCCGGGAGTTGCCGGAGCAGATGAGGAAATAATCCGCAAAGGAACAATACTCATTTACCTTCAGGAGAACCGGGGCTCCGCCCTTGTGGGCGGCCAGGGTCCTCATGGCCAATTCTACCGGCTTTGCCGGAGTGAAAGGGGCTGAATTCGCCGCCGCAGTTTCCTCCTTAAAGATAAAGCTTATGTTTAATTATATATCTTCTTATGGGTTCCGGCAAGAGGTAGCGCGCCGAACCCCCTTGGCGAACCAGGTTTCTGATCGCGGTGCCGGAGATATCGAGCAGAGTGGTTTCCTGGAAAATCACCTTGTAGCCGGAAGGATGCTGGAAACCGCGCCCTTCCCGGAGGGGGTGGAATTGGGAGTGGACCTGGGTCAGAAGCACCTCCGCCAACAGGTGCCGGTCGTAGCCGGGGCGATCCAGGACCACAAAGTGGCTCAGATTGAATAGCTCCTGATAGTCCTTCCAGGTGGCGATTTCCAGAATTTGGTCCAGACCCAGAATAAAATAAAGCTCCCAGGCTGGCCCCATTTCTTCCCGGATTTGCCGGAGGGTTTCGATGGAGTAGGATCGTCCCGGGCGCCGCCCTTCCAGGTCGGAGACCTCCATCAGCGGGTGGTCCCCCACTGCCAGCCGGGTCATTTCGAGGCGGACTTCAAACGGAGTGACCCCCCGGGCGGCTTTGTGAGGCGGGGTCCCCGCGGGAATAAACCACAGGCGGGTCAAGCGTTGGGCCAGGCAGACCTCTTCGGCCGACCGCAGGTGGCCGTAGTGGATGGGGTTAAAGGTGCCGCCGAACAGTCCCAGGCGCTTTACGGCCTTAGGTTCTGATTTGCCCGTCGCCATAGACGATGAATTTGGTGGTGGTCAGCTCTTCCAGCCCCATGGGCCCGAAGGCGTGCAGTTTGGAAGTGTTGATACCGATCTCCGCTCCCAATCCCAACTCGCCCCCATCATTAAAGCGGGTGGAGGCGTTGACCAGGACCACGGATGAATCCACTTCCTTTAAAAACCTTTGGGAACTATCATAATCCCGGGTGATGATGGCCTCGGTGTGATTGGAGCTATACCTGGCGATGTGATCCAGGGCCGCGTCCAAATCCGGCACCACCTTTACCGCCAGAATCAGGTCCAGAAACTCCGCGCCCCAATCCGC
>JARRQO010000086.1:0-8951 GCA_037381685.1 Deltaproteobacteria bacterium | reverse complement strand
CTAGTTAAGTTTTTGACATTGCGGGCAAAAAAAGGAGCTGCGCCCGGCCTGGACCAGGCGGGCGAGGGGCGCGCCGCAGCGGCTGCAGGGTTCGCCGGCCCGGCCATAGACCAGGAGTTCCAACTGGAAG
Organism: Deltaproteobacteria bacterium; assembly: GCA_037381685.1. GTDB lineage: Bacteria > Desulfobacterota > Desulfobaccia > Desulfobaccales > 0-14-0-80-60-11 > 0-14-0-80-60-11. Next base: position 8,821 of record JARRQO010000086.1, on the reverse strand, counting down.
AGGCCGGTCTCCCCCCGGCTGTTGAGGTAGTCGGACACGGTGGTGCCGCCTTTGGCGATGGCGTGTTTGAGGATGCGCCGGGTTTCGGCCAGGACCCGGCGCCAATCCTCCAGGGTCAGGCGGCCTGCGGGGGTGGCGGGATGCAGGCTCGCGGCAAAGAGGATTTCGCAGGCATAGATATTGCCGATGCCGGCCATCAGCCGGGCATCCAGGAGGAAGTTTTTCAGGGGGCGGGAGCGGCCCTGGGCCTGCTTAAGCAGCCAGGCGGGGGTTACTTGGCGGGAAAAGGGTTCGGCCCCTACCGATTCCAGGGGGTCGGGTTTAACTCCCGGCGGATAAACCAGGACCCGGCCGAAGCGCCGGACATCCTGGAGACAGAGGCACAGGCCGCCTTCGACCTGAAACACCAGATGGACGTGGGGCAGGGGAGGGCAGGAATTGCCGGCCAACAGACGGCCGGTCATGCCCAGATGGATGAGCAGGGTGACGCCGCCTTCCAGGTCAAACAACAGATACTTGCCCCGGCGGCGGAGTTTTTTGATTAGCCGTCCCGGCAGCCAGCGCTGGAATTTCTCAGGACCTCGACCTCGGGAAGTTCAGGCATGGGCGCAACCCCGGCGGAGGAGGCGGGTCGCAATAGGTGAAGGGGCGGGGCGTTCCCGCCTTAGGGTCAGGTCCCAGATGCGCTTGTCAGAATTAGGTGGCATTTTTGGGGGCGAAGCCGTGAGGTGCTTTATTTGAGGTCGCACACACAGGTGCGTCCTTAACCTGGGACATAATAGGGGTATCGCGGCAAAACCCGGAGTTGAGCGGACGGTGGCCGGGCTAAAACAGCATGTCCAGGAAATGTTCGTGGTATTCCTTCAGCTCTCTGTGACATTCGCCGCAGAAGAGGCGCACGCCTCCCTGAATTTCGGAATCGTCGCTCACCGCGGAGAAACTGCCATCTTCATTCTGGACATAAAACGTGGTGATGGTAACGCCTTCCGCGACCTCATAAAAATCCGTGTCATTGCCACAATAGGGGCAGGCAATTCTCATTCGCCTTACTCTTGATGAATGATTTGTCTCGGATTCTGCTGGTATAAAGGGTTATGAGGATCGAGCTTACGGGCCTGACCCATTTCGATGGCGGCGCGCTTAAACTGTTGCCGGGAGACGCGGTCTTTGCCCAGCTTTTCATATATCCTGCCCTGGTGGGCGAACAGGCAGGCCAGGTAAAAATGGGTGCGGGCATTTTTAGGGTTGATTTCGTTGGCGGCTTGCAGTTCCTGGCGGGCTTGCTTGTACTTGTGCTGGTGATAATGGAGAATCCCCAGGTTGCGCCATAAGGTTGAACGGTGGGTCTTGTCCGGTCCTTTCATGGTTTTGAGGATCAAGAGCTCCAGGCGGGCCATGGTCTCCGGATTATTTAAGGCATAGTCGTTAGCCAGGAGGCGATCGCTCAGGCCGGCCACTTCGGCGGCCGACAGCGACCGGCCGGTAAGGCCTTCTTCGAGCCTGATCTCGTCCGAGGTTTCGGCATGAGAGGGTTTTGCTGGAATTACCTTGGGGGATTCCGCGGGGACCACCAGCGGTCCCGGACCGCAACCCGTCATACCACCCAGCAGCAAGAGCGCCAAAGTTGCAGCAATCGTCCGTTTCATGATCAATCTGATATATCAACCTGCAGGATGGATTTAAGCATTAGTATCCCATCCGCGCCAGGCGGTCAACCCCTTTTTAATCCGCAGTGTGGGGGGTAACCCAGGGAATACTTACGGTTTATCGGGGAAGTATTGATAACCCTTGCGCAAAATTTGCCGATTGACCCGGCTGGGGCGCAAGCGCTTAAGGAACTGGTCGGCCAGGTGGTCGGCCTGTTTCTGGTCACCGCAAGTAAAGATGTCCAGAACCAGGTAACCGTACTCCGGCCAGGTGTGCAGGGATATGTGGGATTGCGCGAGCAAGGTAAATCCCGTGACCCCTTGGGGGTCGAATTGGTGAAATCTGGAGCCCAGGTTGGTAAGCCCAACCTTTTTTACAGCACTCTTAACGGCTTGATGGAGAAATTTACGGGAATTAATCTTTTCCACCTCGCAGCCGTACAGTTCCAACATCAGGTGATATCCGTCCGGCCGCGGATTTTGGACCAGAAGCTCCCGTTTCATGGGCAGTCCCTCCCTTATGTGAAGTTTTGGGCTGGGAGATTACCTCCCTCTTTGTTCCACCCCCTTATGTGTCGGGTTTAACGGTATCCTGAAATGATAACCGAAATCTTAGCTGTCAGCAAGGCAGAAATAAGTTGGCCGCGGCGGGCAGGAAGAATCATCCAGGGGCAAGCGGGAAGCGAGGCAACAGGGGAAATTTTTTCATGATTCTGCCGCCAAGCCAAGACAAACCGTGCTTTAGGCCTTATCTTTGTGGTCAGTAACCCGCAATCGGGAGGTCATCTGCATGAAAAAGTTGGTTATTTTGGGGCATGGCACCGGCGGCACCATTATTGCCATTAAAATGCGGCAACAACTGCCGGAGAAGGAATGGCAGATAACCGTCATCGACCGGGATTGGCAGCACCATTACCAGTCCGGCTGGCTCCTGGTTCCTTTCGGGATTTACACCCTGGACGACTGCGTCAAGCCCAAGAGCACATACGTGCCTCCCGGGGTCAATTTTGTTTTGGATGACATCGTCGGGATCGATCCGGCCAAAAAGCAGGTCAGGACCAAGCGGGACACCTACCCCTATGATTGGCTGGTGGTGGGCACCGGCTGCCGTATCGTTCCGGAAGAAGTGGAGGGCCTGACCACCGGCTGGGGGCAGGACATCCACAATTTCTACACTGCGGACGGAGCCCTGGCGCTATATGAAAAACTGAAATATTTTGATAAAGGCCGTGTGGTGGTCAACATCGCGGAGTTGCCCTTCAAGTGCCCCGTGGCCCCCTTGGAATTTGTCTTCATGGCCGACTGGTATTTCGCCGTGAACGGGGTGCGGGATAAGGTGGAAATCGAATTGGTGACCCCGCTGCCGGGAGCGTTTACCAAACCCATGGCCTCCCAAACCCTGGGCCAACTTTGCGAGCACAAAAACATCAAGATCACCCCCGATTACCTGTTGGTCGAAGTGGACTCGGATAAGAAGATTATCAAGTCCTACCAAGGCCACGAGGTCCCCTATGATCTGTTGATCTCCATCCCCCCTAACTTCGGAGCCCAATGCATCATCGACAGCGACATGGGGGACCCCATGGGCTATGTTGAAACCGATAATGCTACTTTAAAGGCCAAGAATTTTGACTATGTTTACGTGGTCGGCGACGCCGCCGATGTCCCCACTTCCAAGGCCGGGTCCGTGGCCCACTACGAGGCCGATGTGGTGGCGGATAACCTGCAACGGGAAATTGACGGCCATGAGCCCAGGCCCGCTTACGACGGCCACTCCACCTGCTTTGTGGTTACCGGCTACAACCAGGGGTCGCTTTTGGATTTTAACTATAAGATCGAGCCCTTGCCCGGTAAGTTTCCCTTTCCGGGGCTGGGACCCTTCGACCTCTTGGGAGAAAGTTTCATCAACTTCATGGGCAAGATGATGTTTAGGTGGACCTATTACAACCTGATGCTCAAAGGCAGCCACCTGCCCCTGGAAAACCAGTTTGTCATGGCGGGCAAGGTCCGGGGCATCCTGTCCCCGGACATCGAGCTGCCCCTCCGGAGGAAACGGCCATGACCAACGAAGAGCTGATCCTGGAGAAGCTGGCCCGCATTGAAGAAAGATTGGAGAGCCTCGAGAGGGTTGAGAAGCAGTTGCAGCTTTATGCCGCGCCTTGGGAAAATCTCAAGGATTTGGCCCGGGACCTGTCCTTCTTATCGGAACCGGCCGTCCGCAGGCTGACCGAGGAACTGGTGGAAGTGGAAACCGGATTCCAGTTGGAAGATTTTTTTGCCCTCCTGAAAAGGTTTTTGCCCAGTCTGAAATATCTGAGCTGGTCCCTGGAGCAGTTGGAGAACCTCATCGACTGGTGGCGGGATATGGAGCCTCTTTTGAAACTTGGGGTCCCTAAGCTCATCGACTACCTGGACGAATTGGAGCAAAAAGGCATCTTTCGCATCAACGGTGCGGTGCTGGAGATGTATGCCAAAATTGCCGCCCATTATGATGCCGAGGATATCGCCGCCATGGGCGACGGCTTCGTCATGATGCACGGCATGGTCAAAAAACTATCGGACCCGGTGTTGATCCAGTTTCTCGAAAAACTCACCGAAGTTCCCACGGCAATCCACCTGGATGAAGTCAAGCCGGTGAGTCCTTTGGGTCTGATGTGGCGCCTGCACAGCAAAGAATGCTACCAAGGTCTGGGCGTGCTGGCGGAACTCACCCGGGCCCTGGGCCAGCTCAAATCCGCGCTGCCGCCTGTGGCTGAGTCCGGGATTCAGAATGTTTAGTGGGAGGCTGTTTAAATAATCTGGATTTGCTTTTTCGGGAGAGGTGGATTTAGGTGACCGCCTTCAGGGTGTGAGCACTTGCCGGTGTCCCGAAAAACGCCAAACTATTTTTATAGTTAAGAGCGCAACTTGCTATGATAGGATCAAATAAATTATTGGCCATACTTATGCGAGTTTAGTCACGCTCAGGCCTGCACTGAGTCACCGGCTGCAACCGCAACGTAAATCAATGCAGGCCTGTATCCGGCCCTCCAATCAGGTCCTGGAATATTTGGGTATAAAAACTTCTCATAACCCGACCTCCCGCCACCACGCCATCGAGAGGATTATTTTCGTTCAGTGACAGATTGATACTTGAAGCAGTTGCCGGTTTGGTCAACGCGGGCGCGGCATGATGGCGTTCGGCTAACAGGTTAATCACCTCGGCAATATTTGTAGTGCCGTACTCCCGGGCTAAAGCCGACTGTAATGCCATTTGGTCATCAACCAGATCACCCAAAGAATAGACGGATTGGGCCAGGCTGGTAGGGCCGAAAACCAGATCATATCTGCCGGCAGAAAGCAAATCCCCCGTGGCCCCGACGGTAAACAGCCCGCCCAGTAGCAGCATGATATAAAGAAAAACCCAAGCCACCCCGGCCCCCTTGCCCTCTTTTTTCTTTAAAATCGGTCCTGGCGCCAGGAACTTTAATTGGGCCTCCCCTTGACAGCGGGGTTTTTCGGCTGGGACTTGGCATGAGTAAACGGAAGAGGCCGAGTAGCGAAGTTACCCCGCCCCTGCACCTTTGGCGGGCCTCCTGCCAGGTTGACAATACCCCATGCCGGTGTTAAAAAATAAAAGTTATGGAGGGATGGCCGAGTGGTTTAAGGCAGCGGTCTTGAAAACCGCAGACCGGAAGGTCCGGGAGTTCGAATCTCTCTCCCTCCGCCATCAGGTCACCCTTTAGTCAAATTTAATAACATATACTTTACAAGATTTAAGAGAATATCTCAAGCAAGCCCAACCGGAGAGATGACCGAGCGGCTGAAGGTGCTCGCCTGCTAAGCGAGTGAGGGGGGAAACTTCCTCCGAGGGTTCGAATCCCTCTCTCTCCGCCACCCCCTCCTAATTCTAGCAATTCCCCTGAGCTCAGTTTGTAGAGGAGACCAGAATCCCCCTAGAGCCGTCCCCGAAATCATGGGATGGGACCTGATAATCTTCAGAACCATCCACCCCAACAAAATATCCCCAAATTGGCCTATTGTGCGATGAGGATCATATATTCAACTTGCAATCATTTAGAGATAATTATCTGGTTTGGCAAGAAAGTCGCTATTCTGCCAGAATTTTCAAGAGCGCCTAATTTATATACTTTCTCCCCATTGGCGGGTTCTCTTGACCTGATGGTCTTAGCGTGTTCTGCCGTTCAAAACCCTGCTCAGAACATTGCTCGCGTTATCGGCTTCTTCCTTGCCGACTTTGGCCGCAAGCACGGATATCAGACTCTTCATCTGAGCCTCGGTCAGTCCGGAAGATCAACTGCGGTACTGTTCGTCTGTGACCTTTTCCATCCACTCAACGACTTTATCGTCGAGCTGTTCCTGAATGGCGATATGGGTCATGGCCACCGGCGAGGTCACGTTGCCGCTGCTCAGCGCTTTTCAACGGTTGCTTGACCTGTTGGCTGAACCGAGGGATATTCCCATCCTGGCGCCCATCATCCAGCGGGAAATTTCTTACCGTTTACTGGTGGGCGATCAAGGGGCGCGTCTGCGCCAGATAGCGTCGGCTGGGAGTCAGAGCCATCAGATAGCGCGAGCCATCGATTGGCTGAAGGGAAACTACACCAGGCCGCTGCGCATCGATGAACTGGCAAGGCAGGTCAATATGAGCACCTCGACCTTCCACCATCATTTCCGGGCGTTGACTGCCATGAGTCCACTGCAGTACCAAAAATGGCTGCGTTTGAACGAAGCGCGGCGGTTGATGCTCACCGAACGCCTGGATGCAACGGCTGTAGCGTTTCAGGTCGGCTATGAAAGCCCTTCCCAATTCAGGCGGGAGTACAGCCGCCTGTTCGGCGCGCCGCCGCTGCGCGACATCAATAGCTTGCGTCAACTGGTTCCTGACGAGAGGATCTAACCAGGCATTCTCCTATTGTGTCAAACTGCTATGATTCTGGACTTATCCTCCCCGGGCTGCAGGAACTACGTGACGGGTACGAAATTTTCCATCGGGAGTGGAAGCCTTGATCGTCGTTCCCCGCCGCTCATGCAGTTCCTAGCCGGCTAGTGTTTCGCCATCCCTGTTCCTTGCCCCAGCATTAGCTCTGTTTGTCGATGTAAAGTCGCTGCGTCACCTCCTGGGCAATTTGACGTAGCTCCTGGAGCCACAACAGCTGCTTGTCATCCTTCCATACCACTGCTGCCTCGAGAGTCAGCGGCGGATCAACCAGTGGCCGGCAGGTGACTTCATCTGGCCGAACGCCGCTTAGGCTACTCGCAACCAGCGTCACCCCAAGCCCCGCCGCCACCAAGCCGATCACCGCCGATTCGGCTGCCGCCTCCTGGACAATGGTGGGGCTAAATCCCGCCAGATGGCAAAATGCGATAAACCCATCAAACGCCTGGGGATGTGCGCTGCGCGCATAAAACACGAAGGGCTCGTCAGCCAGTTCTTGGAGGGCAATCGTCTCTCGCTGAGCCCGAGGATGGCTTTTGGGCAGCGCGACCGCCAATGACTCATGGTAAATCGTTTCATACGTCAATCCTGGCACCCTCGCGCCGGCAGACAACACGATGCCAATGTCAACGTCCTCGTTGAGAATCTGGTTTTCCAGTGTGGGGGGTTCCAGCTCGAGCAGCACTACCTCCACCTGCGGGAAACGTTCCCGAAAGTGGCGAACGATGGGAGGCATTACATTGTATAACGTGCCGCTGGTATAGCCAATGTGCAATTTCCCTACCTCGCCGCGTGCGATCCGTTGAGCCAATTCCACACCGCGTGAAATCCGGCTGAGCCCGGTCTGCACTTCGGCGAGAAGTGCCTCACCTGCAGGTGTGAGTGCCACCGAGCGGGTCGTGCGCTTGAACAGTCTGACGCCCAATTCGTCCTCCAGCTGCTTGATCTGAAAACTCAGTGGTTGCTGGGAAATATAGAGTAACTCGGCCGCCCGTCCGAAATGCAAGGTCTCCGCCACCATTAAAAAATAGCGCAGCTGTCTAAGTTCCATAGCCCCCTCCAGGTCCGCTTCTAGTTCTATTATATATGGATTGGGTGTTAATGTGTATTGATTTTGTGTTTTACATCGTGGCCAAGGTCCTTAGAATAGTCCGCATCCAGACGAAGATAGTCGCCACTGAGCGATTGTGACCATGGATGCCCTCTCGGTGCGTGTGCCCCACGCGGTGTCAATTACACGGAGGAAATCTTGGCCCCTAGTGCCAATGATTTGGCGCCTGACCTGACCAAGAAGGATAACTTGCAGACCCCCATAGCCGCGGAGCTTGCTGGCGACCGAGAGGCACTCCGACAGGAACTGCTTGAAACTACCGACGCGGCGCGCAAAGTCAAATCAGGAGGAGCCGTTATGGAAAGAAAGGCTATCATCATCACCGGCGCCAGCGATGGCATCGGCGCTGCGGCCGCGAAGCGGCTTTCCGCCGACGGACACAACGTTGTCATTGTCGGACGCTCACCAAGCAAAACCGAAGCAGTGGCACGTGAGCTCGGCACCGACTTCTACCTGGCGGACTTTGCGAGGCTGAGCGATGTTTGCTGGCTCGCAGACGAGCTGCTGGAGAAGTACCCCCGGATCGATGTTCTCGCCAACAACGCCGGAGCCATTTTCGGCTCCGAGCGCCAAGTGACGCCAAACGGGCACGAATTCACCTTCCAGGTGAACTACCTCGCCAGCTTCCTGCTCACGACTCGGCTCTTGGACCGCCTGAGGAAATCGCTGGCCACGGTCATCTTCACTTCCAGCATCGGCAACAGTGTCTTCGGGAACATGGACATCAATGATTTGGAGAATGAGAAAAACTACCGCCCGACCAAGGCGTACGGCAACAGCAAACTCGCGCAGATTCTGTTTGCCCGTGAACTGCACCGACGCTACGGATATCGCGGCTTGGCCGCCGTCGCCTTCCACCCGGGCAACATTGCCTCAAACTTCTCCAGTGAGCCTGGATCAGTGTTCCAGTTGCTCTACCACACACCGTTTCGGAACCTGTGGACGGCGAGCCCCGAGAAAGGTGCGGACACGCTGATATTCCTTGCTGAAGGTGAACCGGGTGTGGACTTCCCGTCGGGGGAGTACTTCGTCAAGCGCAAGGTTGCCAAACCGAACAAACAGGCCAACGACCCAGATCTCGCACGCGAACTCTGGAACCGGTCTGAAGTCATGATCAGAGGATTC
>JARRQO010000085.1:0-8294 GCA_037381685.1 Deltaproteobacteria bacterium | reverse complement strand
TTGAAATAGTTCGAAAGCCTTAATTTTTCATAAAGACTCATAAGTTCTACGTTCCTATTATACAACAGCCTGGTGGCCGATATCGAACACAATGTCATCATTCCCAACATCAGCCTCAGCCTCTACCTCCGGCATTTGCACACCAAGATCAAGAAGCTGCAGGAACTGGAGTGCGTCTGCGAAATCACCAATATCGGCTATCCGGAGAAAGCGGATACCAAGCAGGTCTTTCGCGGCCTGATCGATGATCTGGAAGAGGACTACGGGCATCTGGAACAGCACTACAAAGGGGTCAGTCTCTTTATCGAATCCCTGTTCCGGCTGTCCCATTTCCAGAAAGGCCAGTTTGTGCTGCGGAAGCGTACTACCCGGGTAACCAAGGAAATCATTGAACCGCAACTGAACCTCTCCCTGGATAAACTTCGGGAGCGCCATATCGAGATCGACACCGGCGCCGGGGTCATGCCCGATGAAGACCTGGCCCTGTCGGTGGACAAGGGCCTGATGTCCCAGGTCTATGCCAACCTCTTTTCCAACGCGGTGAAGTACGCCCGCCGCAACCAGGAGGGGCGCAAGTACATGGCGTATGGCCGGGACCTGTTGAAGGACTATTTCGGCGTGGGGAAAGACGGCGTCAAGTTCAACGTCTTCACTACCGGACCCCACATCCCCCCGGAAGATGTACCTCACATCTTCGACGAAGGCTACCGGGGCGCCAATATCGAAGGCGAAGTAGGGACCGGCCGGGGGCTCTTCTTTGTGCGCTCCGTGGTGGAAACCCACGGCGGCGAAGTGGGCTACGAGGCCACCCCGGGGGGCAACAATTTCTACTTTGTGCTACCTTTGGTGGTTTCCCCGGAGGGTACGCTGCCGCCGGATTTGCAGTCCCCGGGCCGAAACCTCAGGTCACCATGAGCGTTCGCTATCTGGCCGAAGAACTCTACCGCTGGACCCGCAAAGTGGAGGACCTGGAAAAGGCCCTGGGGACGGAAGCCTCTATGCCGGATAGGGTCCGGTTGGAGACGGAGTTGCGGCAAGCCAGACAGGAACTGGCCCGGGTGCGGTCGGTCCTGGACTCCAAAAAAGAGACCCCCAAGATTTAATCTTTGGGCCCCGGGGCTGGTTTCTCATTCCGCCTGGGGATTTTCTCTCGCCTCATTTTTCAAAAAACCCGCGCAACGGCAGGAGCACTTCGTTAAAGGCCCGGTCCAAGAGCTTCAGATAGAGGCCGGTGTCGTAATCGTCCAGGGCAGCCACGAAAGGAGCGGCCTGCACGCGGGTCTCCTTAGGGCCGCCTTGGACCTCCCGGTGCACGTAGCGCACTTTTTCTCCCGGGAGCAGGGACACGCCCGCCCTCTGCAACTGGCGAGCCGCCAAAGCCGTAGGAGTATCCACGCGATACTCTTCCACAGGTTGAGAAAGCACCCGGGTAATGACTAAATCCTGGGGGGGAAGCCTGCCCTCCCGGAGTCGCTGCCGGAAATCCGCGCAGAGGTCTTCCAGTTCCGGCTGCAATGCCGCCAGAGCTTCCGGGGTGGCGGCGGCAGCCAGATGAGCCAGGAGCGCTTCCTGGGCCTGACGCACAAAAGGCGGAGTGTCCCGGCGGCGGCACATCAGCCCCCGCACCTTAAGGGCGCCGTCCTGGAAGACTCCGAAGTAGCGGGTAGCTACAGGCCGCTGAGGGTTCTGGCGGGAGGCCGGAAAGACAATCCAGCGATATACTCCCTCTAAGGCCAGCTTGACCCCGGTGACGCCAGAGATTTTCCCACACAAGCCTTGCAACTCCGCGTTGGTCATTCCCGGCTTTTTAACCCACAGGCAATCGGTAAGGCCGTGGAGCACCGTGAACCCCGCGGCTTCCCAGACTTCTTTGGCGGTGAGCAGCTTGTCCCGTCCGTAGGCGGTCACGGCCTCATGGGCCTCAATGCGTCCGAAACGGGCATTCTTGTAACCCAGGTAACCGAAGCAAGTCACCAGCATCCATTTCAGGGCATTCTGGCGGTCTTTATAGGGGGCGGCCTCTTCCGGCCCGGACCGGCGGGCCCGGGCCTTGAGACGCTCCCGCAAGACCAACAGAGGCCGCAGCGTGCGAGGCACCAGGCCCTCCCGGCGACGGCAGACCCGATAGCCCGCCTCCGGGACCCGCTTTCCGGGACAACAGGCGCAGTTGACCGTCTCCGGGGAAATGTTGTGAATGGTCATGATGGTGGGGTACATGGAGGCAAAATCCACCTCCGCCACCTGGAAATGCACCCCCACCGGCGGCATGAACACCAGGCCGCCTTTGTCGATGCGCAGCAGGTCGCCGGCCGTCTTGAAGCGTTCCGGTTCGCCCTTGCGCCAGGGAATGAGGATGCCGTCCGCTACTGCCCGCGCCAATTGCATGGAAGTTATCAGGGTCCCGGGGCTGGCTCGAACCACCTGTTGCAGCGGCAATTGCCCGATCCGGGCCACCTGGATCAGGCCGTTGAGGCCTGCTTCCCGGACAAAAAAAGAATTGCGCCGATCTATGTGCCAACGGCCATAACAGGGGGCCGAAGCGCCTTGATAGACGATGCGCCCGTAGGAAAAATAACTGCGCCCCCGGCTGAACTGCCGGGATACCGGCCCGGCTTCCCGGTCCAGGGGCAGGGGCACTTTATATCTTTGGCTCCACCGCCACAGGAGGGGGATGATCTTTTCATCCCCCCACTCGCTTAAGATCAGGTCGGGATCAGTGCGTTTCAGCCAATGAGCCACCTCTGCCACCAGGCTTCCCCGGTCCGGGGCCTCCAGGATCAGGGTCCGCCCTTCCCAGCCCAAAGTTACAGTATTTCCTGCTCCCAGGGGAGTAAGGGGGTCTTGGGCCAAACCGAGGCTCAAGACGGTGAGGGGGGGCAGGGAAAAATCCAGGGCAAACTGCTCTTCCTGGGGGGCCCAAGCCAGCAGCCGCCCCTCCTTCACCTCCAGGTCATACCAGGCGCAGGGCCAGAGCTGCTTGGCATAAAGATAGTAGGCGGCCAGGTCTAGATCGCAGTTGTAGCAGGCCAGGTCCTCCCGCTTTCCCAGCCACGCCCGCAGCCGGGGCAGATGCCCATAATCCCGGAGCTCCAGGGCCAGCACGGGAGACTCCTTGCCCGCCAAACTGGGGCGGGTGGTAGGATAGGCCCGGCGCACCCAGCCCCGGCTTTGCCAGGTTTGGCCCAGGCGGCGCAGGCGCCCGGGGTCTCCCTGGAGATAGAGGCGATAGAGGAAGTCGTCCTCTACCCGGCATTTTTCGCCCTCTGGCGTGATGAACCACAGCACCATGCGGGATTGCCAGGGATAGAGATCGAAAAGCCAACCGGTTATTTTCATAAGGTGTGCGCTGCGGCGAGGTTCGGTCCGTTACTCCGGGAGCAGGGGCAGAAGCCGGCGGGGACCAGGCCGCAAGGCGTCCTCCTGACCGCCGGGGCGAGCCTGCCGTTCCAGGCCTTGTAAACGCTCTTCCAAGGCGCTCAGGGCCTTCTGCTGCTCCAGGAGCATGGCCAGGAATATGGATTCCATGGGCCAGGGGTTGGCGGAGTAGACCCCGGCCTGGAGGTGGAGCCGGGCCGATTCAAACAGCTGGTCAAAGTAAGCCTGATCCGTCTTGCGCAGCGCCCGCCGGAACTTCAGCCAGCGCTCCCGCTCCTTCTCCCAAATCTGGCTGTAAGGTAGAACGGTTCTTCCCATGGCTTTTCACCTGTGCGAGGTAGTCCATTATCGGTATGAGCAGGCGCCCAAAATGGCGGTTGGTGGCCTGGCGGGGCAAAGCGGGTTGCAGCACCAGGAGGGGGGCCTTAGTCTTGACTTCCGCCAGGGTGAGCACCAAGTCCCTGAAAAGACGGCGCCTTTCGGCCAGGGGCACTTGCTCGTCATAGAAAAGATTCACCGGCCCCAGCCCCAGTACCAGGCTGGGGGATTCCAGGCGCCCGGCGAGCTCTTCCCGGCAGAGGCGCACCAGTTGGTGGCAGGTGAAAGCCCGGGCCACCTGCACCCTGGTCAGCAAACTTTGCGGGTCCAGACCCCGCTTCCGGCCCTCCCGCACCAGGCTATAGGGGTCGAAGCGGTTAGCGGCATCAACTACCAGGACCCGGCCTCCCCGGGCTACTCCCCAGGCCGCGGCAATGGCGGCCAGGGGCTGGAGGGACTCGCCCCACAGCAACGCCCCCCGTCCCGGCATCAAGGGCCCCAGCCAGCGGTCTATGGCCTTGGTTTCTTCCATGCAGCCTCCAGGGAGCAATACGGGTGCCTCTTCTCACGATGTGCATCCGGGCAGCTTCCGAGGGGGGCAAGCGCCGAGCCAAGCAGGCCGGGCGCGGTCTTGATAACCGACTCCGCCCTTCGCGCCAGAAGCTGCGTAAGTTGAATATACTATACTAATGTATAGTTGTCAAGATGGGGTTTTGGGACTTGTTTCCAATTGGCTTTTGGGAAGGAGAACAGGCGCTTGGGCATGCCGGAAATAAAGGTGTACTACTGGCTGAATCGGTTATGCGAGCTGTTTGCTTTGCTAATCCTTCCGGTTAATCAGGGCCGCCAGGTAGCCGGCGCCGAAGCCGTTGTCGATGTTCACCACCGCAATCCCGGTGGCGCAGGAATTGAGCATGGCCAAGAGCGCGGCCAGGCCACCGAAGGAGGCGCCATAGCCGATGCTGGTGGGCACCGCCACCACCGGCCGGTCCACCAGCCCCGCCACCACGCTGGGAAGCGCGCCCTCCATGCCCGCCACCACGATAAAGCAGGTGGCCTGGGCCAGCAGTTCCTGGTGGGCCAAGAGGCGGTGCAGGCCGGCCACGCCCACATCGTAAAGGGCTTCGGCCTGGTGCCCCATGATTCGGGCGGTGACCACGGCCTCTTCTGACACGGGGATATCCGAGGTGCCGGCCGAAATCACCAGGATCAGGCCCCGGCCCCGGTCGGGAACTTCCTCCCGGATAAGGGTCCAGGCCTGGGAGTCGGGATAATAGCGGGCCTCAGGAAACTCCGAGGCCAACGCCGCGGCCTGGTCCGGCGCCAGGCGGGTTACCAGGATGCGGTCTGAGCGGGTGTTCAGGGAGGTGAGGATGCCCCGGACCTGTTCCAGGCTTTTGCCTGCGGCGAACACTACCTCGGGAAAACTCTGCCGGAGCTGGCGGTGATGGTCCACCCGGGCGAATCCCAGGTCCTCATAGGGCAGGGTGCGGAGGCGCTCTAAAGCCGCGGCCACGGATAAACGCCCGGCCCGGACCTCCTCCAGCAGGTATTCCAGGATTTTTTTATCCATAGTCAGTCCTTCAAGGACAATGATTTTGAGCTCCCGGCGTCTGGCCGAGGGGCTTTCGGGATTTAATCATGGGGCGGCGCCAGTTTGCCCTCTTTGGTGACCTTAAAGGCCTGCTCCCCCCAGGTAACCCGGTTGCCCAGGAAACTCGCCAGCCACAGGCCGAAGGAGCACAGGTCTTTCACCGGCAACAACCCGAAGGCCCAGCCGGGCAGGTCACCTTGAAGGCAGAGGCGTTCGGAAAACCCGGCCACCACCCCGCGCACACACAGGGTGGCCGCCACCAGCCCCCAGGCCCAGGGGGCCAGACCGAAGCTCACCAGCACCGCGAGGCTGTATACCAGGGCGTGAGTGATGCCGTAGGCCAGGTACCCGCCGGGGCGGCACACCCGGTAAGTGCGGGCCCAGCGGATCTGGTGGGCCAAATACGCGGACAGACTCATTTCCGGGTTGTTGGTCTCCACCACCCAGGGCAAAATCTGGACTTTGAACCCGGCGGCGGCAATTTTGAAGCCCAATTGATAATCATCCGCCAGAAAATCGGCCAGGGGCGCAAAACCGCCGCTGGCCTCGAGGGCCTGCCGGGTGAAGGCCATGGTGGCGCCCAGGGCGAAGCGAATCTCTTCCACCGTTACGGCTGTGGCTACCGAGGGAATAAAATCCGCGGCAATGGTCAGAGCCTCCAGGCCGGCTCCCAGGGTCCGGGGCCGGCCGGCCCGGTAAGGGCAGCTCACCAACCCAAGCCCCGGCTCCCGGAAGGCCGCGGCCATTCGGGCCAGGTAATCAGGGCCCACCTTGACGTCGCCATCGGCGATTACCATGAGGTCATAGCGGGCCCGGGGCAGAAGCTGCTGCAAGGTGCTGATTTTCGGGTTGAGCCCCAAATCTTCCGGGCAAATGACAACCTGAAGATCGCACCGGGGATACGCCTGCTGCAACTCCAACAGGAGATCCACCACCGGGTTGTCCGCCTGGCGGACTCCGAAGAGCACTTGATAAGGCTGGTAAGCCTGGGTGAGAAAACTCTCCAGGCATTCCCGGGTGAGGGGTTCCAAGCCTTTGAGGGGCTTGAAGATGGTGATGCCGGGGCCGCTGGTCGTCAGCAGGGTAGGGGGGCGGGGGCGAAAAAACCGCCACAAGGAGATCAGGGCCAAAAACTGGTAGGACCAGGCTGCCGCCAACAGGAGAACAAACAGATAAACCATGGCACCCGTCAAATCTGGAGTCAAAGCACCGGTGGTGAGCCACCGGGCTGGAAATACTATCCGGCAGTGGCTCCCATCATATCATCTCCCCGGAAAAAAGATACCGGTTACCGCAATGAGATGCGCCGGGCTCTAGGGCCAAGTAGTTGTTAATTCTTTGGTTTTTGTAAACCGGAAACTACGAACCTAAAACCGCCCAGTCCTTGCCCTGCTGAGGAAGCGGCCTTATCTTAACTATGTTATCATTTGCCGGCTGGGGCTGAGCACTTTGCGCTCCAGAAGTTAACTTTTATTGTTTAAAAAATGCCCCAAAGAGAGGAGAGACCTAATGGGAGAAATCAATTGGCGGGATAACTGGGATTCGGCCTTGCAAGAGGCCCAAAAAGTCAACCGGCGCATCCTGTTGGAACTGTATATGGAGGGCTGCCCCCATTGCGCCCGGCTGCACAACGAGACCCATGCTGATGCGAAAGTGGCGGATGCCCTGAACTCCGGGTATGTGCCGGTCCGTTTGGAAGGGCGTAACCACATGGATGTTGTGAAGAAATTTAACGTCACCGGCGCGCCCACCACCCTGGTGTTTTCGCCCGAAGGCAAGGAACTACACCGGTTTGCCGGTTATTATTCCCCATCGGAGTACTTGGAACAGTTAAACAAGGTTGCCTGAAGACCACTTTCTTTCATCTGAGGCGAGGCAAGCCGCGGCCTTCCGGGTGGCGGCTTTAGCCTGCTTGGGGGCCTTCATGACCACCCTGGATGCGGGGCTGGTGCTGGTGGCTCTGCCTCGCATCGCCTTGGAATTCCGCATCCCCTTACATCAGGTTTCCTGGATCCTGGTGGTTTTGCTGTTGGCCAGTATCGCCTTGCAGTTGGTCATCACGCATCTGGGAGACCTGGTAAACCCCGGCCGTTTTTACCTGGCCGGAGTGGGGCTTTTTGCGCTGGCTTCGGCGCTTTGCAGCCAAAGTTCCAATCTGGAGTGGCTGCTGGGTTTTCGGGTATTGGAGGGCGCGGGAGCGGCGGCCATGGTGGCCCTGGCTCCCAAGCTCCTCAGCCTGGTTTATCCCGCCGAATCCCGGGGTCTGTCTTTGGGCTTTTTGCAGGCTGCCTTTGCCGGGGGAGCGGTTGTTGGGGTCCTGGTGGGCGGGGTCATCGTCTACTATTGGGATTGGCCCCTGATTTTTATTCTCAATCCGGTGGTCGGTCTGCTGGTGCTGATCGGCGGAGCCTGGACGCTCTGGCGCCGCTTCCCGGTTCCGGCCGAAAAATCCTGGAAAAAGCTTGATTGGCTGGGAAGCCTCCTGTTGACCGCCGGCCTGATTCTTTCCCTGGTGGCCCTGGAAGGGTTGCGGCATCACGGGGCAAAAATTGCCACCTTGAGTTATGCCCTCGCAGGGCTGGTGGCTTTGGGGATGTTTTTTTGGTGGGAGAACCGCCACCCCCAAGAGCCTTTGTTGCCCCCCAAATTGTGGCGGTTAGATAATATCCAGGGTTTTGCCAGTGCTATATTGGGCTCCATGGTCTATTTCGGGGCCTTCTTCTTGCTCCCATTTTTCTTGACCCAACAAGATAAATTTTCTTATTATCACGCTGGCTTCCTGTTGGCGGCAGTGAGCGGCAGCAGCATGCTGGCTTCCCCAATGAGCGGTTATGGCTCGGACCGCTGGGGCGGCCTGTGGGTCTGCCGCCTCGGTTCCCTGGTCCTGCTGGGGGCAGCCTTGTTCCTCTTCCTGGCGCTGAAGGGGGCCAGCACCCCGGAACTGCTCGGCCATTTTGTCTTTCTGGGAATCGGCTATGCCCTGTTTTATACCCCAGCCTTCAATTCA
>JARRQO010000084.1:0-19537 GCA_037381685.1 Deltaproteobacteria bacterium | reverse complement strand
GCTGAATACAGCCTATTGTTATAGGGGGCCGTTCCCGCCTTAATTCCCTCGCCCTTGATGAGGGAGAATTAGGGTGGGGGTGATAATTTGCTTGATTTCGTTACCTTAAGAAATTTCATTTCCCCCTCCCCCCATGAGCCAGATTTGGGCTGACAACCATTAAATCTAGATCGGATTATATCTGACATTGATGCGTGCAGCTTACGATCCGGGGGAATGTTGGTTCCATATATGATAACCATATAGAATATCAATTATTTTTAGTTAAGAGGCGGATTGATAGCAGTTATCTTTCTTTTAGGTGGCTCCGGTTTTTCTTGGATACGTAATTGTGCTATTGAACTGTCAGGCCCTGTCCCTAACGATATGGCCTTCTATATGAGCGTGGCGGCCCTGGCGGGGGCGTACCTGCTCTTTGTCGCCTTTCATTATCCGGCTTATCTCGCCCATCCCTGGAGATTTCTTAACGTCTTCAAAGGCGGCCTGGTGTATTACGGCGGGTTGGTGGGGGCCTTGGCGGTGGCCGTTTTTTACCCGAGGCGCCATGGGTTTTCCTGGCGGACCGGCATGGATGCCCTGGCCCTGGGTCTGCCGCTGGGGTTGGCTATCGGCCGGATAGGCTGCTTTTCCGCCGGCTGCTGTTTTGGCCGGCCTTCCAACCTGCCCTGGGCCGTGCAGTTTCCAGTGGCCCGGTTCGGCGGGAGCGGGCCCCTGCACCCCACCCAACTGTATGAATTTTTCTTGATGCTCCTGATTTTCGGGGTGGTCTATGCCCTGCGGGATCGGAGACGGTTCGAAGGGGAATTGATGGCGGTTTACCTGTTCCTGGCGGCCTGGGCCCGTTTCGGGGTGGAATTTTACCGGTCCCCCTACGATTATCGCGGCCCGGTCTTCTGGGGCATGCCGCTGACCCAGATCTTCGCTCTGTTCCTGGCCCTGACGAGCGGGGCGCTATGGTGGTGGGGCCGGCGGCGGGGCATGGGTCGGGCAAGGTTCGTGGCCCAGGATGGAATAGATTGATCCCGCCAGATAGACCGAAAGGATCATGGCGACTAACCGCAGGGTAAGTTTTTTCATGGCACGGCCTCCTGAGCTTGGAAGGATGGAAGAGGTTCAGGAAGGTTTAAGCCATACCCCATCATCAGCAAACAAAAGGCAGGTCAGCCAGTGGTCCTGCCTTTTTCTTTCCTCGAATAGCGGTTCACTTGCCACTATACGCCCCTCCGCTAATCTTTCCATATGATTCGTATCTCAGAACCCTTGCAGAGGGGATTTAAGATCACGTTGACTGCGGGGGGCCTGTCCCGTGGCGTGCGGTTTCGACTTGGACCAAGATCACGGGGCGGGACCGGGTGGTGCTGACACCGGAACCAGTAGGCATTGAGGACTTCACCCGGGATGGCGTCGCCCTTCTTCTAGCCGGCCTGGCCCGCCGGGAGCGCGCTCATCCTTTTTTCCTTCCTATTGACCTACCCCTAGTCGTGTCTCATGGCGTGCGTGACGCATCTGTAACTACATTCAAGCAGCGAGGTATGAGTGCTTCTCTGGTATAGCCAGTTATCCCGGCGTCTTCAGTCGACCGTCTCCGGTTTTCCCTTCTGGGCAGGGAACCATATGAATAATAAGAATATATTACGCCGGCATTTTCGCCCGGCGCTTCAAGCCGCAGGCTGTCCCTCCATTCGCTTTCACGATCTCCGCCATACCAACGCCAGCCTCCGCCTTGAGAATGGGGAAAACATCAAATATATCCAGACCCAGCTTGGGCACCCTACCCCCACCATAACCCTCAATGTCTATGCCCACCTGATGAAAGACCGAAATCCAGAAGCAGCCTGTCGACTGGAAAATGTGGTTTCTGGAGAGAATGGTAGCAAAAAATGGAAAAGGGCTACGGCCCTAAACCGTAACCCTTTGATTTTACTGGTAGGCACGAGGGGATTTGAACCCCTGACCCCTACCGCGTCAAGGTAGTGCTCTCCCCCTGAGCTACGTGCCTGTGGGGTGATATTTTTCATATAACCTGCCCTGCATCCCGCGTCAAGAGCGGAAAAAGCTTTGCCTCAAAAAAGCCTGACTTTATCAGGAGGTTTCCAGCCGCCCCGGCCTGATCCTGCTTCAGCGTTCCGCCCGCACCTTGCCGCGGACCTTACAAAACGTGCGCCCCTCCAGGGAATCACCCGGACCCGCCGAGCTGGTGCAAACCTTGACACCTGGGGGCTAACCGGTTAGATTATACAGATATTTTTTTCTAAAGGAGAGGCGGGATGACTTTTCAGGAACTGTTAATGACCCTGGAGCACTTCTGGGCTAAGCGGGGCTGCGTCATCCAACAACCATATGATATCGAAGTAGGGGCCGGCACCTTTAACCCCGCCACCCTCCTTAGGGTCCTGGGGCCGGAACCCTGGAACGTGGCCTACATCGAGCCCAGCCGCCGCCCCACCGACGGGCGCTACGGCGAGAACCCCAACCGTCTGCAGCATTACTACCAATACCAGGTAATCCTGAAACCCTCTCCCAAAAACATCCAGGAACTTTATCTCGACAGCCTGCGCGCCCTGGGGCTCGATCCCTTGGACCATGATATCCGCTTTGTGGAAGACGACTGGGAATCCCCCACCCTGGGGGCTTGGGGCCTGGGCTGGGAGGTCTGGCTGGGGCCTGGGCTGGGAGGTCTGGCTGGACGGCATGGAAATCACCCAGTTCACCTATTTCCAGCAGGCCGGCTCCATCGACCTGCACCCGGTGAGCGTGGAGTTGACTTACGGCCCGGAGCGCATCGCCATGTATATCCAGCAGGTGGAGAGCGTCTACGACCTGGAATGGACCAAGGGCATCAAATACGGCGACGTCCACCACCGGGGCGAAGTGGAGCACTCTGTCTATAACTTCGAGCAGGCCGATGTGGATATGCTCTTTCGCCTCTTTGACATGTACGAAGCCGAAGCCCTGCGCATCATCGGCCTGAACCTGGTGCTGCCGGCCTACGATTACTGCCTGAAATGCTCCCATACCTTTAATCTCCTGAACGCCCGGGGAGCCATCAGCGTGGCCGAGCGCAGCAGCCTCATCGGCCGGGTGCGCCAACTGGCCCGCCTCTGCGCCGAAGGCTATCTCAAACAGCGGGAAGAAATGGGCTTTCCCTTACTGAAAAAGTAGCTCTCAGCTTGAAGCTGGACTTATACGAGGATCACCATGGCGAAAGAATTGTTGTTGGAGATTGGCACCGAAGAGATCCCGGCCCGGTTCCTCCCACCGGCGTTGGAGGAGATGGCCGCCGCGTTTCGCAGGATGTTGGAGGCCGAGCGCATCGAGGTGGGCGAAATCCTCACCTGGGGCACGCCCCGGCGCCTGGCCCTGGTAGCCCGGGAGGTGGCCGACTCCCAGGCCGAAGTCACCCAGGAAATCATCGGGCCCCCCAAGGCCAAGGCCGTGGACGCCAAGGGCAAGCCCACCCCCGCGGCCGCCGGCTTTGCCCGGGCCCAGGGAGTAAAAGTAAGCGATCTCGTGGAAGTTGATACGCCCCGGGGCGTCTATCTGGCGGTGAGTAAGAGCACTGCGGGCCGCCCCGCCCCCGACCGCCTGGCGGAGCTCTTGCCGGGCTTTATCCTGAACCTGAGCTTCCCCAAATCCATGCGTTGGGGGACCGGGACCATTTCCTTTGCCCGGCCCATCCACTGGATTTTGGCCCGCTACGGAAGTGCGATAATCCCTTTTGAGCTGGGGGAGGTCGCCAGCGGCGGGCTGACTTACGGCCACCGCTTTTTGGCGCCCCAGCCCATGGAAGTCACTGAGGCTGAAGGCTATGCGGCGGCCCTGGAAAAGGCCAAGGTCATCGTGGACCCCGAAGCGCGCCGGGCCCTGCTGGAACAGGAACTGACCCGGGCCGCCGCCGGGGTAAAGGGCGAAGTGGTGGCCAACCCCGGGCTGCTGGAGGAAAACACCTTTTTGGTGGAATATCCCTCGGTAGTGGTGGGCAACTTTGATGACGAATTTCTGACCCTGCCCGACGAGGTCCTCATCACCTCCATGCGGGAGCACCAGCGGTATTTTTCCTTAAGACGCAAAGGCGGGCGCCTGTTGCCGCATTTCATTGCGGTGAACAACACCCTGACCCGGGACCCGAGCGTCGTGGCCCAGGGCCACGAACGGGTGCTCCGGGCTCGCCTGTCCGACGCCATGTTTTTCTACCAGGAGGACGCCAAGGTGCCCCTGGAAAACCGGGTGGAGGCCTTAAAAGGCGTGGTCTTTCACTCCCTTTTGGGGACTTCTTACGAAAAAATGACCCGCTTCCGGGAACTGGCCGCCTCCCTGGCCCGGCAACTGGCCCCGGAGCTGGCAGATAAGGTCAAACGCGCCGCCACCCTGTGCAAGGCCGACATCGTTACGGAAATGGTGGGGGAATTTCCCAGTCTCCAGGGGGTGATGGGCCGCATCTATGCCGGGCTCTCCACAGAGGACCCGGAAGTGGCCGAAGCCCTGTTTACCCACTATCTTCCCCGCCACGCCGACGATGAGCTGCCCCCGGATAAGATCGGCGCCCTGGTGGGCCTGGCGGACCGCCTGGACACGGTCTGCGGCTGTTTCGGAGTCGGCTTAAGCCCCACGGGCACCGCCGATCCTTATGGCCTGCGGCGGCATGCCCTGGCGGTCATCCGGATTTTGCGCCGCCAGGAACTGCACCTGAACCTGGAAGACACCGTGGCCGCAGCCCTGACCCTGTTAAAAGACAAACTCAGCCGCTCCCCCGAGGATACGGCCCGGGAGGTCCTGGACTTCTTCCAGACCCGACTGCAGCATCTCCTCCTGGCGGAAGGCTTTGACCATGAAACCATTGCCGCGGTCCTGGCCGCGGGCTGGCGGGATGTGGTGAACGCCGCGGACAAGGTACGGGCCCTGCACGAAGTCCGCCAGAGCCCGGATTTTCCGGCCCTGGCCGTGGCCTTCAAGCGGGTTATCAATATCGCCCAGGGGGCCGACGCCGCCGAGGTGGAGACCAACCTGTTCGAGCACGGGGAAGAGAACATCCTTTTTCAGTCCACGGGATTGATGGAGACCCAGGTGGGCGAAGCCCTGGAGCAGCGGGATTATCCCGCCGCCTGCCGGGCCCTGGCCCATCTCAAGGGTCCGGTGGACGCCTTTTTTGACAAGGTCCTGGTGATGGCTGAAGAGGAGCAGTTGCGCCGCAACCGCCTGGCCCTGCTGGTCCGCATCAGTCAGACCTTCCTGAAGATAGCCGATTTCTCCAAGATTACGACGGCATAACCATGCGCCGCTGGTTCCCCCGCAAAGGCAAGCATAAAGACCGGGACGAAGAGCTCGAAGAAGTTCTTCTGGAGGAGACCGCCCCCGAGTCTTCAGAGCCTGTGCCGTGGCCGGAAGACGCGGCCGCAGCCGGGCCCGCCCCGGAGCCGTCGGCCCCCGAGGTTACCCCTGAGGTCGCGGAGGGCGAAGCCGAGCTTGCCGCAGCCGAAACCGCGGCTGCTGAAGGCGAAACCGCGGCTACCCCCCAGCGGTGCGGGTTTTTCCGCCGCTGGCGCCGGGAACCGGAAGCACCAGCAGCAGACCTGACCCCCGAGACCGCGCCTCCCCCCTTCGACTTTACTCCCGAGATTCCCGCTGAACCTCTGACTACCCCAGGAGTGGAGATAGCGCCGGTCATCCCGGTTGCGCCCGAGCTCGAACCAGCCCCGCCCGAGGCCGAACCGGCCGCGGCCCCGGAAGCTGAGGCAGAAGAGGCCGCTGCCGCCATCCCCGCAGCCGAAGATCTGGAGCTCCCCGGGGAAGTTGCCGAAGAGGTGCGCCGCAAGCGCTTCCAGCGCCTGCGGAACCGCCTGCGGCGCACCCGGGAGGCCTTCAGCGGCCGGCTGGACCGCCTGTTCCGAGGCCGCAAGGTCATTGATGCCGAGTTTCTGAAAGAGCTGGAGGAATTGCTGATTACCGCCGACCTGGGGGTGGATACCAGCCTTTTGCTGATCGAGGCCTTGCAGGAAAAGTTGCGGCGCCGCGAACTGGCGGACGTAGAGAAGCTCAAAGCCGCGCTCCAGGCGGAAATGGTTGCCCTGCTCACGGCTCCTCCCCCTCCCGAGATCAGCACCCATCCCTGGGTGGTGTTGCTGGTGGGGGTCAACGGCGTGGGCAAAACCACCACCCTGGCCAAGCTGGCCCATCGCGACCGCCATCTGGGGTTGTCCTCCCTGTTGGTCGCCGGCGACACTTTCCGGGCCGCGGCCGTGGAACAGTTGGAGATTTGGGGAGAGCGCGTCGGCGCCGCGGTGATCAAACAAAAGCCCGGGGCCGACCCCGCCGCGGTGGTTTTCGACGGCCTGGCCGCGGCCGAGGCCCGGGGGGCGCATACGGTCTACATTGACACCGCCGGCCGCCTCCACACCAAGGTCAACCTCATGGAAGAGTTGAAGAAGATTCGCCGCACCGCGGCCAAAAAAATTCCCGGCGCCCCCCACGAAGTGCTCCTGGTGTTGGATGCCACTACAGGCCAAAACGCCCTGAAC
Source organism: Deltaproteobacteria bacterium (assembly GCA_037381685.1). Classification (GTDB taxonomy): domain Bacteria; phylum Desulfobacterota; class Desulfobaccia; order Desulfobaccales; family 0-14-0-80-60-11; genus 0-14-0-80-60-11. The sequence continues at coordinate 13,022 of JARRQO010000084.1, read as the reverse complement.
CAGGCCCGGCTGTTTCACGAAGCCGTGGGGGTCACAGGTCTGATCCTCACCAAAATGGACGGCACCGCCAAAGGGGGCGTGGCCCTGGCAGTGGTCCACGAAACCGGCATTCCCCTGCGTTATATCGGGGTGGGAGAGGCCATGGCGGACCTGCGGCCCTTTGACGCCGAGGCCTTTGTGGAAGCGATCCTGGGCTAGGAGGCCGGACCTGTCCACACTAGAGGGCGCGTGTGTTAAGTGCGCACTTCTAGTATGTTAGGGGCGCATCTGTGTGTACGCCTTTAATTAAAAGATTTACCGGCTTAATAAATTCCGGAAAAGTGAGTCTAATGAATTTTAGAGCCAACTTCATAACCCCCAGGCGGCCCTAGCCCGTGATGGAGCGGTTCTGGTGAGGACTTTTTGGCGAGACCCGCATTTCTTTTATTACTGGCTGCCCCCCATTCTTTGGGGCCTGGCCATCATCGGCATGTCCGGAGATGTGGCTTCCGCCAAAAACACCTTTGGGCTGATTAAATGGCTCTTATCCTGGTTTGCGGCCCTGCACCCGGCCCAGATCGGCAAGATTAACTTTTATCTCCGGAAAATCGGTCATGCCACGGCTTATGGCCTGATGTATTTTCTCTGGTTCCGGGCCCTGCGGGCCCACCTGGACCTCGGCCGAGGATGGGCCTTTCTTTGTTCCTTGGGTCTATGTTTGATGGTGTCCGTCATCGACGAGGGCCATCAGAGCTTTACCAGATTCCGGGGAGGCAGCAGTTACGATGTCCTTTTGGATCTCGGCGGCGCCATGCTGACGGCCCTGATCACCTTTGCGCTTTGGAGGCCTCCTCCCAAAGGTGCGGCCCTCACCGAAACCGGCCCCGGCCCGGGATAATCTTTGCGGGGCTCCCTTGAAATTCACCCGGAGGGATTTACGTTACAACCATAACTTTTATAACCGGTTAAGGATTACCAACCGCGCTATCCCTGGCTTTAACCCTCAAGCGCAGATAGAACCAATATGAACTCTAATTCTGAACGGTTGAAAGTTGGCGGCGCTGGCCGCCGCCAGGCAAGCCGGGTCCCCGGCAAAATCGGCCTTGGCCTGATGGCGGCCCTGGTGGCCGTCTGCTGCCTGGCCCTGGGCCCCCTGCCCCTGCAAGCGGCCGGAAATGGCAACGTCTTTGACAAAGTTGTGGAGCACAAACTGAGCAACGGCCTCCAGGTCCTGCTCCTGCGGGAGGCCCGGGCCCCCATTGTCACCCTCCAGGTGTGGTATCGGGTGGGTTCCCGCAATGAATGCCTGGGCAAGACCGGCATTTCGCACCTGTGCGAGCACCTGATGTTCAAGGGCACGGCCAAGTACGGTCCCAAATATTTCTCCCGGGAAGTGCAAAAGGTGGGCGGCACGGATAACGCCTTTACTTCCCGGAACTATACCGCCTATTTTGAGACCGGCCCCAAGGAGCAGTTGCGCCACTGGCTGGAGATGGAAGCCGACCGTATGCGGGGCATCAATGTGGATCAGAAAGCCTTTGACACCGAAAAGCACGTGGTCCTCGAAGAGCGGCGCATGCGCACCGAAGACGATCCCGTCAGCTTCATGCAACAAGCCACCATGGCTGCCACCTTCGAAGCCCATCCCTACCAGTGGCCGGTGATCGGTTGGCTCCACGACATCGAAAGCATCTCCCTGGATGACTACCGCAATTACTACCACCGCTACTATCTGCCCAACAACTGCACCCTGGTGGTGGTGGGCGATATCGACCCCCAGGCGGCCCTGACCCAGATCGAGGAAATCTTTGGCCCGTTGCCGGTCGGCCCGGAGCCTCCCAAGGTGACCGCCAAGGAGCCCCAGCATCATGGGCCGCGCCGGGTAGAGGTTCACCGGGAGGCCCAATTTCCCTATATCCTGATCAACTACCACGTCCCCAATTGGCAGAGTCCCGATGCCTATCCGTTGGAGCTTCTGGCCCGGATACTCTCCCAGGGGCGCAGTTCTCGTCTATATCACGACCTGGTGTACCAGCAGAAACTGGCCCTGGAGGCCGGTGCAGACTATAACTTGGACACCACCGACCCCTTTGTCTTTTCCTTTTACGGCCAGCCCATGCCGGGGAAGACCGTGGCCCAGCTCGAGGCGGCCCTGGAGGTCGAAATCAAGCGGCTGCAAACCGAACTGGTGGGCGACAAAGAACTGCAAAAGGCCAAAAACCAGGTTTCGGCCTCCTTTTACATGGCCATGGATTCCATCTTTTACCGGGCCATGCTTTTGGGTCGAACCAATACCGTGGCCCACTGGACATTGCTGAAAGAATTCATTCCCAAGATTCAACAGGTCACCGCTGAGCAGATCCGAGACGTGGCCAAAAAATATCTGGTTGCCAATCACCGGACCGTGGGAATCCTGGTTCCCATCAAGACCGCTAAGGCTCCGGTCAGCCATTTCCGACCGGGACATGAGATTCGCTGATCCCGGGCGTTAGTCTGGGCTTACTCTATCAGGCGCAGTGGTGATGATAAAACAAGTGCTCAAACGCTTTACCTGGGTGGTTATCGGGGTTTTCCTGCTCAGCAGTGCGGCCCTGGCGGCCCCGGAGAACCGGGTGCTGGGAACCCGGCAGCAACTGTCCAATCACTTGGTGTGGCTGTTCTCCCGGCAGGGCGAACTCCCCCTGGTGACCATGGAACTCCTCATTAAAGCCGGGACCCTGAAAGATCCCCCCGGAAAGGCAGGCTTGGCCAACCTGACCGCCTCCCTGCTGGTCAACGGCACCAAATCCCGCTCCTCGGCCCGGATTGCCCGGGAACTGGATTTTATGGGGGCGCGACTTTCCGCTTCCGGGGGCGATGATTTCGCCACGGTCAGCCTGTCCGTGCTTAAAAAAGATTTGGGGCCGGCCCTGAATCTGTTCCGGGATATCCTGCTCAATCCCACCTTTCCGGTGCCGGAGATGCGCCGCAAGGTGAGCCAGTTTAAGGCGGCCCTGGTCAGCCAAGAGGATGACCCCGGGGTGGTGGCCTCCCGGGCCTTTGCCAAGCACCTCTATGGCCCCTTCCCCTACGGTCATCCGATCCTCGGTTCGGCCCAGGGCTTGAGCGCCATTACCCGGATGGATTTGGTGCGGTTTCACCGGCAATATTATCGGCCCAATAATGCCGTGCTTTCCCTGGTGGGCGACCTGACCCTGAAGGAGGCCCGCCGGTGGGTGGCCAAGATCTTCGGGGATTGGGCCGCGGCCCCGCTGCCCGCAACCCAGCTGCCGGCCATCCCGCCCCTGACGCAACGCCGGGAGGTGGTGATCGATAAAGATATCAGCCAGGCCAACATCGTCCTGGGCAACCTGGGAATCACCCGCCGGAACCCGGATTTTTATGCCTTCCAGGTGATGAATTACATCCTGGGGGGCGGCGGTTTTGCCTCCCGGCTGATGGACGATATCCGGGTTAATCGGGGCTTGGCCTATAGCGTTTATAGTTCCTTTTCTCCGGGGCTGGCCCCCGGCCCCTTCGCCGTGGCCCTGGAGACCAAAAACCCCAGCGCCGACCAGGCCATCCGCCAGGTGGTGGCGCAGTTGCAGCGCATCAGGACCCAGCCGGTGACTCTCGAGGAGCTGCAAAACGCCAAGTCTTATCTGGTGGGCAGTTTTCCCCGGAAAATGGACTCCATGTTTAAACGCGCCTGGCTGTTGGGTTACGTGGAGGTCTACGGCTTGGGTCTGGATTATCCCTGGCGCTATCCGGAACTCATCCAGCACCTGCAGCCCGCAGATATTCAGCAGGTCGCCCAAAAATATATCCACCCGGAAAAATATCTCCTGGTAATTGTGGGGAAGAAGTCAGCTATGACCTCCCCGGGGGCCGTGCCCCGCCAGAAGAAAGAGGAGAAGAAGGATGAAAAAACGTAGTCTCATAATTAGTCTCATCTTGGTTGTAAGCCTGGTGGGGCTGGGAACTTGGGGGCCCGCGGCTCAGCCGTTCTGGGGGCCCGCCTCCGCCCTGGCCCAAGCCCAGCCCCCCACCTATCTGGCCCCGGATACCTTCGCCAAGCTGGCCAAGCAGACCTCGGGAGCCGTGGTCAACATCAGCACCGAAAAAGTGGTCAAGAACCAGATGCGGGAATTTTTTGGCCCTGGCCAGCGGCGGTCCCAACCGCGCCAGGGACCGCAATTCGGCCCCCAAAGCCCCTTCGGTCCTGAAGGCCCGTTCCGGGATTTCCGGGATTTCTTTGATAAGTTCTTCGGGCAGTTGCCCAAGAGCTTCAAGACCCGCAGCCTGGGGTCCGGCTTTCGATTCCAACTCCATCCAGGTGGGAGATTGGGTCCTGGCCGTGGGTAACCCCTTCGGACTGGGCCATACCGTCACCCAGGGAAGCATCAGCGCCAAGGGCCGGGTGATCGGCGCCGGTCCTTATGACAACTTCCTCCAGACCGACGCCTCTATTAACCCCGGAAACAGCGGCGGGCCGCTCCTCAACCTCAAAGGGGAAGTGATCGGCATCAACACCGCCATCTTGGCCAGCGGCCAGGGCATTGGGTTTGCCACCCCCAGCAATATCGCCAAGTTCGTCATTCCCCAGTTGCGGGAAAAAGGCAAGGTGGTCCGGGGCATGATCGGCGTCCAGGTCCAGAATGTTACCCCGGAGTTGGCCAAATCCTTCGGTATGTCTGAGGCCAGAGGCGCCCTGATAGCCGAAGTCAATCCCGGCACCCCCGCCCAAAAAGCCGGTCTGCATCGGGGCGATATTATCATCGAGTTCAACGGCCATCCCATCCATGAGATGAATGAACTGCCTAGAATGGTGGCCGACACCGCGCCGGGCTCCAAAGCCACCCTCAAGGTCCTGCGCCATGGCAAGGAGAAAACTTTCCATCTGACCATTACCGAACTCACCGAGCAGCGCCGGGCTCAGGTCCGAGAGGAACGCACAGGCGAAAAGACCCCTCTGGGATTGGAAGTCGAGAACCTGGACCCCAATCTGGCCCGGCAGTTCCGGCTCCGGGACCACAAGGGAGTGGTGGTGGTCCAGGTGGAGTCTGGCAGCGCCGCGGCTGAAGCCGGTCTGCGCCCTGGAGACATGATCCTGGAGGTGAACGGCACCGTGGTCAGCACGGTCAAGGGCTACCGCACTGCCATGAGCAAGATGAAAAAAGGCAGCGTGGTTCGCTTCCTGATTAAGCGTATGGGCCGCACCCTCTACCTGACCGCGGAAGTTCCCAAATAGCCCCCAGTCCCACACGGGCAAAGTTACACTGATTGTCAGAGGGGCGGTGCCACACCGCCCCCTTTGTGCTTGAACCCCAACCCCTGACGGCGGCCGCGGGCTGTATAAAGTTTTTGCCAAAAGTTCTTTCCATTTGTTTTCCTCTCCTTTGTAAGATAGGGTCAGGGTGTGGGGTAACAGCAGAAAAAACTTTTGAGCAAGGGAAGAGCACTTGCCCAAAGTCTTGTCCTCATCTTCTCGTCTCAGCGGCCCCAAAATTTGGGGGCGCCGAAGAAAAAAAGAGGCAGACTTTTCAGCCTGCCCCCTGAGTTAAGGCTTGGTTGCCAATACCTGCAATTCGGCAAAAAATTATCCTGGCGTTATTGCTTGCTGATAACTACCAGGGTTTTCCGGTTCACTAAAGGATAGATCTCCTCCAGGTCTTTATTGAATAGAGAAATACAGCCTTTGGTCCAGTTCTGTCCGATCAGATTCCGGAAAGGATCTTCAGTGCCGTGAATGCCGATCTGGCCGCCGATATCTGCGTCCGGCGGGATTTTCCCCGCCTTTTTGGCCCGGGAGAACTTGATCCAGTTTTTGGTATTGGGATAATCCAGCCAGATAAAATAATCCCACTTGCGGTGCGGAAACTTGGCCCGGACCCGATACACTCCCTCAGGAGTGCAAGTATCTCCCTGGCACAACTTGTCGTTGTAAGGATCGTTGCCCAGAACCACGGGATAGGTACCGATCCGGGTCAAGCCCCGGTAACAGGAGAGCCTGCGGCTCTGTTTATGGACTACGATGACCGTGGGTTTATCACGTTTGGTGTTGAAACCTTTCTTAGCTAACAGATGAGCAATGTAACTTTGTTCCGGAGTTAATTTTCTAGGTGGCGTTTCGTACTCCGGCAGCGGCTTATCCAGGGTTGCGGTTTCGGGCTTCCCCAGGCCCCCGCCGCAGCCCGCACCTGCCGCCACCAGCAACAACATGCACGTATAGTAAAAAAAGTTACGAATATTTCCCACTGGTCTCCCCCTTATAAATATTGCGTAACCGGGAATCACTATAGCAAAGAAAATTACTAATGACAATCTTTATTTTTGCCTTAAACTTTCTTATCACTTTTTCTTTTGGGGTTATGACATGCATCTCATCATTGATGGTTACAACGTGATCCGTCAGTCTCCCCAATTACAACTCCTGGATGCCATGGATTTGCAAGCCGGCCGGGAGGCCCTGTTAGAGTTGCTGGCCCAATACCGCAGCCGGTCTCACCACCGAATTATCGTGGTCTTTGATGGCTGGCAACACGGCGATCTTAAAGAGACCCGGGACCGGTATCAGGGCCTCCTGATCATTTATTCCCGCCGGGGGGAGCGGGCCGATGAAGTTATCAAGCGCTTGCTCCACCGGGAACGGGAGCGGGCTTTGGTGGTCTCTTCGGATCGGGAACTCCAGTTATACGCTGAGCAGGTTCGGGCCGCCTGGATCAATGCCAACCAGTTCGAGGGGTCTTATCTACACGGCCCCGCCGGAGCCCCTGACGACGGAGCCGACACGGAGGCGTCTTCGCCCCGGAGCACCCGCAAAAAAGGGCCGGCCCGGCGCCTGCAGCGCCAGCGGCGGCAGCGCTTGAAGAAGCTCTAAAAACTGGTTTGCATTTTTAAACTTGGGGCACGATTTTTCCAGAACCTGACACCCGACCCCTATCACTTGCGCCGGGCCAGATAGGTCTCCAGCCGGTGCAGCCCTTCCTCGATATTTTCCAGAGAGTTGGCATAGGAAAAGCGCAGATAGCCTGCGCCGCCGGGGCCGAAATCGGTGCCCGGCGCCACCCCCACCTTGGCTTTTTCCAGGATATCGAAGGCCAGGGCGTAAGAGTCGGCTGCCAGGTGGCGGGCATTGACCAAGACATAAAATGCCCCGGTGGGGGGCACGGGAATCTTAAACCCCAGCCGGGTCAGGCCCTCCAACAGGAAGCGGCGGCGGGTGTCATAGGTGGCCCGCATGGCCTCGACCTCGTCTCCGGCCTGGGCCAGGGCTGCAATCCCGGCCCGTTGGACAAAAGGGTTGGCCGAAATGAAGAAATTCTGCATCAACTTCTGCAGGGGCCGGATGAAATCCGGCGGCGCCAACAGGTATCCCAGGCGCCAGCCGGTCATGGCGTAGGCCTTGGAAAAACCGTTGATCACAAAGGCCCGGTCCGTGAACTCCAGGATGCAGTGCTCCCGGCCTTCGTACACCAGGCCGTGGTAGATCTCGTCAGAAATGACGTAAGGCCCCAGCTCCGCCAGGCGCGCCAGGCCCGCGGCGCTCATCAGGGTACCCGTGGGGTTGCCCGGGGAGTTGACCAGCACCGCCTTGGTGCGGGGGGTAAGATAGGGTTTAAGCTCCGCCGGGTTCAATTGGAAACCGTCCGCTTCGGCAACCGGCACGTAGCGGGGCGCCGCGTCCACCAGTTTCAGGATGTTGGGGTAGCAGGCGTAATGCAGGTCGGGGAGCAGCATTTCATCTCCCGGGTCCAACAGGGCCCCGAAAATGAGGATCATGGCCGGAGAGGTCCCGGAGGTGACGATGAATTGCTCCGGGCTGACCCGCACCCGGTACTTCTCCCAGTAATGCAGGCACAGGGCCTCCCGCAGTTCGATGAGCCCCTGGGAGTGGGTGTACTGGGTCTCGCCCGCGGCCATGGCCCGGTAGGCTGCGTCCTTGATCACCGCCGGGGTATCGAAATCCGGCTCCCCGATCTCCAGGTGGATGACCCGTGTCCCGGCGCGCTCCAACTCCTTGGCCCGCTCCAGGATGTCCATCACCAAAAACGGGGTGATCTCCCGGGCCCGCCGGGACACGGGGCTCACTGTCGAAAGCTCCATAATGGCTCAGCATAACAAGACCCCGGCCAGAAAACAACCTTTCCATAATCCTTAAGCTTTGACGCCAGACCAAGACCCGCGCGCCCCCCAGCCCCTAATCCGGATAATTCGCCGGACTGCAAAGAACTTGGTGGCACAGGCTTTCCAGCCTGTGCAAAAACCCACCCCGCTTTTTGGGACTATTATTTTTATGCATATATTTCAATAGCTTATCGCATACTTCAAGGGTTCCTGAATAAGGAAGGCCAGCCCCTTCCTTCAACCCCCAAACCTCAAATTCCTGACCCCTGACCCCTGACCCCTGCTTTTTTAACTATTCTCTTGACAAGTATACTTTTGTATAGTACATTACGCCCATGAAGCCATTAACCGAGCGACAGCAAGCAGTTTTGACCTTTGTGGAAGAGTTCTGCTCTTATCAGGGGTATCCCCCCACAGTGCGGGAAGTGGCGGCCGCCTTCGGCATCCAGCCCCGGGCCGCCGCGGACCATCTGGCGGCCTTGAAGCGCAAGGGCTATCTGCGCCGCGACCCGGGGGTGTCCCGGGGGCTCTCCCTGGCTTTGAAAAGCGTGGGGCCGGTGGTGGAAGTGCCGGTGCTGGGCCGTATTGCCGCGGGCCAGCCTTTGCTCGCCAGCGAAAACGTGGAAGAGACCCTGCCCCTCCCCAGCTCCTGGGTCCGGGGCGATGAGGTCTTCCTCCTCAAGGTCACCGGCGAGAGCATGGCCCCGGTAATCCTGCCCGAGGATTTGGTGATGGTCCGGTCCCAGGCCCGGGTGGCCCGGGGGGAGATCGCGGTGGTGCTGGTGGACGACGAAGCCACTTTAAAGCGGGTCTACGAGGAGGCGGGGGGCCTGGTCCTCAAGGGCGACAACCCCGATTTTACCCCGCTGCGCTTTTCCGGCGAGGAGGCCGCCGACATCCAGATCCTGGGCAAGGTGGTGGGCGTGTACCGTAACCTGGAAGGCAAAAGACACGGGTAAGGGCCTGGTGCCACCCGGCGCCCCTGGCCGCAGCCGGGCCGCCAGGGTGGTGTCCCTGCAAGATCGCAAAGTTTTACGGGGGTGTAAGTGGCGCACCTATCCCCAATAATTCCCCGGGCTGCAAAAAACTTGGTGGCACAGGCTTTCCCGCCTGTGCAAAAAGGACTAGGTGAGCCCCTCAAATAGAGCATCACCTCCGCCCCTGGCAGAAATTCTCCATAATTTTGCCAAGAACTTTTGGGACGTAACCCTCAGGTAGGAAAGCAAGGCGTAAATCAAGCGAGCCCGCGGGCAGCTCCGCCGGGGGCATCCCCCGGAGAGGTCCCGGCAGGCCCGCCCCGGCCCCCACCTCCAAGAGGAGACCTTACCATGGCTGTATTCTTACCCGCCTATCAGCTGCATTCCGGTCCCAAGCTTACTGCCCGCCTCAAACCTAAGCGCCCGGCCCTCGCGATCCCGGAAGACGCCGCAGTCTTTCTCCTGGAAGTGGCGAAATTCCTGGGCATCGTGGCCCTGATCGTGGTAGGGGCCTTGATCCTGCTAATGGCCGGCTGACGCGGCCGGAGTGTCGACTGTCTTTCCCGTCGATGGTTGGCCGATGCGTTTGCTCAAAAACGCCATCACTTCTCGAACCTGGCGGCAATGGGAATGCGCCGGCCCATGCCGAAGGCCTTGGAGGTGATCTTCAGACCCGGCGCGGCCTGGCGGCGCTTATACTCATTGTGGTCGATGGCCCGGATCACCCATCTTACGGTTTCCGGATCAAAACCCTGCTTGACGATGTCCCGATAGGCGTATTTTTCCACCAGATAATAATTCATGATTTTATCCAGGGTGTCATAGTCGGGCAGGGTGTCCTGGTCTTTCTGGTCCGGCCGCAACTCCGCGGACGGGGGCTTGCTTATGATCTGGCTGGGAATGATTTCCCGCTCCCGGTTGAGATAGCGGGCCAGCGCGTAAACCATGGTCTTGGGCACGTCCGCCAACACACAGAGCCCGCCGCTCATATCCCCGTAGAGCGTGCAGTACCCCACCGCCAACTCGCTCTTGTTGCCGGTGGACAAAACGATATGGCCGTATTTGTTGGAAATGGCCATGAGGATATTGCCCCGGATGCGGGCCTGGATATTTTCCAGGGTCACTTCAATTTCCTCCAATTCCAGGGGCTCTTGCAAGGCTTGCCGGTAGCTCTGGTAGATCGGGGTGATGGGAATGTGCCTAACTTCAATGCCTAAATTGTGGGCCAGGATCAGGGAGTCATCGATGCTGGGCCGGGAAGTGTAGGGCGAAGGCATTAGCACCCCCCAGACGTTTTCCCGTCCCAGGGCCTCGACGGCCAGACAGCAGGTCACCGCGGAATCCACCCCGCCGCTCAAACCCACCACGGCTTTGGAAAAACCGCACTTGGTCAGGTAATCCCGTAGGCCCAGAACCAGGGCGGCATGCACCGTAACGATGGGCTCCGCGGGAACATACAGACCCGGAGTGTTGCTCTGGGACAGGTCTACGGTCACCACGGCCTCGGTAAATCCCGGAAGCACCGTCAGGGCCTCCCCTTTCGGGTCAAAGGCCAGACTGTAGCCGTCAAAGATGAGCTCGTCGTTGCCCCCTACCTGGTTAACATAGACCAGGGGGACCTGATGTTTTTGGGCATGGGGCCGCAGCAGGCGGTAACGCAGTTCTTCTTTGCCCACCTGGAAGGGGGAGGCGGAAATATTGATGAGCACCGTGGCGCCTTGCTCAACCTGAATCTGGATGGGGTCCACAGGATAAAGGTGCCGGTTCCACAACTCTGGATCGTACCAGGCGTCTTCGCAGATGGAGATTCCCAGAACTTCGCCCTTGAAACCCACCACCTCCACGGCAGGGGCGGGATCGAAATACCGGGTTTCATCAAAGACATCGTACGTGGGCAACAGCGATTTACCCTGTCGCAGCAGCACCCGGCCCTGGTGGATCAAGACTGCACAGTTACACAGGCCTTTGCCGGTTTCCCGGCCGGTGGGCAGCGGCGCCCCCACCAGGATACCGGTGTCCGGATACCGCAAGGAGAGGGTGACCAGCTCATTGATGGCCTCCCGGACCCGTTCAATCAGGGCCGGCTTCTCCAACAGGTCCCGGGGGGGATACCCCGTCAGAAAGAGTTCGGGGAAGGCCACCAGGTCGGTGGTCTCGTACACCTGTTCCAGGGTGTCGGCGACTTTCTTGAGGTTGCCGCTGACATCTCCCACCACGGGATTGAGTTGGGCCACAGTGATCTTCATGGCTCTGATTATAACGGGTTAAGGAAGAATAAGGCTACAAGCTATTGCAAAATCCAGTTGAAACTTCTTCTAAAGTCTCTTGCGGTATATTTTGATTAAAATTATTAGCACTTGGACCTTTCCCGGAATTCTAAAATTTTTTTATCCGCCTAACCTGAATCCTGGTCCGCCAGCTTGCTCGCGAGCTCTTCCAAAAAACCCGCCTGGCCCCTGAGGATCTTGCTGCGGGCCGCCTTGAGGCTGAACCAGGCGGCCTTATCCACTTCCGGGAATTCCTGGCTCCGGCCGGATTTGGGCGGCCACTCCAGGGTAAAGGTATTGCTGCGGATGGCCGCGGCGTTGCAGTCCCCTTCCAGGGCCCAGGCCTGAACTATCTTGCCGCTGGGCTGCTTTAAGGACCCCAGGGGGATGACCTCCCCCGCGGCGGCACAGCCCGTCTCCTCTTTAAACTCCCGCCACGCCGCGTCCAGGGGGTCTTCCTCCGGGGCGTATTCCCCTTTGGGGATCGACCAGGCCCCCTCATCCTTCTTGGCCCAAAACGGCCCGCCGGGATGCACCAGCAAAATCTCCACCTCCCCCTGCCGCCGTCGGTACAACAACAACCCGGCGCTGCGCTTGGGCATCAGCGCTCTCCCTTCTTGCCTAATTCCGCCAGCTCTTTAGTTCAATATCATAATCATTTTTGTCTTCATGTTTAATAAAATTTACAAGAAGATAAAAAGTTATTTTGATATAAATATAAGAAAATTAATTAGTTACTTAATATTTAGGCTTATGGTATGCCTCTTGCTTTTAAAATAGCACGCAAAACTGCCGGGGAAAAGCAGGGGCGTATGTAAGGCATGAAAAGGAGACGAAACATGGTAAAAAAGTTGCCATTTTTACTTACAATCTTTGCCTTGGCGCTATGGGTGATACCGGCGTCGGCCTTTGTAAGTGGTCCCTTCACGGGTACCGGCACATTTGATAGCCTGCCGGTCTCGGCTACTGCCACTTTCATCACCAGCACCGATACGGTCGAAGTTCAGGTGTACAACAATATCGCCAATCCCACCGCGGTCATTCAGTGTTTGAGCGATTTAGGCTTTGTCTTGAGCACCGGCGAGACCACGGGCAGCATAAGCTCGTTTTCGGCCCAGGAGCGGGATATTGCCTCGGGTGGGTCCTATACTACGGCGGCAGCCACGACCACCAATTGGGTCCTGAACAATGCCGTCGACTTCGGGGCCATTGGCGCCGGTTTGAAGCTGAATGACCTTGGAAGCGGCGAACCGGAAAATACCATTATCGGCCAGGATGACAACAACGGCAGCGGCTCTTACAGCGCCGCGAACACTTCCATTGCCGGCAACGGCCCCCACAACCCCCTCTGGTTCGGCGATGCGGCTAATCCCGTGACGTTCATCTTGGATGTCCCTGGAGTTACCGATGCCACCACGGTGCCCTTCGTACAGTTCTCCTTTGGCACTGTGGCAGGCAACAATGTCAACGTCCCCCTCCCGCCCGGCGCGCTGCTCATGGGCAGCGGGTTGTTGGGCCTCGTCTTGGTGAGGTGGCGTCGCGTCTAAACAATAGTTCTTCTCCATTATGATCTTAACCCGGCAGGGTCAGGGACGACCCTGTCTTTTTTGTCGGCTTTTGCCGGTTAACTAGGACAACTGTCTCGGCTCGTGTAAAGCTAGGCCTAGCCCGGACGTTCCCCCACCCAAGCACC
>JARRQO010000083.1:13275-20012 GCA_037381685.1 Deltaproteobacteria bacterium | reverse complement strand
GGGGCTACCTGCTGGCGGGGCTGCAAGGCGGTCTGGCTGCTCTGGCCGTGGGCCTGGCCCTGTGGCTCAAATGGGGGGTGGCGTTTGCCGCGGCGGGCTGGGCGCTGCCGGTTCAGGCGGGCTACGTCCTGGTCCTGGCCGCGGCGGGCTTTGCCGGCGGGGGCGTCTTCGCGCTCAGCGCGGCGCGCCTCACGGAGAGCAGCGCGGACGCGCCCGGCGGCAGCGGCCGGCTTTATGCCGCGGACCTCTTGGGCGCCACTGTCGGGACTTTGGGCGTCAGCCTGCTGGTGCTGCCGGTGTGGGGCATCGTGGCGACCCTGGGCCTGGTGGCGTTTTTTCATGCCGGGGCCGCGGCGCTGGCGCTCGTGTCTACAGGATCGTAAAAAAATATGGAGGCTGTTCGCCCCCATATGCACCCAATTAATCATCTCTGGATAACCGGCTCAAGTCCGGCGTGGTCCCGCTTGACCTAGCCGCTTAGGTTCCGCCGGTTATTCATAAATGAATTGCTCTCCCAATTCCTTGAAGGAAAAGGTCAGAAAAATGTGGTGCCCATCGTAATCCAAGACCCGCAGATCGTCGCTCTGCCGCAGGTCATTGAGCACTACGGGATAATGCTCGCCGTAGCGCGATTTACAGAGGTCCAAGGACACTTCGTAGCCCATGAATTTTTTGATCCCTTTAACCTTCATCTTTTCCACAAACTTAGGATTATTGAAGGAATCATAAGAGGTTAATACCAGGAGCGGACCAGAGCCCGTGAAAATAATCCCAGCCTTCATGATTATTTCCCTCCTTAAAAGCGAAACTACTTCTTTTATAAAGTTAATGTCCGTCTCTAAGAAGTCAACAATCCAAAAAAATATACAAAAATATGGAATGATTATTCCAGCTTAGACGCGACCTCTTGCACATCCCCGGTTTTCTCCCTAGCATCTGAAAAACGGACAATCTGATTATGGTTATCGCGTGGATCAAGTATCTGATTATAAATTATGGCCTGCTGGCCATATTCATCGGGACGTTTTTCGACAGCGAATCCGCCGTCCTGATATTAGGCGGCATTACCGCCCGCTTGGGATATTTGTACCTGTTGCCGGTAATTATTTTGAGTTATCTGGGGGTCTTCGGGGGGGACCAGCTCTATTTCTGGCTGGGACGCTGGAAAGGGGAGGCCATCTTATCCAAATGGCCCTGGCTGAAGCGCAAGGTGGATCACCTGGAAGCGAACCTCGGGGGCCAAAAAATTTTAAAAATTCTCATATTCCGCTTCATTCTGGGCTTACGCATCCCGGCTCCGTTTTTCTTAGGCATGAGCGGCGTGTCCTACAGGAAATTTGTGGTGGTGGATGCCCTCTTGCTCCTGCCCTGGGCGGTGGGGCTCTGCCTGGCCGGCTATCTCCTGGGAGAGTTGGTGAAAAAAATCTTAATCCATGTAACCCATTATCAGTACCTGATACTGGGAGTGATTATCGGGTTGTGGGTAATTATTTTAGTAGGAATCAAAATTTATCATAGCTACCGTAAATAATGTGAGGCAGGTTGGCCAACGCGCCGGGAGGAAACTACGGTCCGGTTCGGAATTAGGTAATTTTACCCATTGTACTATTATAAAACCATGGTATCATTGAAACCGATGACGCGGTAGAGGCTAATGGGGGGGCATCCTGGGGGGAATCAGGAGGCAGGAACTATGGCCATGATCGCCTTTTACGCCGGGTTAATCGTTGGAATTTTTCTAGGCTGCTTGTTAACGTCTTTATATTTCTTCAAGCTTTCCGGAAGCGGCAGCGGCATGGACTGCCCTGCGGAAATAAATCCCCAAAAAGAGCCCTTATAGGGGCAATCATATCCAGGATCGGGGCGGAGCCCAGCAACGATCAAATTTCTTTCCACCAGCCGGGGGATGGGTCAAAGCGCGGGGTTTGCATTTTTTTCTTTACCTCCGGGGGGAATTTATTTATCATTTTAGGTAAATAAGCTACCGGCGACCAGCTGCCGCGGCCGGCAAAGGCCAGGCGCACGCCACCAAGGAGTCGAGCAGGATGAACAAGTCACAACTCATCGAAGCTCTGGCCAAAGCCGAGAATATTACCTTAAAAAAAGCGGAAATGGTGGTCAACGCCGTTTTTGAGAACATGGCGGATGCCCTGGTGCAAAAAGAACGCATCGAAATTCGCGGCTTTGGCAGTTTCAAAGTAAAATTCTACAATGGCTATAAAGGCCGCAATCCTAAGACCGGGGACCTCATCAAGGTGGATGGCAAGAAATTGCCCTTTTTCAAGGTGGGGAAAGAATTGCGGGAGCGAGTCGACCGCTAGCCGGATGTTGCGACCTGGCCGTGCTAGATGGGGAGCTAGCGGTGCCCTGTAACCCGAAATCCGCTTAGGCGGGATTGAAGTCCCTCATTGAGGATTGCAGCGCTGCCGTTGATTGCTGTCCAGAGGGCGGATTGGACCCTGCGCAACAGACGCTTGTGAACCCCGTCAGGTCCGGGAGGAAGCAGCGGTAAGCAAGGCGGTCTGTGTCGCGGTGGCTGCTAATCCATCAACCCTCTGGCAGGGGTTCTCGGTTGTGGCGGATTCGAAGGAGGGTGCACGGTCAGGCCGTTTTCCTCCCTGACGCCCGGTATCCCTGGTCACGCGTGTTTCCTATTGTAAATCCGGTAAACTAAGCCGTAAGCCCCTGCGAATATTTTTTCACCGAAAACCGGAACCTGCTCTAACCATGGCCCTCATCTCCGTAATTCTGGCCCATCCCCGGCACGGCAGTTTCAACCATGCCATCGCCGCCATTGTGCTTCAGGCCTTGGAGGCCCAAGACCACGAAGTCAGGTTCCATGATCTCTACCAGGAAAATTTTGATCCCGTTCTGCTGACCCCGGAACTGGGGCCGGAGGCCTTCCTGCCCCCGGAACTGGAAGTGCATTGCCGGGAGATCGCCGAGGCCCAAGGCATTGTCGTTATCCATCCCAACTGGTGGG
The DNA here is from genome assembly GCA_037381685.1 of Deltaproteobacteria bacterium. Lineage (GTDB taxonomy): Bacteria > Desulfobacterota > Desulfobaccia > Desulfobaccales > 0-14-0-80-60-11 > 0-14-0-80-60-11. The sequence continues at coordinate 17,029 of JARRQO010000083.1, read as the reverse complement.
GCCAGCCCCCGGCTATTTTGAAAGGCTGGGTGGACCGGGTGCTCCGGCCGCAGGTGGCCTACCGGTTCGCCGAAGGCGATTGCGGCGCCGGGGCGCCGCAGGGGCTCCTTCAGGCCAAGGCCGCCATGGTATTTAATACATCCGATACCCCGGTGGACCGGGAATTGACAGTCTTCGGCGACCCCCTGGAAACCCTCTGGAAAAACTGCATTTTTGGGTTGTGCGGTGTCTTACAATTTTTTCGCAAAAACTTCGCGGTGGTGGTCACCAGCACCGACGCGCAGCGACAGGCCTGGTTAGCAGAAGTCAAGGACATGGTGGGCATTTTTTGCCCTACCTGATCTTAACCTGCTCCCGCGGGCCGGGGGCCGGTAGCAAGATAATCGGCTGCGACCGTGGCAGGTTTTTAGCCACATCCACTTTCCCTTCTTCTCTTTAATTCTGCCCTTTTTTTCATTTCCATCTGCTTTTCTCTGCGGTTTTTGGCTTATTCCTTACTTTCCACTAAAAGCATTTGTTTATCCCTATTTATTCAGGGCGCCATGCAGGTGGGAGAAGCCAGCGGAGAAAGGTTCCACCCAGAAAATTGACGGTAGGTCTGGTAGCTGACGAGTAAGATGTTTGGGTAACCGGGCATGTTGAAGCCCCCAACCCATTTCAAAACCTCAATTATTACCAAGATGTCATTCTGAGCGATGCGAATCTCGTTTTTCAATATTTTCAGATTGTCACTTCGTCAAGGCTGGCAGAGGATACCGGTTTTGAAACAATGCCGCCCTGGTCTTGACTGAATAGTTTCTGGCTTGGAACAAGGGCACAATTAGAAGAACCATTTGATCAAATCATCTATGGCTTGCCTGGACAGATTCAAAACCCAACTGGGGGTTGGGTAATTTTTGTCTCTCTCAGAAAAAAGGCCAAAAAGTTATAAAAACCCTTCCAAATTTAAGGCGATATGCTTATATTATGACCAATTTATCAGGAACAGGGAGGTCTTCGATGGAAGTGCACACCATCCTTTGGCCCACAGATTTATCCAAGAATTCGATCAAGGCTGCCAAACATGTGGCCTCACTAGCCGAGAAGTATCAGGCCAAGGTTATCCTCCTGTACGTCGGGGTGGATTTGATGTCCTTTTTTCCCGCCTACGGCAGCTACCCCGGTGAGGATCAATTGAAAAATTTTCAGAGTTGGGAATTAAAACAGGCCAAAAAGCAGTTAGAGTCAGTCTGCGACAAGGAACTAAAGGCCTGCCCCAATATCGAGGTGAAATTGATCCAAGGCGACGCCACCACCGAAATCCTCAAAACGGTCAAGGAAGCCAAAGCCGACATGGTTGTCCTCACCAGCCACGGCCGGGGCCATGAGGGCTTGGATAAAAAGAGCGCCGATTTCGGCAGCGTGGCCAAAAAGGTCATGGCCAATTCCCCGGCGCCGGTCCACTTGGTCAATCCCAATGCCTGAATAACCCCCGGCAGTTAATTTTTCACCCTGATCCCTCAAGGGAACAGGAAATAACAAAGAAAACGCCGCCTGTAAACAGGCCGGCGTTTTTTATTGCGTTACTAGCTAGAAAAAGAATTTACGCGACTTTTTGCGAAAAATAAGCTTTGCTGAATCCGTGCCCAGACGACTTGCGCCCAACCTGGAGAACTGCTCCGAGGCAGAACTGGAAGTAGCCGCCAAGGCTGCTCCTTCGCAGCGGAGCCATAATCGTCTGATGGCCATAAGGGGCCTTGACCTTGAACATCCCTCCGGAGCAGGTAGCCGCTTTCAACAGCATCTCCTGGCGCAGTTTGCACAACTGGATCAGACGCTTCAACCAACAAGGCACCGTTGGCCTCATTGAAGGAGAGCGGACCGGACGGCCGCCCAAGATCACCCCGGAGCACAGCGCCCTTACCGCCAACTCATCGAACAGCCGGAATTAGCCGACCAACTCCATCGGACGGCGGGGAAATTTCATGGCTATCTCCGGCAAGAACTTCAGCATGATCTGAGGGATGGTGGTGGCCTCCGAGGCTAAAGCCAGCTCCCCGCAGCCCGGGCGGGCCCACCTCTGGCCGAGGGGAGCATTGCCCTTCTGATCCTGTAAGAAAACGAGATCGACATCAAGAGCTTTTGAAATTCTTGCGGTTGATCGATCGCGGCACTCCTGGAAAATTGGACCTTCAGCTCATTGTCGATAACTATTGGCCAAGCCGGTAGAGCTTGTTTCCCTTAAAAAAGTTCAATACCATGAACAATATCTTAAAGTTTAAACAAATTTTTCTAAATATTAATACAAAAATTTATACTCATAGTTTATTAAAATAAACACCTTGGTTTATTTATAAGTATTAACAACTTAGGCTTATAATTTAATTTATGCAAAAAATTTAAGTTCACCTTTTTATATATCTATCCATTATATTGTTTAAACAAAAATTATATTATATACCTTCAAAAATAAATAAAATTTTAAAGAAAATTTACATTATCGGCCCCGGATGACCTGATTTTCTCCATCTGGCATTCTCATTGCAGGAATGTTATACAAATATCTCTCCCAAAAATTTTACAACATATTCAGATGGCGGCAAGCCAGTGTACCCTGAGAAAGGACAAAAGGATATGTCCCGAGGGGAAAAAAGCCTTTTGCATCGGAAAATCGAAAGACGGCCACAGCATGCAAAGATAGATGATTATTCCGAAATCTCACAATTACTGATCGAATTGAAAGAGAAAAGTCCTTCGGTTTTTCGTCATATTTTGGGGGTAATTAGAGCTATAGTCAAAATGTAAAACACGCCAAAACTGCCAGAGCACGCTTGGTCTCCTCGGGCAGGACCCCACGAAATACCAGGCACGCAGACTAGCCTCCCTGGAATTATGCCATGAATATTCCAGGGAGGTTTTTTTATTATACTGATTCCAGGGAAGGAAAATACTAAAGAGAGGGGGTGAGTCAAGGGGAAATCTTTAAAGCAAAGTTTCAACGTGCAGGAGGGAGTGGGTTTAATGATAATGACCCACGGGGTGGCTAGGCCAGCCATCCGAATCGCTTCAATACGATGGGTTATTTGTTGAACAAATTACCAAATACCTCAATAAAGGGGAAGGAAAATGAAGAAAACGTTACTCTTAGTTCTCTGTTTTATGTTGGTAGTGCCCGCCCTCGCCTATGCTCAATGTCCGAATTATGAGATTGGCTACAAAGGCAATGCCAAGGCTTGTATCTTTGGTATTACTATGCCCCTTCCGGGCGCCACGGTGCAAATGAGCACCCCGGAAAATGGCATCGTATGTGACAAAGTCACTGACGCCGCCGGGAAGTACACCTGCAAGGTTAAGATCAATAACTGCGCCAATGAGTTCGGATTTTACACCCAGCAATGGTCGGTGACGGTGGACGCCAATATCTTGGGGATCCCGCTGGCGAAGACCTGCAACGCGAAGGCTGATTTCATCTGCTGCTGCCCTCAGTGCGTGCAGTCTATCATCAAGACCTGTAGGATCCTGTACAAGTTCTGTTGCTAACTGTCTTTAGCGGCAAAGCTTGAGATCCACCAGGAACCAAGGTCAAGGACGCCCTTGCATCTGGTGCTTGCAAGGGCGTCCTTGCGCCGATGGATCAGTTGCCCAGGTCATGAGGGTTATTCAGCCGGGTATCCGCTCTCCTTCCTGACCGTATCGTCTCCTGGCCTGAGGCAACTAAAGCCAGGGGGGAAAACCCATATTCAGCAAGACCCAAAGGAGAAAGATCATGCTGAAA
>JARRQO010000083.1:0-13161 GCA_037381685.1 Deltaproteobacteria bacterium | reverse complement strand
GGCGGCTGTCGTACTGGCTTGGAACGTCGCCGGTCATGCTGACCCTGTTGTCTTCTATACTGAATTTTCAGCTCACGCTGGGGCTGGAATCGAATTTTCGATGACGGATTGGAATCAACAAGATAAGCCAGAGATTGGCGACCCGGCCATCCATACCACTCCGGTTGTGGCTACCACTTTTTACTCAAACACAAATGGCTTCGCCAGTGCTTATGCTGGTGCCGGCGTAACGGTACATGATGGCGCAACGGGTGAAGATAAATTCCATGTCCTTTATGCCTTAGCCGGGGAGTCGGGTGAGGGTCTGCTTGCTGAGAGCTGGGCACACGCTGATGTGGGCTTTTATGCCGACTCAAAGACAACCGTCTCCTTCGACTATAAGCTCTTGGCTTCCGCTATAGGGGATGCCGCAGGAGAGGCATGCTTAACGTTTCAGTTCATTAACCCCAATCAGGATGTACAGTGGGAAATTGTGGCCTATGACCCGGACTACGATGCGATGGCGTCGGGCTATGTCGATATCTATGGTAACCCACAGGCGGATGCACAAACCTTATCTGGCACCTTCTCTAAGACATTTAACACCCCAGAGGTCGGCGGCGAACAGGATTACCATGTGGTGCTGGATTTTTGGACGGTATACGCCGAAGGTTATGAGGGGACCTCGGCCCTCAGTGAGGCTTGGTTTGATAATTTAATGATTGATGACTTGCTCATTCTTAACCCGCCGGACGACGGCGACGACGTAGCCCCGGTCCCGACGCCGTCCACCTTGCTTCTGCTCGGTTCCGGCCTGGCAGGGCTTTGGGGCTGGAGGAGGAAATGGTGGGGATGAGAGGAGCTGTAAGATGAAAGTTCGGCAGTAAGTGCCGACACTTGCAGGGAGGCAGGCTACTCAAGGTTTCCAGGGTGTGTACTGCAATCGCTGCGAAAAATCGGCTCTGGAAGATTTGTCCTCGCAACATTATTCTTGCTGAGGTATTTTGTGGCTCTGGTCGGTAGCGGCAGCGCCCGAGGCAATGTGTATCTGTTGGGCTTCGCGCGGGCCAGTCTAGGCTTAATGGGTAGGGAAGGCTGGAAAAAATAACCAACCAAGTCGTTGGTACGTCGTCATTCCTGGAGAAAACGGCCAAGGAGGGCCAAGCTTCAAAAATAGCAAGGAGGCCGAACAGGGTAAGCGCATACATGCCCGCCAGAGCAGTTAGGGAGCGATCTCCAGAGAACCGAAGACGAAAAAGCCGGAGCATAACAAAAGAAAGGTGGCGTCGAGAAAGGAAAGAATCAAGCCGCCATGGGGAAGAGTGCTGGCAGCCGCAAATGTGGCTGAACAAGGAGGTTAAGTGGGCGAGCGCACAGGGAGTGGCCAGCCGATTTGGGTCTCACCGGCAATCACATAAGCACCTTGCAGCTCAAAGGTTATTCAGGAGGGCGTTAATGATAAAGAAAATTATAATTATGACAATATGTCTGCTAATGGTACATGCACTGGCTTACGCCTCCTGTCCGAAATATGTAATCGGTTTCCAGGGAACCGCACAAATCTCTGTCGCTGGTATGAGGATTCCTATGGTAGGCGCCCAGGTTGTCCTCACTACCCCGGAGGGGCAATCTGTGGAAAAGTATACTGATGCCAACGGCAAGTACAGGGCGACCCTGAGAATCAATAATTGCCACGAGGAAATAGGATTATTTACCCAATCCTGGTCGGTCAAGCTTGATGGCACCCCGGCCGGGTTTCCGGTATCTAGAACATGCGAAACAGAGGAAAGATTCTTCTGTTGCAGCGAGCAGGCTTATAATCAAAAAGTGGTTAAGCGGTGTAATCTTTATTATAAGCTGCTCGACCATGTGACCGGGTACTAACTAATTATCCCGAAAGAGTAGCTAAGGAAGAGACTAAACCTGCTCGTTGACATGATTGACCATTCAGGAACAGGCGAAGAGTCTGTTTTCCGGTACATTGCCGGTCGGCAACCAGAAATATCCGGCCCCAAGGTTTTCTTGAACCCTGTTTCCTTGCTGGGCCGGCTGGGAAGATTTGCCTGCCGGGACTCCCGGAACTCAAAAAGCCCGCAATGGAATGCGTGGTCGCGCCTTGAGATTGTTGGAGATCTCTACTGGCTCCACCGGTGTTTTTCCCCATCGATCCTCAGGATGTGCATTTTCCGGTAGAAGTTCCTTCGGCAGCAAATCTCAAAGCAATCTCTGGCATCTGATAGTAACAAGGCGCCTTTTAGCCAGGGAAATGAAGCCTGGCTAAAAGGCTCGCCATCACCCCTTAAATCAATTACTTGGGGTTGGCGAGAGGAGGATCTCCATGCATAGAAAAGCCCTAATGCTGTCTCTGGTTGCTGCGGGTCTGCTCTGGAGCGCGGCAGTTCAGGCTGTCCCTATCTCCTATTCTTACACAGACTACTATGCTTATGCCTCGGCTGAGAATACCGTCACCGGCAGGTATGACAAAGAGGTAACAAGCCAACCTTTACCCCCGATCTCCGCTTTTGCCCAAAGAGGAAGTAACACCGCCTATGCTTCAGGGGGAATTGAGAAATTCCTGTTTGCCGAAGCCTCGGTATCAAACGAGAACCAGCTGGCCCAAAGCTGGATCCATGCTGACCTTGGCTTTACCGCCTCATCTGATCAGCTTTTCCTCAAATTCGACTATTATCTCGAGGCCTCCGCTGCCGGGGATGGTGCGGCAGAGGCGCAACTATACTTATATCTGGATGACTGGTCCTGGTTCCGCGACGATATCACGGCTTATGCGTCACCTGGAAACCCTTATATCGAAGTTTCGGATATTAACTCCGGGAGCATCGACGAGGTGCTGGCCGTGACGCCCGGTCAGGAATATCATCTGTGGTTGGAAATTTGGTGGGTTTATGGCGAAAGTTATACGGGGACTGATGCCTATGCCCAGGCTTGGATCGACAATTTCAGCCTCGATGATGGCACGGTTGCACCGCCGCCGACCCACAGCCCGGCGCCAGCCACTTGGCTCCTGTTGTCTTCTGGCTTGGCGGTGCTCCTGGGGTGGAGAAGAAGGCGTTAAGATAGTTGGACCATTGCCCGGTCTACAGTTTTCCTGCCTTTTGTTCCTGGCGAGGCGACTTCGCTGATTGCTTGGCCAGGGGCACCCGGAAGTCACCAAAAACCCGCAAAATAATGCGGGGGCGCTCCTTAAAATTATTGTAAATCTCTATCCTGCCGGCGTATGATCCCGTTTCTTTGAGTTTGTTTTTTATGTCCATTATATAAACTTTGCCCGGTTCTTCAGTCTTGAGGCTCACATCAATCTTGTCGGGGATGGAGGTTTGAAAGTACCGAATATTCCAGGGCTTGGGTAAATGGGAAATGAGCCGTAATCGGGTCTGGACCTCCTTGGTCGGGTCACCTTTCAAGCGGACGACATGGCTGGGTTGAATGTCGATGATAGGCTTTGAAAATCCCATAAGAGTTAAAACCACTTCCGGACGCTCCGGGTCGTTGGTACGGATCGTCGTATTCTTCTGGAAAGCATTCAAGACTGAAAAAGGTTTAATGGATAGGGTGATTACCCCGCGGCCACCGGGGGGAATACTCGGATCGTACTTGGCCACCGTGCAGGCGCAGTCGGGATCGACCTCCAGGATTTTCAAGGGGGCCCTGCCAGTATTGAGCATGGCAAATTTATAGGTCAGCGTCTGATCCTCGGAAACCTTGGCGAAGTTATGGGTATCTTTTGGCAGAGACAGCCGGGGCTTGGCATCCTTGTCCACCCCGCAGGCGGAGATACCCAACAGCCCCAAGGATCCCAAGAATAAACAAATAAATGCCAATGCTTTCCACGAAAACAATTTCCGCTTCAGGTCCATGGTCAGACCACTCCTTGCAGTGAATTTTTAGCCGTCAATATCGGCAATCTCGGACATCCAGTTGATAATCTTCCAATACGTCGCCTTTGAAGAAGACATCCAGGTCAGCCCGCTCTACTCCCAAATTACCCAGATAGGCATAACTGTAACCCCACCATTGAGCTTTGTTGAGATCAGGCCTGCTTCTGTACAGCGGAGGTCCAAAGTAATAGAAGACATCGTCTTTAGTCGATTTGCCCCGCACCAGCTCCGAAACATTGCTTGGCTTAAACCTTTGGCCCTGGGCATAAAAAGGAATGAAGCCACAGCCGGCAGCAGCGAGGATGAGCCCAGCAACAACAAAGCAGACCAGGGTACTTCTCAGAATCATAAGCAGACCATACTGATATTTGTCAGGTTTGTCAGCTTATACCATATGGAAAGATTGAAAAATATACCCATTACCAGGTTTGCCATAAGCACCACCGGAACAATCAGAGCATCTTCTTTGGGAATTTTTTCCATAATCTGAGCTACAGTATCTTTCCCAGGAATTCCTATGATTAATTGCAGACGTTTCATGCCGGACCGAAAATGGACCGTGATGAACGTCACCAAAGTTTTTTCTTTCACAATGGGAACCACCTTGGGATCTCCAAGCCGCTGCCATCCTGGTATTTGAATATCCAAAAATTTCACTAGGTCATTGATGGGGCGGGGCTCGGGTGCGGCAGGTGGCGCAGCTTGGACGGTTGACGCCAGGGCAACGATCAAACAGGCAATTCCGAGAATTGACCAAAGCTTGCATGTTATCCCGGTACGAGTCGGTCCGACATTTGTGCCACCTTTTGCGTTAATCACCATAGCCACCTCCCTTGGTGGATTTTTGCTTCTGCGGTCTGACAATCTAACCGGCCCCAACACCTATTTGAGATCAATAGGGGAAAGATCAGCGCCGACCCGGACAAAATAAACCTGGTATTGTTCGGAAATCGCGGTATCGATGCCTTTCTCGACGCTTTCTTTGGGGACGAACACCCCCATCTGCCGGTCTGCTACATAGGTCCAGGGCTTATGAACCAGAATCTGGGAAAGTTTCAGATCCTGGGCCAGCGGATAAGTCATTGGCAGGGTAGCTACAAACAATGAGGTAGTTACAATTGCGCCCGCTGCTGCCAACGGTCGCACTATCATGAGGTCGGGCACCGTGGTAAAAATATTAGCAGGGGGTTGACAGAGCTCCCCATCCTTGTCCTGGGATAAGGCAGGAGAGGCCAGCGCCGCCACTAGCAGAATCAAGAAAAGTGCAATGATTTTCTTCATGTGGATTCTCCTTGCAAAAATTGAACCTGCCCCCCAGTCTTAGTCATATCTCAGCACTATCGTGGGGTCCTGGTTAGCGGCTCGGACGGCCGGATAGGTGCCGCAGATCAGCCCGAGCCCCGAAGCAGTGATTATTGCAACTAACAGCAATTTTAGGGAAAAAACGGGCGAAAATCCAAATAATCGGGATATCAGATTCGATCCGATGAATCCCACCAGGGTTCCGCCCAAGCCGCCTTGGACACAGAGCAGCATGTCTTCGCAAAGAAACTGCTATTTAATTTCGAACCTGGTGGCCCCTACGGCTCGCAGTATGCCGATTTCCCGGACTCTTTCAGTCACCGACACCAACATAATATTCATAATGCCAATACCCCCGACCAAAAGGGAGATGCTGCCGATGGCCCATAGAACATATTCAAAGATCCTCAAGGACTGTTGCTGGGCCTTGAGAATCATTCTCTGGCTCTGGATGTCGAAGTTCTCCGTATCCCCAAAGCGCCTGAATAAAAACTGCCTGATCTCAGTCATGGCCGTATTTGTGTCTTTCCCGCGCAGGTGCAGAGTAGTGGCCCTTTTGTCAGGGAATAACTTTAAAGCTGCCGGCAACGGGATCAGGATGGTGTCTTTAAGGGCTTCGTTGGACGAAGTCAACACTCCCAGAACTTGAAACAGGTAGCCGTTGACGGGTATCTGTTCACCTAACGGATCCATACGCGGAAACGCTTCTGTAGCCACTGTCCGGCCCAGCAGGCAGACCTGCAACCCATAATCGATATCCAAATCGGTGAACAAGCGTCCCCGGCTCACCTTGATTTTGTTCATTTTGAGGTAAGAGGGCAGCACCGCGGCAATTCGATGTTGCTCCAATACTCCGGACTTAAAATATTGCAGCGAGGCGTTCAGTTCCGGGGAGACATCCAAGATAGACGGGCAGGTGTTCTGGATGGCCAAAACATCCTGCATGGTAAAAAATAACCCCTGGGCAGGATTCTTGGCATCCGACTGGGGGGCAGAAACCCGAAAAATATCGCCTCCCAGCGCCTTGATAGCAGCCAGCGTCTTCTGGCGGGCAGTTTCACCGATGGAATACATCAGGGAAAACGAGGCGATACCGATAACGATGCCCAATACTGATAAGGCGGTGCGAAGACTATGGGCCCGGAGGCTTTCCCAGGCAGTCCTCATGAGATCTTGGGCTAACATCGCACCTCCTTGTTCAGATCTGGCCGTCCCGGATCAAAATGGTGCGCTCGGCATAGGCGCTCATATCCGGGGAGTGCGTAACCATCACGATGGTCAGACCTGTTTCGTGGAGCTCCTTAAAAATCTTCATGATCTCTTTGCCGGTTTTGCTGTCCAGGTTACCGGTGGGCTCATCGGCCAGAAGAACCTGCGGCCGAGCAATCAAAGCCCGGGCAATCGCCACCCGTTGTTGCTCCCCGCCGGAAAGCTCTCCGGGCAGGCGATGAGATTTGCCCCACAAGCCCACCTGCTGGAGCATGGCTTCGGCAACCCGGCGTCGCTCGCTGTGGCGGACTCCCTGGTAGATCAACGGCAGCTCCACGTTGGCCGAGGCCGTAAGTCTGGGCAACAGGTTGAAAGATTGAAACACGAAGCCAATGGCCCGCTTGCGCAGATCTGACAACTCATTATCCGAAAGATCTTGAACCTGTCGCTCTTGGAAATAATAGGATCCCGTAGAAGGTCGATCCAGGCAGCCCAGGATGTTGAGGAGCGTGGTTTTACCTGAGCCCGAGGCACCCATGATGGTGACAAATTCACCGGTGCTCACCATCAGCGTGATGTCTTGCAACACGTGCACCTCCATGCCTCCGGAAAAGTAATTTTTTCCGATCTTCACCAGGCGCAGTAATGCCGGCGAACTCATGGCTCACCGGAATCGGCTGATTTTTTCAAAAGGCTTCCTGGAACCTCTTCCAGGATCTCCTGGCCTTCTTCCAGACCATTAACGATTTCAGCTTCATTTTCGGAAATGATGCCAACTTTCACCTCGGTAAAGACGGGCTTGCCATTTTCCATCCTGAAAACCCCAGTACGCCCGTTTTGCTTGGTTAGAGCGGAAATTGGCACCAGCAGGACATTAGTCTTCTTCTCCAGGGGAATAATCACATTCGCAGTCATACCCACTTTTATCTGCCGGTTCCCCCCTGGTTCTTCCGATGAGCCCCTTGGTGAGTTCTTGGCTGACTCCGGCTCTCCATCTTTCTTCCTCGATTGGTCTCCAGGATGGGGACCGGGTTGCATAATTAGGCAGCGCAGCTTGAAAGTCGTCAGTTTTTCTGAACTTTCGGTGGTAATCGATGCAACCTGACCCGGAAAAAGGGAGCCTGGCAAGGCCGGCACCGAAATCAGGCAGGGCTGGCCAGGGTAGAGCTTTAATACATCATATTCATTCACATATACGTCCACCGCCAATTGCTCGGTAGAAGAGATGATCAGCAAAACCTGGCCGGGTGCCACCGTGCTTCTGACAGTCAGGGTAGTCTCTGCGCTGGACCCTCCTTTGGAGCCCCCGCCACTGCTCCGAGCAATACTAACGATGCCCGCCGCCGGGGCTCTGATATCTTTATTGTGAAGATTCTCTTCGGCATCCCTTAGCGCCAGTTTGGCTGCGGTTAACTCGGCCTCGGCCTCCTTGCGGGCATGGGGTCCCCCTTTGGCGCTGACTTCACCCATGGTAGCCGTGGACTTGACCAAGTCGGCCCGGGCGCGGTCCAGTTCCATCTTGGAGCGGTCCAAGTCATTTCTGGAAATAGCCTTGGCCTTATATAGCTGCACATTTTGGGTGTACTCCTTTTCTTTTGCCGACAGTTCCGCCTTGTTTATCTCCAGGCTGGACTTGGCATCGATGAAGGTCGGGGAAGAATGCCAACTTCTCACTTCTTTCATTTTAGTGAGAGCCTTGAGATATGAGGCCTTGGCCGTGGCCACTTTGCCGTTGAGCTCATCTTCATCGAGCTGGATCAGGAGTTGACCTTTGGCGACTTTGTCACCTTCTTTAATGTAAATGGTTTTTATTTTGGCATTGGCCAGGCTCACCACTTTCCAGGCTTTGAAGGGTTTGACTATTCCCGACACCTTCAGCATCCGGCCGATGTCGCCCTTCTTCACCTCGGTAGTGGACAAACCTTGTTGCGCGGGTCCCCTGGGCCTGAACAAGATTTTGTAGCCCAGCAAAGCTACAAAGGCCAGGACCACAACAATTACCACGGTTTTACGGGAGAACGGCCAGCGCATCTATTTCTCTTTCATCAGCGTGTCTTGGTATCCAGAATTTTTTTCTCATCATCCAGAGTAGTTAATGGTGAGGCTGATTCCTGCGCCGAGGGATTGAACAAAGGCCTGCCCATAACCCGTAAGACATTGACTTTGGCGTTATTGTAGCTGATAAGCGCGTTGAGGAAGTTCAACTCCGCGGTTCTGAGGTTGTTACGGGCGTCCGTCAATTCCAGATAGCTGGTGACCCCCATACTATAGCGCATCTCGGCGATACGCAGGCTTTCCTTGGCCAGGTTGATGCTGGATTGGACGATTTCGACCCGTTCTCGCGAGTTATCTAAAAGCGTCAAGTTGTTCTTAACCTCCAGAGATACGGTTTCCCGCGACTCTTTCCAATTGGCGTCGGCCTGTTCAATGCCGATCATGGCTCGAACCTTATTTTCCCGAATAACCCCACCGTCAAAAATGAAAATGGGTATGTTGATGGTTCCACCCACTGCTGCCGTAGCTCCTCTGGGGCGCAACTGCCAGGCTTCTACAGGATTCCGGCCATCAATATTGTAGCCATACCCTAAAGAAAGGCTAAAGGTGGGTAGGTAGGCATCATAAGCAGACTTGAGGGCAATGCGGGCTGCTTGCAGACTGAGGCGGGCGCTTTTAATCTCAACGCGATTGTGCATCGCTTCTCTTATGGCCTTCTCAAATTTAAATTTCTCAGGTTTAAAAGTAAGATGATCTGTGGGAATTATGTCGACAGTCTGACTCACTACCAGGGTGTTGCGCAGTTGTGACTTGGCAATTTCCAGTTCCCCTTCGTCGACCTTCAGGTTCTGACGGGCGTTATCATATTGGACTTTTGCGGTCAAGACGTCCACCTCTGGAACTCTGCCGGTTTTTAACCGTTCCTGGGCGATGCGCAATTGATCAGCGGTCTGGTCCACCTGGGCCTGGTCAATTTTGATGGCCTGTTTAGCCCGCAGGAGTTCATAATATTGTTGATATACTTGCGCGATCAGGTTCTGGCTGGCCGTAACATAGCTAGCCTTCGAAGTAATAAAGCTTATGAGCGCCTGCTGCACGGACCGGCCGATGGCCCCGGAGAAATCCAGGGGCATAGTGGCGGTGATATTAAAACCTGCGGTAAACGTCTGAACAGATTCGATCTCTTGGTTGACCGCAATAGTTTGCAGATTTTGGGAACCGGTAACAGCCGCTTCCACCACGGGATAATATCCGGCTTTAGCAGCTCGGTAATTGGACGCGGCGGTGCTGATGGCGCGCCGGGAGGTCTGTAAGGGGCGGTTATTTTTCAGGGCCAGAATTACCGACTGCGACAGAGATAAACGAAGTACCCGTTTGGCGTTCGAAGGTTGAGTTCCAGCCGCCAGGGGTCCCCTGTTCACAGTCAATAATGTGACCATTACGGCCATGATGGTAAAGAGACGCGGCACCATGCCATGCTCAACGGAAAAGGCGTGGAAATTCTAATATAAGTTCCTCATTTTTTTCTTCAAATTCCGGAATCCTGTCCAGAAAGGTTCTCACTCTCAGGGTTGCCAGGTCCATCTCGCAGATCACTCGCTTTTTCCCTTGCGCCCGGCTGAACAGCAGGTGCTTACCGTCAGGCGTCCAGGAGGGCTGGGTGTCATCATAACCTTCGGTGAGGCGCTGCGCTCCGGTGCCGTCGGGGCGGACCACCCAAATGGAGCGGCCTCTGCCTTTTTCCAGAAAGGCGAAGGCAATAAGATCACCTTTGGGCGACCACCGGGGGTAGGCCACCAAATAATCGCGAGGTAAGATATCCTTGACCGTTTTCTTAGCGAAATCATACACTTCAAGCGTTGATCGCATAAATTTTTCTTGTTTTATTTGCTGGAACGTGCTCCTCCGGACAAAGATCAGTTTTTTGCCGTCTGGTGACCAGCAAGGTTCATATTGAGCTATCGGTCCCCCGGGTATTAAGAGGTGTCGGTTTTTGCCGGCCTCGGTCATAAGGTAAATCATCCAAGCTGCTTCCTTCACCGTTCTGATCGGAACCGGATGGGAAATAAAGGCTACCTCTGTGCCATTGGGTGAGCTCACCGGGGATTCATCATTGCTGGTGCCATCAGAGATCCGGACAGCTTCTTTGGAATCCAGATCTAGCCGGTATATCTGAAATTTTTCCTCATTTCCGAACATAGTAGGTGAGGCATAGTAGAGTTCTCCATAAGGCGAGAAGGAGGGACTGGTGCTCCCCGTTGGCAGCTTTGCGAGAATTTCATTTTTTTCATTTAAAACTACGACTTGGGCAGAATCTTTGGTTTCTACCCGCACCGCTAATATGTAAGGTTCCGCTGGCGGGGGAGGTGTGAAATATGACATGGCCAGGACTGACGTCAGCACGACTGACACAAAAGCCAAACGGAACATTAAACGCATACTTGCTCCTCCCCAAATCATTCCATTTCATCGAACTTTTTTCTCGTTTTGCTGCAGATGTGTTAGGCTGGCTTGTATTCCCATGTGAATTAATGCAAATCACGAGCCAATCCTGCACTCGTTAATTTGCTAATAATTTCATTAAATTAATCACCCCCAATCATCTGTAAATGTTCAGCAGTTAAAACAAATTTAAGCAAAAAATATAAAAATATATTTTAATTGATTAGAACTATTAAGATTTTTTAAAAGTCCACCTTATTGAACGCCAGACGCTGCAAAATCCTACAACTCCGAAAGCTAAAGTGCAACCTAAAGTTTTAAGGACTTAGATTCCAAAACGAGGCGAGACTCGAAGTTATTGCAAGACCTCATCTTGTTTAACTGCTTGAAATTATATAATAATTAGTTATTTAATTAATTAATTAATTGAAAAAACCTGCACCCTCTCCCAGAAGGGGAGAGGGAATAAACGTAAAAAACTCTTAACAATTGCTATAAGGCGCGGTCCCGGGTGCGGCCCTGGCGGTCATTTTATAGGAAGGGTCATGCGATGCTGAACCCTCTTTATTCATGAACCTTTTGGAATTATCCGACAAGATATCGAAATATAAAGATAAAATAAACAGTCCCAAAAAGCCGAGGGTTTTTGGCACAGGCTGGCAAGCCTGTGCCACCAAGTTTTTTGCAGCCCGGCGAATTATTCGGGCTAAGCGAGTCTTTACGAGGAGAGCTCAGACGTCGGGGTAGGCCATTTTGTAGGGGTCGACCAGGCGGTCGAAATCCTCGGCGGAGAGGAAGCCGAGTTTCAGGGCCGCTTCTTTAAGAGTCAGCCCCTCATCTTTGGCCAGATGGGCAATCTGGGCCGCCTGGTCATAGCCCAGGGCCGACGACAGGGCGGTGACCAGCATGAGGGAGCGGTGCAGGTAGGCATCGATCTGCTCGTAATTGGGTTTGAGGACTGCCACCAAAAAGTCGGTGAAGTTACGGCAACTGTCAGCCAGAATCCTGATGGATTGCATCACGTTAAAGATCAGCAGGGGTTTGTAGACGTTCAGTTCGAGGTAGCCGCCGGCCCCGGCCAAGGTCACCGCGGCATCGTAACCCATGACCTGGACGGCCACCATGGCCAAAGCTTCGCACTGGGTGGGGTTGATCTTGCCGGGCATAATCGAGGAGCCCGGTTCGTTGGCCGGCAGATGCAGTTCGTTGAGGCCGGCCCGGGGCCCGCTGGCCAAGAGCCGAATATCATTGGCAATCCGGTAAAGAGATACGGCCAGGGTCTTCAGCGCGGCACTGGCCATGACCAGGGCATCATGGGCTTGCAGAAGGGCAAACTTGTTGGGCGCGGGCATAAGCGGCAGACCGGTGAGATCGGCCAGATGCTTGACCGCCAAGTCCCCGAAGCCCTTGGGGGCGTGGAAGCCGGTGCCCACCGCGGTGCCGCCCAGGGGCAAACGGTAAAGGCCGGGTAAAACCGTGCGGAGGCGCTCCAGGTTGTCGTCCAGGCAAGCCACATAGCCGGAAAACTCCTGGCCCAGGGTCAGGGGCACCGCATCCATCAGGTGGGTGCGGCCGATTTTGACCAGTTCCGCCCAGCGCTGGGCCTTGTCATTCAGGGCCTCCCGCAGTTTCCGGACCCGGGGTAGCAGGCGGGCCTGAATCGCGGTGGCCGCGGCCACATACATGGCGGCGGGAAATACAGCTCGATGGCCCGGTTGGCGATCACTTCGTTGACGTTCATGTTGCTGGGCGTGCCGCTGCCGGAGATCCAGACATGAACCGGAAAATTGCCGTTAAGCTTGCCGGCGGCGACCTCTTCCGCGGCCTGGACAATTAACTGGGCCTTGTCCGCCGGCAGCTTCCCCAGTTCGAGGTTGGCCAGGGCCGCGGCCTTTTTCAGTAAGGCTAAGGCCTGGATCACTTCCGGCGGGATCAGGTCCTCGCCGATGTCAAAAAAGGTGAGGGCTCGCTGGGTTTGCGCCCCCCAGTAGCGGTGGGCGGGGACGGCAACTTCCCCCAGGCTGTCACGTTCAGGCCGGGTTTTCGGCTCAGGACCCATAAGGCTGTCTCCGTCAAAGGTTTTATACCGTTTTCAGTTTTCAGTTTTCGGTTTTCGGCTAAAAGAAATAAGATTATCAATAAGCAACCAGGGCTCCAGGAAAGGTGGACAGCCGGGGGCGGCTGTCCTACAAGAGATTTCGCAGAGTTCGCAATCTGCTTCTAACCGGGCAGTTTGGCGGCGAGAACGTCCACTTTCTTGATGGCCGGGGACTGGAAAAAAGGCTTGGAAGCGCGTACCATCAGGGCTTCCGCCACTGGCACCAGAAATAATCTCAGA
>JARRQO010000082.1:0-8350 GCA_037381685.1 Deltaproteobacteria bacterium | reverse complement strand
GTTGGATGAACCTGGCGAAATTGTGGTAGCCCGCCAGCCACAGGTTGGCCCCCACAAAGGTAAAGATCAAGACCACGAAGCCGCAGATGGCCATCAGCGCCGCCCGGCGGCCCCGCCAGCCCACCGCCAGGCGCTCATGCAGCAGCACCGCATAGATCAGCCAGGCGATGAGGGTCAGAATCTCCTTGGGGTCCCAACTCCAAAACCGCCCCAGGGTGTGTTGGGCATAAAGCGAACCCACGATGATCCCCGCGGTGAGCAGGGGAAAACCGATGCTCAGGCACCAGTAATTCAGGGTGTCCAGCTGCGACAGGGACGGCAGGCGGCGATAAAAAAAGCCGAACTGCTTCCCCTTGATCTGACGCTCCTGGATCAGGTAGAGAATCCCCCCCAGACAGGCCAGGGCCAGAGCGGCATATCCCACGAGAGTCAGGCAGATGTGGACGGTCAGCCAAAAACTCTTGAGCAGGGGCGAGATGGCGCCATGGGGACCGGGCAGGATCAGTGAGCCGCACACCATCAAAGCCGCGCATGGCGCCACCAAGGCCCCCAGGACCTTGATGGGGTAGCGCCAGATCAGGAACAGGAAGGCCAGCACCAGAACCCAGGCAAACAGGAGCAAGGATTCGCCCAGGGTGGCCGCGGGCAGATATCCTAAGGTCCAGGTCCGCTGGATAAGTGCCAGCGTATGGAACATCAGGCCGCCGGTCATGACCCAGGCGCCGGCCCGGTAAAAGCTCTCCCGCTGGATAAGAAAATAGGCCAGCCAGAGGGCGGTGGCGCCGAAATAAGCGATCAGGGTCAGATAGAGAAGAAAATTAGCCATGCTTTCCTGAATAAATCTTCCTGAGCCTGGGGTCCTTTTGTCCTTTGGAGCGAGAAGGAGATTGCCGTTCCCCTCACTTTACCCCGGGCCACCGGGTGGAGGGAACAAGGGGGATAGACGGGGCGCGGATGCACTTTAGATTATCCGGTTCTTCTGTTCACCCCTCCGTTTCCTTAAAGGCCTGGGACACCAGTTCCCCCAAGACCGGGGAACTTAAGACCGGCCCCACCACTTCGTGAAGCAGGCTTACGATGCGAGCCCGGTCCCCCTGGGCCACCGCCTCCCTCAAGGGGCTGCGCACCAGGCGGTGGAAAAGCTCGGCATTGTCGGAGTGGGCCCGCCGCTCGGCCAAAACCCGGGTGCGCACCCTGTGGAGGAGGTCCAGGTAAGGGCCATATTCGGGCCCGAAATGCTGCTGGAGTTCCTCCCGCACCAGGCGGGCCAGGGCCGGAGAGGCGCCGCCGGTGCTGATGGCCAGGGTCAGATGGCCCCGACGTACCTGGGCCGGCACGATGAAGGTGCAATGCTCCGGATCGTCGGCGACGTTGACCCAGACGCTCCGGTCCTGGGCCGCGGCGCTCACCCGGGCATTGACCCCGGGGTCATCGGTGGCGGCCATGACCAGGGCCATGCCTTGCACCTGGGATTCCGTAAAATCCTCAGAAAGATGCACAATATCCCCCTGGGAGGCCAGGGCCGCCAATCTGGGAGTCAGGTGGGGGCTTACCACGGTCACTTTGGCCCCGGAGACCAAAAGATCCTGCACCTTGCGCTCCGCCACCGCGCCCCCGCCCACTACCAGGCAGGGTTTGTCCTCGATGACGGCAAATATCGGGTAGGTTTTCATGGGTAGATTTAAAGGCTCTTTCCCAGGAAGGTAAAATCGGCGCCAGTCCTGCCATTTAACTTTATGATAAGTAAATTTACCAAGCCTGCCGCCGGTATGCAAGCGGAATGCCAGAAACCCGGGAGCAATTCCCCTAGCGGACCTTTGCCATTGACAGAATCAAAAATCTTGGTTAGATACAGAATTTAGAAGGATGACCAGCCCGGAGAAATCCGGGGGTTGGGCCCTGACTCATGAGATTACGCCGTCTATTTGCCATATACTTGAGCCTGGGGGCTGCGGTCCTCTTGGGTTTGGGGGCGCCGCCGAGTTGGGGGGGACAAAACGGCATGAACTTAAGTACCGCGGATAAACAACTCTTGCTGCATGTGGCCCGGGACAGCATTGAAGCCCATCTTAAGGGCAAGGCGGCCACCCCGGTAAAAACCGACTCTCCCGTACTCTCCGAAGCGCGCGGCGCGTTTGTGTCCCTGCATCGGAGCGGACAGCTCCGGGGCTGTATCGGCTTTATAGAAGCGGTCAAACCTCTCCTCCAGACAGTCCGGGAAATGGCCGCGGCTGCGGCTTTCCATGACCCTCGCTTCCGGCCCTTGCAGGCCAACGAACTGGCTGACCTGGATATCGAGATCTCGGTGCTAAGCCCCCTGCGGCTCATCAAGAGCACTGATGAAATCGAGATCGGTAAGCACGGTCTTTACATCGTTAGAGGCCTTAATCGGGGCCTGCTCCTGCCCCAGGTGGCGACCCAATACCACTGGGACCGCCAGCAATTCCTGGAACAGACCTGCTACAAAGCGGGCTTGCCGCCGGATGCCTGGAAGGATCCTCATACTCAAATTTACGTGTTCAGTGCGGATATCTTTGCCGATCACCCGCATAAGCCCTAAATTGACGATTTAAGGAAGGTGTCTAAATTTTCATGGCTTCTAAAAAAACCTCGCAATCGGAAACAGATCCAACCTCAAATTCACCCGAACCTAAAAAAAGTCTCTTTTTACGCATCTTGCGGCAACGCTTTTTCCTGGTAGCCCTGGTGATTCTGCTCTTTTTTGTCGGCCTGTTCGGCTGGCAATTTTTCCATCCCGGCAAAACTTCGCAAGAATTGTTAAGTCCCGCGAAGGCGGTGGCAATCCCCGGTGGCACCACCCCGGCGCCCGCGCACGCGCCACCCTTGCATCCCGCGGCGAAGGAACCGGTGGCCAAACCGCCGGCCCCCGAGACTGCCAAAGAACCGCCTCCCGAAGAGACCCCGGGTCATGTTGCCCCTCCCGCGCCCCTGGTCGAACCTTCCCGGCCGCGGGTCGAAGGCGAAGCCTTTACCCGGGCCTTGATCAAGATCATGAATGATCAGGTGAATCAGCGTTGGTTCGGCTGGCGGCCCAGTTCCATTCTTTTTGGAAAAATGGGACTAACCGACAATGTGAACAATGAGCAGATCGGGGTCCTGCAAGTAGCCCGGCGCAGCGTGGTGGTTTTAAATGAAAACCTGACCCGCTTTGCCAATACCGAAGCCTATAATCCCCGGGTCAACGAAGCCATGAATTACTTAATGGTTAGCGCCGATAAATATTGGTTCCCCTCGGCGCCCGGCAAGTACCGTGAAGCCATGGACGACCTGAGGTTGTATATCCGCAATTTGAGAGCAGGCCGGGCCAAGTTCTATACCCGGATCAACTGTCTGATTGCCCTCTTGAATGAATACCGGGACCTACTGGGCAATTGCTATAATAATCTCTCCAAGGATACCGAGGCCGACGGCAGCGCCGTATCCTGGACAACAGAGGATGATTATTTTTACTATTCCAAAGGCGTGGCCCTGGGAATTTATCAAATGCTGGAAGCACTCAAGATTGATTTTAAAGCCGAACTTCAAAAGAAAAATTCCACGGGTATGATGGATAATGCCATATCGGCCTTGAAAACAGCTTCCGAGCTAAATCCCTGGCTGGTGACCGATGGCGGCAAAGACGGCTTCATTGCCAACCATCGGGCCGATATGTCCACCTATATCGGCCAGGCCCAAAACGTCCTCAACACCTTGGAGCGGCAGTTAGCCACCAATTAGCTTGCGCTAGGCGGGGAGGGGCCCCTTCCTGCTTACCCGGTTCTGGTTGAGGCGGGAATTGTTGCAATTCCCGCCTTGTTATTTTAAGCTGAATTTATCAGTATCAAGTTAATTTTAGTGCGCCGCGTTATGTTGGCGGGCTTGGCCGGTTATCCGCCTCAGGCCGGAACTGAGTAGGTTAGCGGAGAAGGGAAAAACCCATGGCCTTGAACGATGAAAAAAACCTGGTAGCGGGGCCCGCGGAACCGACGGAGCCTAGAAAAGGGGTACTTTTCCATATATTGCAGCACCGTTTCCTTCTGGCCTCTCTGTTGGTGATTATCTTTTTCGGAGGACTGTTTACGTGGGAGTATACGCACCGGGGGGAAACGCCGGAACAGGTTTTGGAGGAAGTGGTTGCCTCTACACCCACCCACATGCATAAGCCGGCCCCGACGACTCCGAAACCCCAAGAAGAAAAATCATCGGCCCTCATTCCTGCCCGGCAGACCCCAGCTCCGGCCCCTTCCGGGGCCCCGGGAGAGTCCGCCGGAAATCCACTCAGAGGCGAGGTCTTTGCCAAGGCCCTGATCAAGATCATCGATGACCAAGTAAACCAGCCAGTGTTGGGCTGGCGACCGAATACCATCATTTTGGGCAAAATGGGCTTGACGGATAATGTGAACAATTTTCAGCTAGGGGTCCTGGAGGTAGCCCGGCGCACGGTAGTGGTTTTAAACGAGCAATTTACCCGGTTTGCCAACACCGAGGCCTTTGACCCCCGGGTTAACGAAGCCATGAATTATCTCATGGTCAGCCCCGAAAAATACTGGTTTCCTTCGGCTTCCGGCAAATACCGGGAGGCCATACAAGACCTGGAAGGCTACGTCATAGCCCTGCGCAACGGTCAGAGCCGGTTTTATTCCCGGGTAGATCATTTGATTGTTCTGCTCAACAATTACAGGGATCTGTTGGGGAGTAATTTTAACAACCTTATAAAGGACACCGAAGCCGACGGGAGCAAGGTATCGTGGTTCAGAACCGACGATTATTTTTATCATGCCCAGGGCGTGTCTGTGGCCATGGCGCAAATGTTGGTGGCGGTGACGGAGGACTTCCACCAGGAACTGCAGAAGAAAAATTCCCACAAGCTTTTGGAAGAAGCTATCCATGCCCTGCACCAGGCGGCCTCCATGAGTCCCTGGGTGGTGACCAACGGCGCCAAAGACGGCATCCTGGCCAATCATCGGTGTAACATGGGGGGCTACATCGCTGAAGCCGAACACTTACTCAATACCTTGCAGTTGCAACTGGCCACCAATTAGGTAGGACAGGGCTCCTGAGCCCTGGGGGCATTTAAGTGCAGGCGGGAATTTCATTGAAATTTCCGCCGCTTTGTTTTAGGGTGAACCAAGGCAATCCAAGGAGGTTCACCATGCTGGTGAGTCAGATCATGAGCACCAAGATTATCGCGATCTCCCCCAACAGGCGGGTGGGCCAGGCTCTAAAGTTGATGCAAAAACAACAGATCCGGCACCTCCCGGTCATGGCCCAAAACCGCATGGTGGGCTGGATCACCTCCCGGGACCTGCGGGAGGTCCTGCTGGCCTCCGTGCTGGAAGAGATCAAGGTGGGTGACGTCATGGTCCAGGCCCCTTTAAGCGTCACCCCTGACACCGAAGTGGGAGAAGCGGCCCGCTTGATCCACGAACATAAAATCGGCGGCATGCCCGTGATGGAAGGGGACCGGCTGGTGGGGGTCATTACCATGCAGGACCTGATCTCCGCGTTCATCGCCATGCTGGGCCTGCTCAAGAGTTCCTCACGCCTGGACCTCCTCTTGGAGAATCAACCCGAGGCCCTAGATGCGGCCACCCGTCTCATCAAGGCCACAGGAGGCAAGATCATCAACGTGGCTCTGGGGCCTACAAAGAAAAATAAACGGCCTTATTTCTTCCGGCTGGAAAAGGCCAACCTGGAGCCTATCGTGGAGACCTTGAAGCAAAAGGGGTACGAGGTCTTAGACGCCATTCCCTGAGGCAGGCCGCCAATATTTGCCTGCCCGCCTAAAGCAATATTCGGTTAGGAAACTGCATGGTAGTGAAAGAGTAATATGAATCCTGGCATCAGCGTGATGAACCTCAAACGCCAGGCCGATCTGGTGAGGTAACGCAGGCTAGAGGCTTAAGCGAGACTCGATAATCCGACGACGGGCTCCGGCCCACAGCTCCGGTTTTTCCCGCCCTCCTTGGCCCGATATAGGGCGCCGTCCGCAGCCTTGATCAGATCTTCCATTCCCATCCCCCGCTGCAAACTCGCCACCCCGATGCTTACGGTAATCATAGAGGTTTGCCCCCCATAACGCATGGGGGTTTGACCGATGAGACTCCGCAATCTCTCCGCCGATAAAAGCGCCTGCTCCAGTGGCGTTTGACTCATGAGCAGGACAAACTCGTCGCCGCCGTAACGACAGAGCAGGTCAGCCATCCGAATCCCGTCCCTGATGATGGTTCCCACTTGCCGGAGAATAGCATCCCCATACAGGTGGCCCCGAGTGTCGTTGATCTGCTTGAAGTCATCAATGTCCAAAAACAGCAGGGACAGGGACGTATTATACCGGCGGCTCCTTTCCACTTCATAAAGGAGCGCTTCTTTGAAATAGCGGTAATTGTGCAGGCCGGTGAGAGCGTCCCGGATGGCCATGCTTTTTACCTGCTCGAAGAGGACCAGATTCTTGATGCCGGCCTCGCCCTGGAGGATGAAGATCCGGAAAAGTTCGGCTTCCTCCCGGGTGAAAGGCTCCTGCCGTCCGATACCTGCCACCAAAGAGACGCCTTCTACCGCCACCTTGAGCCAGAGCATTTCAGGGACCGGTGATCCGGCCGGGGCCGGGGAGGTGGAGTCGGCAGCAAATTGATCTTTGAGCAGATTCTGAAAGCTTTGAAAAGCGGCAGCGTCAATCTTGTGCTGATGGCGCCAGGATTCCAGGGGAAGCTCGGGCAAGGGGCCGCAAACCATCAGGCCCAGGAGTTGGACGGGCAGGCTATCCCAGATAAGATTGACCAGCCCCTGGAGAAGCTGTTCCCAGGTCAGGGGTCCCACCAGGGTTTCGCCGATTTGCCTCACTTGGGCCAGTTCCCGGGCCCGCCGCTGGGACAGTTCTTCCTGGGCCTGGGAGAGGTGGACCAGCAGTTTCCGGTTTTGCCTGGCCAGACGGCGCCGCTCCAGGGCCCGGGCCACCAGAGCCTGAAACTCGGCCAGGCGCAGGTCCGATTTGATCAAGTAGTCATAGGCCCCCAATCGCAAAGCCTGGACCGCGCTTTCCAGGCCGGCATGGCCGGTAATGAGAATAACTTCAGTATCCGGGTGGTGGGTCTTGATGTGGGAGAGCAGGTCCAGACCGGAGACGCCGGGCAGCATCAGGTCTAGGAGAGCCAGGGCGAACTCCCCGTCCTGCAGGATTTTCATGGCCTGACGGCCGTCCGTGGCCGCGGTCAGGACATATCCCTGCCCCTCGAGGCATTCCGTTAAGGTGCCCAAGAGCTGCGGATCATCATCCACCAGAAGGATCTTATCTTTTACCTCAGTGCCAGCCTTCAGGGGAAACCACCGTATCCTTATGAAAGTTTATATCGTCGATTTGGGGGTAGTCCAAATTGTAATGCAGTCCGCGGCTCTCTTTGCGCCTCAGGGCCATGTGGATGATCAGATCAGCCACCGTGGCGATGTTGCGCAACTCCAAAAGGTCGCTGGTAATCAGAAAATTCCAGTAATATTCGTGGATCTCCTGCTGGATCAGGTCGATCCGGTGCTGGGCCCGCAGCAGCCGCCGGTCAGTACGCACAATGCCCACGTAGTTCCACATGAAACGCCGGATTTCGTCCCAGTTATGGGACACCACCACAGCCTCCTCGCTGTCGGTGGCGCCAAAGGGGTTCCACTCCGGCGCCGGCGCCGCCGGCTTGGCCTGAAGACCGGGCAGGGTTTCCCGGGCCGCCTGGGCCGCCTGGTGGGAAAAGACCAGGGCCTCCAACAGCGAGTTGCTGGCCAGGCGGTTGGCGCCATGCAGACCCGTCATGGACACCTCCCCCACCGCAAAGAGGTTGGAGATGGTGGTGCGGCCAAAGGAGTCCGTGACCACCCCGCCGCACATATAATGGGCCGCGGGCACTACCGGGATGGGCTCTTTGGTCATATCAATGCCGAACTCCAGGCACTGCTGGTAGATGTTGGGGAAGCGGCCCTTGACGAAATCCGCGGGTTTGTGGCTGACATCCAGGTAGACGCAGTCCGCGCCGGTCTTTTTCATCTCCAGGTCAATGGCCCGGGCCACCGTGTCCCGGGGAGCCAGGTCCTTCAAGGCATGGTACTTCTCCATAAAGGCCTGGCCGGCGTGGTCAATGAGGACCGCGCCTTCTCCCCGCAGCGCCTCGGAAATAAGGAAATTCTTGGCTGCAGGGTGATAAAGGCAAGTGGGATGAAACTGCACAAATTCCATTTTGCCGATCCAGGCCCCGGCCCGATAGGCCATGGCGATGCCGTCCCCGGTGGCGATGTCTGGGTTGCTGGTGTAAAGATAAACCTTGCCCACCCCGCCGGTGGCCAACAGGGTGATGGCAGCCATAAAGGTGTC
>JARRQO010000081.1:0-12871 GCA_037381685.1 Deltaproteobacteria bacterium | reverse complement strand
GGCTGCGACGGCTGCGTTACGGTGTGCGAGGCCGGCGGTCTGAAGGAAGCCAAGGTGCTGGCTGCAGCCCTCAGGCTCTTCTATACCCAGGAAGGCCGGCAGGCCCAGGTGGATGAAACCAGTCTGACCCGGCAATGCGAAAAGGAGTACCTGGCGGAACTTGGCGACAAGATGGAGGCATACGACGCCGTGGTTTCTCTGGCGTGCGGCTGCGGGGTCCAGTACCTGGCGGAAATGTATAACAACAAGATTATCTACCCCGGGGTGGACACCTGCTTTATGGGGGTGAATGAAGAGCGGGGGCTCTATGCCGAGCGCTGCCAGGCCTGCGGGAGCCCGTCTCCGATAATTTTGTTGAGGGTGCCGTCAAAGCGATGCACGATCTCTATCATTGCCGAGAGATACCGGTCAAGAAGCTGGAATATTTCCTCGGGCTCGAGATCATCGTATCTGATCAAGGATTACGTGGACGCCATCAACGTCACGGACAACCAGACGTCGGTCTGCCGGCTCTGCAGCCTGGCCTGCTGCATCCGCCTCAAGCTCATGGGGCTGGAGCCGGTGCTGCAGATGGTCACCCGGGACCGCAACCGCATCGCCCTGCAAAGCGATATTCTGGGAGCCGCCTCCTTTGGCATCAATAACATGCTTTGCCTTACCGGCGATCACCAGCATTTCGGGGACCACGCCAATGCCGCTAACGTTTTTGATCTGGATTCCATCCAGCTCATCCAGACGGTGAAGATGATGCGGGATGACGGCCGGCTCTTGGGGGGGCACGAGTTCGAGGTGCGCCCTCAGATGTTCATCGGGGCCGCGGCCAACCCCTTTGCGGGTCCCAACGTCCCCATGCGGGTGGCCCGGCTGGCCAAGAAAGTAGCGGCCGGGGTGCAGTTCATCCAGACCCAGTGCATCTACAACATGGACAAGTTCAAGGAGTTCATGAAACTGATGGTGGACCGGGGCCTGCACGAAAAGGTGTCCATCCTGGCGGGAATCACCCCCATGAAAAACGTGGGCATGGCCAAATACATGCAAAAGCGGGTGCCGGGCATAGATGTCCCTGACGAAGTGGTGCGGCGCATCGGCGGCGTACCCAAGGAAAAGCAGGCGCAAGAAGGCATCAATCTGGCCGTAGACCAGATCCAGGAGCTAAAGGAGGTGGAAGGCGTCCGGGGGTTTCACATCATGGCCATCGAATGGGAAGAGAAGGTCCCGGAAATCGTGGAACGGGCCGGGTTGCATCCCCGCCCCTCATATTGAGGCGGATTTAACCCCCTAAATAACCTTGTAATTTATTAACTCTAACCCCATAATGAAGTTAGGGGCATCCTTAAAGGAGCGGTCTCATGAATAACAAGTACGTAATAATAGTTGACGATGATCCTGACCTGGTGGAAACGGTATCTATGATGCTGGAGTCCAAAGGCTTCGAAGTGGGGAAGGCTTACGACGGGCTTGAAGGGGAAGCAGCCATCAAAAAGCGCCGCCCGGATGTGTTGATCCTGGACGTGATGATGCCCAGAAAAAATGGTTACGAGCTCTGCCAGGAGTTAAAGTCCAATAAATGGACCCAGGATATTCCCGTGATTCTGCTCACCGCGGTGGGCGAGGCCGTGCCCACTACCAGCTACAGTCATGCCGAAGGCATGGCCGTGGAAGCCGAGGACTTCATCCCCAAACCCGTGGATGCGGCTACCCTGGTGGAAGCGGTGGAAAGATTAATCTAACCACAGCATGACACCCGGCGAACTTTGGATAATAATCACCGTCTCGGGATAGGTGGCTTGAAAGTCCTGGAGGGGGGCGCCTGCGTGGCATCCTCCTCTCCGATGGAAGACAATCGCTTAGACCCGGCGGTGTGCGCGCCCTTGGCCCAACACCGCATTAACCTGACATTGTTAACCCATGTGGCCGGCGATCGCGAAGTAGTGTGCACCGAAGGCCGCGCCGGGGAAGCTGCCCTAACTCTTATGCAGGCCCACGCCGATCCCGCCGCGGCGCTGGCCTTGCGGTCGGACACCTCCATTCTGGCCGTTTATCCCCACGACAAGCGCCCTGAGGTCATCGGAACCTTTATCCGCAGTCTGGCCCGGGCTCGGGTGGTGATTCACGGCCTGGCGAGTTCTCCTTCCGCCATTTCCGCGGTGCTGTCGGCCAAAAGGATTAAGCCCGCGGTGGAACAGTTGTTCGAGCATTTTTATTTTCCAGGCTTTGCGTCGCCCCGGGAATTCTTTTCCGCCCAGCCGCCGCCCCAGGAATATGTGGAAAAGGTGGTGGCTACCTACCAGGAGAAGATTACCAAGGTCTATTGGATCATCCCCCAATCGGACCTGGACCTGTGGAGCATGAGCATCGCCTCTGCGGATATCCTGGCGGGTTTTGCCGCGGCGCTCAAGGAAATGGGGAATTTGGGGCTGGCCATCCCCTTTCTGGTGGGCTTGCCTGACCTCGGCGGCCGGGAATTTATCCTGTCGTTCAGCACGGCCCCGCGCCGCCCCGGGCCTCACGGGCCGGGAGCCTCTGTCGCCGGCGACCATGGCCGCGAAATCCGGCGCCTCTTGAAACATCACCTGCCGGAACTGCGGCCCATGCGCCTGACCCCGGTGGCGGGCATTTTTCTCCATGGCCCCCATTTCGGAGACCGCTACGGCATTGCCCACACCCTGGTGGCGGCCCTGGATGCGGCCCATATTTCATTGCTGGCCTTGAGCTGCACGATTTCGAGCATTTCCTTGATCATTCGACAGCATGAGCTGGCCGCGGCTCAATTGATTTTAGGGGACACTTTTGCGGCCCCGGTGGAAGGCGCCGCAGCCCCCGGGGGTTCACCCTGATAGACCGGGCGGGAAGACCCGGCTACATTCGCAGGGCAAATATGGAACAGGACATGAAGCCCAAAGATCAGACCCTCCAGGGAAAATCTATTTCCCCGGCGTCAATGGGAAGCGCGGCTGTGCCGCGGGAGTTTTTGGGCCCGCTTCTGACCGAATTTCCCGACCCCATAGTGGTGACCAACAAGGCCCGGGAAGTGGTCTTTCTCAACCGCGCTGCGGAAAAACTCTTTTCCGGCGCGCTGCGTCCGGGCCAGCCCTGTCCCCTCTGTGCGGGCAGCGTCATCATTGCCGGGTCTAAGGCGGACCCCCCGCAATGCCCCCAACAAAAGGAGAGTCTCAAGCAGGTTCCGGTCACCCTCAAGACCCGCTGGCCCATCGGGGCCCCGCTTTTTTTGAGCGCCACCCCCATCCGCGGCGCCGATGGCCAAAAAACCGGTTGTTTTATCCTCATCCGGGAACATGCGGATTTGCTGACCCATCCAGTGATGCAACAGCAAATGGCCACTCTTTCCAGCATCCTGGAAAACTTCCCCATGCCTTTCTTCTTGGTGGACCCGTTTTTAGTGGTTACCTACCTGAACGATCACATGGAGAACCTGTCGGGCTATTCCCGCAGCGAAGTGGTGGGCCGGATGACCTGCGGGGAACTGCTCAACACCGCCCAGTGCGATACCTGCGATTGTACCCTCAAGCAGGTCATGGAACAGAAAAGCCCCATCTCCGGATGGCGCCGGGTGGCCCGGACCCGGGATGGTCGGGAAGTGCAGGTCTCGGTTTCCGCGTCCATCATTACCGATACCGAAGGGCGGGTAATCGGCGGGTTCGAGGCCGTGCGGGATATCACACCCGTGGTGGAAGCGGAAAAGAAGCTCGACCTGCTCACCGAGCTGACCCAGGAAGGTCTCTTGATGGCCGATGAGGATCATCGGGTCGTGTTTGCCAATGCCAAGATGGCGCAAGTCCTGGACATCCCAAAGAGTAAGCTTTTGGGCATGCATTTGGGGGAAGTGCTGACCTCCCAACATCTCCACATGGCCCAGGAGTTGGTGAGTCTGGTGGAGCGGGGCCAGCAACAGGAGACCCGCTTCTGCAGCATCCTGGACAAGCCCCAGGACAAAGACCACGTGCCCCGGGTCTTCGAAACCTGCATGGCCGTGTCCCGCCTGGGCGATAAAGTCATGACCTGCCTATACCTGCGGGACCTCACCAGCCGCATTCTTATGGAACGGGAACTCCATAAAACCAACGCCTTTCTCACCAATATCATCCAGAACTCGGTGGACGGCATTGTGGTGGTGGACACCAAAGGGGTGCCCCTGATTTTCAACCAAGGCGCGGAACGCATCCTGGGCTACAAAGCCGAAGAGATGATCGGCAAAGCCGAAAATTTCCGCCGCTTTTATCCCGAAAAGAACGCCGCGGAGATGATGCGGCGGATGCGCAGCGACGAATACGGCCCGCCGGACAAACTCAATACCACCCGGATGACCTTTATCAACAAAAATGGAGAGGAAGTGCCGGTAAACTTTTCCGCGGCCATCATCCGGGAACGGGGCCGGGAAGTCGCCAGTGTGGGGATTTTTTCCGATCTTCGGGAAGTTCTCAAGGTGCATGAGGAATTGGAGGCCACTCAGTCGCAATTGGTGCACACGGAAAAGATCGCCTCTTTGGGACGTATGGCCGCGGGGGTGGCGCATGAAATCAACAACCCCCTGGCTGGCATCCTGATTTACGCCGAATTGCTGCATCGTGACCTGGCCTCCGACGCCGTGCATCGGGAAAATATCGAGGTAATCATCAACCAGACCATGCGCTGCCAGCAGATCGTCCATCGGCTGCTGGACTTTAGCCGCCAATCCCTGGGTGAAAAAAAGCTCTTTGATGTGAACGACATCCTCAACCGCTGCATTGAACTCATCAGCCATCAAGCCTTTTTCCACAATATCAAAGTCATCCGGCACCTGGACCCGTTTTTGCCCCAGATCGTGGGAGACCCGGGCCAGTTGCAGCAGGTCTTCACCAACCTGCTTCTCAACGCCGCGGACGCCATGCACGGCCAGGGGCAGATCACCATTGCCAGCTATCCTGCGCCCGGGCAAGACGGCATCATTCTGAAGTTTACCGATAGTGGCAGCGGAATTCCTGCCGAAATTTTGGACAAGATTTTTGAACCTTTTTTTACCACCAAACCCCCCGGCAAGGGCACCGGTTTGGGCCTGTCCATCGTTTATGGAGTGATCCAGCGGCACGGGGGCACGATCAGCGCGGACAGCCCGCCGGAGGGGGGCACAACCTTTACCATCAGTCTCCCCCTGGAGTCCCGGGACCAGGACTTGGTGGCCAATTTTCAGGAGGTCTGAGCAGTGAGCCGTTAGCGATTGGGGCTGAATAAGGGGAGTTTGCGGCTATCAACTTCACCCGGTGATCAGGAAGATCGACCATGAACGAGCCATACACCGTGTTAGTAGTGGACGACGAAGAGGTGCTGCGTCTGGGGTGCATCCGGGTGCTCAGCAGTGAGGGCTACCAGGTGACTACGGCTGCCAATGGCCAGGAGGCCCTGGAGAAACTGGCCTCCGAGCCGGTCAACGTGGTGCTCTGCGACCTGAAAATGCCAGTGATGGGGGCTCTGGAAGTGTTGGAGCAGGCCACCGTCCAGTATCCCGCCATTCCTATAATTATTATGACGGGCCTGGGCACCGTGGCCGATGCCGTGGAGTGCATGAAAAAAGGGGCCTACGACTTTGTCACCAAGCCCTTCAGCATCGACCATCTCTGCCTGGTGGTCAGGCGCGCCTTGGAAAAGCAGCTCCTGGAGCAGCAAACCCGCCAACTTCAGGAGGATCAGGCCCGCAACCTTTACAACCTGGCCCTGGAACAGAGCCGGATGCACACCATCGTCAATTGCATGGCCGACGGCGTGCTGGTGGCCAACCGGGAGGGCGAAGTGGTCCTGGTCAACTCCACCCTGCTGCAGCTTTTAGGGGTGGAGTCACCCCCGCCCCAACCCGGGCCCCTGGCGAGCTACCTCAACGACCACAGCTTTCAGGAGGCCATCAACTCCTTGCTGGCGGGGGCCGGCCCCCACCCCGAAAAACTCATTGCCCAGGAGCTCTGCTTAAACGGCATGAACCTGCGGGCCCTGTCGGCCCCCTTTTACGGGCCGGACAGCCAGGTTCTGGGCACGGTCACCGTGTTCCACGACATCACCCATTTCAAGGCACTGGATGAAATGAAAAACGACTTTGTGCGCATGGTGTCGCACGAACTTCGCTCCCCCTTGGCGGCCATCAAGCAGCAGCACGCGGTGATCTTAGACGGCCTGGCCGGCGATTTGACCGCCAAGCAGCGGGACTTGCTCACCCGGGCCTGTGACAAGCTCCAGGGCTTGCTGGACTTGATCAACGACCTGCTGGATGTGGCCAAAATGGAAGCCGGCTACGGCCAGATGGAACAGGTGCCCCTGGATCTGCGCCCCCTTTTGGTCGAAATTCTGGAACTGCTTCGGGAACATGCGGCCAGTCAGCGGATTACCCTGCACCTGGAGGCCGCCGAAGACCTCCCCCACATTCAGGCCGACCGCCGCAGCATGGAGGAAGTGTTCACCAATCTGGTGAGCAATGCCATCAACTACTCCCCCGATGGGGGTGAAGTCACGGTTGCCGCCGTCTCCCACGGCGACTACCTGGAAGTCCTGGTGAAGGATCAGGGCATCGGCATTGAAGCCGAAGAAATCCCCAAAATTTTTGACAAATTTTATCGGGTCAAGAGTCCCCAAACCCGACAGGTAATCGGGACGGGGTTGGGCCTGTCCCTGGTCAAAGGGCTGATCGAGGCCCATCGGGGCGCAGTGGACGTGGAGAGCACCGCGGGGGTGGGAACCACTTTCCGGGTCAAACTGCCCACCGCGGCCGGCGTAAAGGGCGGGCATGAAGGAAAGTGACCTCAACCGGCAAATCCTGGTGGTGGATGATGAAGCCGCGGTGCGCTCCGGCATCACCCAGGTTCTGTCCAGGCAAGACCTGGTGGTGACCGCGGCCGCGGACGCCGCCCAGGCCATGGGGCACCTGGCCCGCCAGCCCTTTGCCATCGTTTTGTTGGACATCAAACTGCCGGACATGGACGGGGTGGAGGTGCTGAAACTCCTGCGCCGGGACCATCCGGAAACCGAAGTCATCATGATCACCGGCTACCCCACCATCCAGGGCGCGGTGGAGTGCATCAAGTTAGGGGCCCTGGACTACCTGGTCAAGCCTTTCCGGATCAATGAGTTGGAAGCGGTGGTGCAGAAAGCCCGGGAACACTTGGCCCCAAAAGGCAAAAGGCCTGCCACCGAGCCCGAGGAAGCCGGAGACCTGGGTCTGGGTTTCATCATTGGCAACAGTCCCGCCATGAAGCGGGTCTTCGCCAAGATCAGGCGGGCCGCGCCCAGCGACAGCACCGTGCTGCTCACCGGTGAATCCGGCACCGGCAAGGAGCTGGTGGCCCGGGCCATCCACCTTCTCAGCCCTCGGGCCGACAAGGAATTTGTCCCGGTGGACTGCTCGGCTTTGGTGGAATCCTTGCTGGAAAGCGAACTTTTCGGCCACGTCAAAGGGTCCTTTACCGGGGCCCTCCAGACCAAGCACGGACTCTTCGAACTGGCCAACCACGGCACCTTTTTCTTCGATGAAATCAGCAACCTGAGCCACAATATTCAGGCCAAACTCCTCAGAGTGCTCCAGGAGCGGGAGTTCATGAAGGTCGGGAGTCAAAGGCGCATCAAGTTGGACATCCGCATCATTGCGTCATCCAACCAGGATCTGAGCGAAGCCATCAAAGCGGGGGCCTTCCGGGAAGACCTCTATTACCGGCTCAGCGTCATCCCCATCCATTTGCCGCCCTTGCGGGAGCGCACCGAAGACATCTCCCTGTTGGTGGACCATTTCCTGCACAAATACAGTCAGAAAGGTCACCGGGAAATAAGCGGGATTTCCAGCCAAGCCCTGAAAATATTAAGCGATTATCCCTGGCCAGGCAATATCCGGGAGCTGGAGCATACTATCGAGCGTATTTTGATCCTGGAAGACGGGGCCGTTATCCAACCGGAGCATTTGCCCAGTTTCATTTCTCAGCGCCAGGGTGAGTTTCAAAGTTTTTCCGAGGAAAACTTTACACTGGAGGAATTGGAGAAGCGCTACATCCAGTTTATCCTGCGCCGGACCAAGGGACGCCGCCAGGAAGCCGCCCGTATCCTGGGGATTAACCGCAAAACCCTGGGCACCAAAATAAATAAATACAAACTGCAGGTAAATTAAGACTCACCGGGACCCCGGGAGCATAATATGGCATGTGTCCGGCATGGTGGAAAATTTCGGGACTACGCTATCAGGACACCAAGTGGCCGGTGCATCTGAACGTGGGTCCCATTTCCCTGGCTTCCGCTATTTTCCCGCATCACAATGCCCTCCTGGCGAAGCTGTACAAGATCTCCCCCTATGCCGAAGGCTTTTTTTCCGATGCCCATGCCAAAATCAAACCGCTGGATTGTAAAGAAAAACGACTATAACAAGGAGGGGCTTCTAATCATCATACTCGGCTGGGTCTGGCCGAACCCTCGGACGCTGCCGCACCGGGTTATACCAAGTTGCGGTCATGCAGGTAATTTTAATTTTCGTAGGGGCGGACCTATGTGTCCGCCCTCAGGATGTTATATTAGCACTCGCAGGTGCCCTTACAAACCCGAAGCTATTTTTACTTCTATGAGCCCAACTTGGTATTAGCTCACCACCTTCAGGAAACGCTGAGTACCACTATTGGATACTACCAGCGCAACCTATACCCCGCATTGAGACCCCGGTATTGCGGTGACCAGGAGAATAATCATTAAGATGAGCTCAACGTTACCTTCCATACTGTGAATCAAGGCTCCGAACAGAGCCAGAATCAGGTACTCAAAGAGATTGGTGCCCAGGGAAATAAACATGGGAATACCCAGAAGGTAAACCAGGGCCGGCAAAAGGATAAAGCTGCTTTTCACTCCCAATAATCCGGTCAGCAGGCCGCTCACCGCCCCAACCCCCAGGATCAACCATAAAGATACGGCCTCAACCCCGGATCGCGGCAGCGATACCCGCGGCGGCAGGGTAAGCTCCTGCAACCGGAAAACCGCCGAAATTGGGGGCGGGGCCGGCCCTGCACTAAATGACTCAACCCCTGGAACGCGCCGGGCTTCTCGGTACGCCTGTCTGCCGATCCAGGCCAGCAGGCCGCCGAAGATCAGAGACATGATAAGCTGAACCAGGCTGATTTTTTGGCTCCACAGGCTGATCTCTCCGGCATAGGTGAGGAACTTCAGCAGTTGAACGCCTATTCCCAGGCCGAGGCCCCCTCCCAGAAACAAAAGCAGCCCCAACTTATAATCCACGGAACCCAGGCCCCGGTGCCGTAAATTGGCCACGGTGGCGGTACCCACCAGCAGGGAAAGTTCGGTCCCCACGGCCACGTTGTAAGGGATGTTCCCCACAATATTGAGCGCCGGCGCCATTAAAAAGCCGCTGGCCCCCCCGAACAGCCCCCCCAGCAACCCCAAAGCAAACCCCAAGAGGATTAAGGTAACCAGGCTGACGGCCAGGTCCCCGTTAGCTTGGATGGTATAAAACCAGCCATGGAC
This sequence comes from Deltaproteobacteria bacterium, assembly GCA_037381685.1. Lineage (GTDB taxonomy): Bacteria > Desulfobacterota > Desulfobaccia > Desulfobaccales > 0-14-0-80-60-11 > 0-14-0-80-60-11. Next base: position 3,382 of record JARRQO010000081.1, on the reverse strand, counting down.
GGGGCCTGTGAGCCGGGCTAAAGCAGGATTAAGGATTTTCTGCCAATGGCTGGCGATTGGGAGGGTGATGGTCATGAATTATCTCGGGTCGGTAAGCTAAATGTCGTCCCGGCCAAGCTTAATGCCGAAGATCTTTTCCACGGCCTTCAGGATCGAGGCCATGATGAGACCGAGGGCTCCAGGAATCATTAAGCTCAGAATTACATAAGCCCAGTGCGGCCCAAAAGACTTTCCCGCCGGCGCCGTACTTTGAGAAATTGCCGCCAACCAATCCCCAAAAGTCATAATTCACCTAAAGAGAACCGAATAAAATCGTTGCTCAATTCATAGATAACCTCTTGTCTTCTATCAAGAAAGCGAGTTTTTGACAAACTGTAAAAAGATTTTACAGAGATTTACTGCGAAAATTCCGCCCAGAAGCTCGGCCTTCCTTTGAATATTCCAGCTATTCCCAATAGATAGCTACTCCATCCTTATCTTTTTTCCCTTGGCATAGAGCTTGTACTAAAAAGCTACAAAGAATTCTGGCCCTTCACGATACCCGGGGCCCACCGGATTCAAGCCGTGGTGAGGCTGGGTCGATGCGATGAAACGCCTGGTTCCCTTGCTCATATTTGTAGTTGTCTTTTGCTACCTCTCCGGCAGCCGGGCCGCGCCTATCCAGACCAAAACCCAAATCAGCGGCTCTATCCCATATAATTTCCCAGCTCCCCACTATCTGCCTTTTGCTCAAGCTTCCGAAGCTGGAGATATGGCCGAAGAGCCATTAACTCCCTCCGGCAATTTCGCGGCCTTGGTTGACCAAGCCACCGCTAAGGCAGGGAAAATCAGCCAAGGCCCACTCAAGGCCTCCAAATCAATCAAGGACTCCCTGAGGAGCCTCGGGGAACCTACATAAAGATTAATCTTTAAATTACGGAGGGTTAACCATTATGAAGTTTGGGAAAAAATTTTTCACCACCTTAATGGCGACGGCTGAGGCGCACGCCCACTGGGAGATCGAGTCTTCCCTCGATATCCTCAAGAATCGGAAAAAGCTGCTGACTCTGCTGGCTTTTTGTCTTCCGATTGTCGCCTTTATCGGGATTGCCTGGGCCGCCCCCGGGGTCTTGGGGGGCAAGAAGGCCTATGCCCCGGCCTTTTATTCTTCTTCAGTTTTTCTGATTTCCATTCTCATCGGGCTGGCCGCAGGTTTGATAACCGGCTGTATCGGCGCCGGCGGCGGCTTTGTCATCACTCCGGCGTTGATGAGCATGGGGGTCAAAGGCATTCTGGCAGTGGGCACCGACCTGTTCCACATCTTTGCCAAGGCGATCATGGGTACCGCGGTGCACCGCAAGTTGGGCAATGTCTCCGTAAAACTGGCAGTGGCCTTTGTGGTGGGCTCGACCCTCGGCGTGGTGGGCGGCGGCACCATCAACCGGGCCATTTATGAGTACAATCCGGTCTTGAGCGATCTCTTTATCAGCCTGGTTTACGTCTTTCTCCTGGGATTCTTGGGCATCTACGCCATGACGGATTTCCTCAAACTGCGCCGCGCCGGGAAAGCTCACCGGACCCTGTCTCCCGAGGAGCAGCAAGTGACTGCAGCCCCCGCAGTCGCCACTACCGGCCTGGCTCAGAAGCTGCAATCCTGGCATGTCCCCCCGATGATCACCTTCGATGAGGACCTGGTGCCCGGGGGCAATCGCATTTCCGGCGTTTTCGTGGCAGCCTGCGGCGCCATCGTGGGCCTGGTGGCGGCCATCATGGGTGTGGGCGGCGGCTTCTTGACTTTCCCCATGTTCGTTTACATGCTGGGGGTGTCGTCTTTCACCACGGTGGGCACCGACATCCTGCAAATCATCTACACCGCCGGGTTCGCCGCCATTTCACAATATGCCATCTATGGCTTCATCTTCTACACCCTGGCTATGGGTCTGCTCCTGGGGTCGCTGCTGGGAATCCAGGTCGGGGCGCTGACCACCAAGGTAGTCAAGGGTATGTACATCCGGGGTTTCTACGCCACGGCCATCATTGCCGGTTTTCTCAACCGGCTTTTCGCCCTGCCGAAAAAACTCGCCCAGATGGAAGTCATCTCAGTCTCGGCCGGCGTCACCCGGGTCCTGGATTCCATCGGCACGATCGTCTTCTTTGCGATCATGGCCGGTTTCGGCTTCTGGGTATTCTACATGTTCTTTAAAAACCTACATAAATTAAGGGTTGAAGAAGCCCCCGTTAAACCAACTGTGGAGGTGGCCTAATCATGAAACGCACAAGTCTCGGTCTTGGCATAATCCTTCTGGCGTGTTTCGCGCTGGTGCTGTTTTTAATCTTCATGCCCATATTCGGAAACGGCCAGAATGGCCTGGCCTACTCCGATGAGTTCTTCAATGCCCTGGCCAAAGGCTCCAGCAATCACATGGCCAGTATGCGCAAGCTGTCCCAAGGCATGGTGGGCACGCCCTTTGCCGCGGAGATCAAAATGGCCAGCCCACAACAAGCCCAGGCCACCCGGATTCTATACACCCAGGCCGGCGCCGAGGCCACGGTAACCGGGGCAGCCTTAAAAATCAGCGGCGATCTTGGCAAGGTCCTCCTGAACGCGGTGGCTGACGCCGACCTTCTGTTTAACGAACAGGGGGAGAATCTTGCGAACCTTTACCATTATAACGCCAAGGCGGTTTTGAACAACTGGTGGCTTTCCTTTAATAAGCTGGATGCCGCCCTGAAAAAGCAGAAGAACTTTAAACAGGCCCAGGTGATTGCCGAAGTCCAGAAACGGTCCCTGGAGCCGGCCTACAACTTCTCCGGGATCGCTCCCAGCAGTGTGGGAGAAAATGCCTTGTTGCTCACCCTGATGCTGGGTTTTTATGTGATCTATACTCTCTTTTATGGCTACGGCATTTTCGAAATTTTCGAGGGCCTGGGCCTGCAAATGGAAAAATCGACTACCAAAGAAGAAGTTTGAGGGAGAGAAACCTGCTCGAGGATAGCCGGTCAGCGGCCGGTTCACCAGGAACCTCTGGCCGGCTTCCTCTCCTTATGATATGTCAAAACATAACCTTAACGCGATTCGGTCCCGCGCTTGCCGCAGTCTCATTTGGGAGCATGACTTTGTTTAGTTGGCGCCGCCTTTTTCCGAAAAACAAGCCACTTCAGGCCTCCCGGCCACCGAGCCTGAGGGAGCAATGTCAGCGTAAGATGCAGCGCTATCTGGAAATTGTGGCCGCCAGCAACTCGGCTCTCCGGAGTCTGGCCCGGTTGCAGGCGGACCTGGTGGCAGAGGTTTATATTACTCCGGCGTATGTGCAACTCCAGAGTGAAATCGCTCTATCCCATGCCCGCCGGGCCGTTTCCACCCTGAATGAGTTTTGCCGAAAACAGGAATCGAACCTGGTGG
>JARRQO010000080.1:8559-14837 GCA_037381685.1 Deltaproteobacteria bacterium | reverse complement strand
GCTTATGTTTGCTTCATTCCGAAAATCCTAATAAGGATATAAAAAAATTTGATAAAAAAATTATCCAAAAATTAAAAGATGAAGATTTCGATTTCACTGCTGTTTACTTTCCTGCCCAAATAGAATTTCCAATTGATTACCAATTTACTAAAGAGACTAGTTTTAGCTCTACAACGTTTATTAATAATGCTAATTTTTTTAGATCAATATTTGTTGAAAAAGCTAATTTTGACGAAGTATTATTTAATGAAAAAGCAATTTTTATTTCAGTAAGGTTTTTAAAAGGAGCTGATTTCTCATCAACGATATTCCTAAAAGAAGCGAGATTTTTTCTCGCTAGTCTTTCTGGTGAAGTGATATTTTTTGATACCGATTTTCAGGATAAGGCAAATTTTTATGGAGTTATATTAACAGAGAATGCAAAAGTATTTTTTGGAAACATATTTACAATTAAAAATTCTTATAAGCAAAAATTTCATGCGGATTTCTCTCGATTGGAAATACATCCAACTGCATTATTACAATTTGAAAATATTTGTTTATCTAATGTAATTTTTGAACATACCGACTTACGGAAAATTAATTTTTATAATGTAACTTGGCATCGGCTTTGGTGGCGAGATGCCCTCTATGATGAATTTATAATTAATGAGAAAGAGAACCTCAGAATATCTTCAATAATCAAGCAAACATCGTATATTGCAGATGTTTTGCCAAATCTTATTGCTAATGATTTACCTGAGAGACTAGGCTCTGATGATTATGCGGCAGTTGAAGAGCTTTATCGTCAATTAAAGATCAATTATGAAAATGAAGGTGATTTTAAAAGGGTTGGTGATTTTCATTATGGTGAAAAGGAAATGCATAGGAAAGCTAGCAAATGGAGACGTTTTCCTTTCTATTGGTATAATCTCTACAGATGGCTAAGCGGTTATGGCGAGCGCCCTTCCTGGGCCTTGGGTTGGTTGGCACTTTTCTTGGTTGGTATCGCAGCATTAATCTGGTGGCTGGGGTTGGAGGTCGGCCATACCACACATCTAGCCGACTTTGGCGATTCCTTTATTTATGTCCTACAAAAGGCCACTATTCAACGGCCCACCTGGGCAGAGCCGGTGGGCTTTTGGGGTAAAATGGTAGCCGGATTTAGCGTCCTGATCATCCCCGGCCAGACCGCATTGTTCCTCCTGGCCCTGCGCAACCGCCTGGGCCGGAGACGATAAGCGAATGGGCCGTAGGTGCGGGGTTACCCCGCCCCAGCATGACAAAATTTCTCAAGGCAACGCCAACCCGGAGAGAACCTTGCCATGGACCTGAGAATCCCCTGGTTGCGGGTGTCGCCGCAACGCCAGGAAGCCGTGATCCGGCAAATCGATTACGGCTGCCAGCCGGGCGGGAGGTTTTACGCCCTGGTGGCCACCTCGTCTTTGATCGCCTGCCTGGGCCTCATCGCCAACAGCACCACGGTAATCATCGGCGCCATGCTGGTGGCCCCCCTGATGACCCCCATTTTCGGCATCTCCCTGTCGCTGGTGCGGGTCGAGGGGCTGATGTTGGGGCGGGCCATCCGGGCGGAAAGCATCGGCGTGGTCCTGGCCGTGGGCATTGCCGCGCTCTTCGGCTCCATCCCCATGGCGCTCACCGTCACCCCGGAGATGCTGGCCCGCACCCAACCCAACCTGCTGGATCTGCTGGTGGCGGTCCTGGCCGGGTTCGCCGGGGCCTACGCCATGATCAACGAACACTTGAGCCCGGCGCTGCCCGGGGTGGCCATTGCCACGGCCATTGTCCCGCCGCTGTCCAACGTGGGCCTGTGTATCGCCATGGGCGCCTACCAGGGCGCCTACGGCTCGTTTCTGCTCTTTCTGGCTAACTTCCTGTCCATCCTGGTGGTTTCTTCCCTGGTGTTCATCGGCGCGGGCCTGGTGCGAGCCGTGCCCATTGCCCGATGGGGATTCTCCCGGCGCTTCGGGGTGCCGGCCCTGGGGTTCATGGTGGTAACCGTGCTGCTTACGCCGCCTATGGTCCATATCGTCAAAGACCGCTATCTCACCAGCGCCATCAAGAGAGTGGTCAAGGCGCAATTAGATCAATTACCCACCACCGCCATGTTCAGGATGAACCATGAAGAGCATGGGGGCCAGCTTTATATTCTCGCCACCGTCAGGACGCCCCGGGTGATCCAGCCCTACCGGGTAAGAGTCATCCAGGATGCCCTGGATAACGTCCTCGGCCAGCCCACCCATCTGATCCTGCGCTGCGTCCTGACCACCGATATCAGCGCCTTGGGCAGCACCAGCGAAGTGACCGACGAGAACCTGAACGGCTCCTTTCTGGCCACCAAAATCAACCCCAAGGTCTTACAGGTCCAGGTTGCGGAACAGATCCTGCGAGAAGCTTTGTTCTCCATGCCGCTGTTCCAGTTGGAGGAAGTGGACCAGGAGCACTCGGCGGTGGGGCCGGTGATCGTGGCCATCATTGAAGGTCCCCGGGCCCTGATCCCCTCCGAAGTCCAGAGGCTGCAAACCGCGATCCGGCGGCGGCTTAACGATTTTACCATACGCCTGGTGGTGCGCTGCGAGACCACGGTGAACGTCGACGATCGGGGGCGCATCCTCTACGGCTGGTCCCATTTCGCCCTGCAACCTCCCAGGCAGCACGCCGAGATGAATGAGATCGACCGCGCGGTGCGGGAAGCCTTCAAGCAGTCCAAAGATTTGTTCGTCATCAATGTCGATGCCGCGCCCAAAGATGACGGTTGGCAGGCCCGGGTGGAAGTGACGGGCGGGCATGTGATCACCCCCCAGGAAGCCGCCGCGGTGGAGAAAATGGTAACGGACCGGGTCCGGCGCGCCGTCAAGATCTACTTCTTTTCCCGGTCCGAGGCTCTGGTGACCCCCCAGGGCTACACCTCGGTGGACAGCTTTATCAGAAGCCACGTGGAAAAAAGCGAAACTGTGGACAGCAGCGCTCCTTGAAACCGCGTCGTCCGGATAATTTGTCTTGAAAAGGCGGCACCAATCGACTATGAATAATGAACCTCAAAGCCCGGGACCTGATTTTGTGGAGCTGGAAACCGCCCACCCGGAGGAAAGATTGATCATCTACGGCAGCCTGGCCCCCGGCGGCTCCCACGCCTTTATGCTCGCGGACCTCCCTGGAGAGTGGTGCCGCTGCCTCATCCGGGGCCATATGGGCCGGTACCGGGGCTTCAAATCCTTCTGCTACGACCCCCAGGGTCCGGAACACCCGGCCTGGCTCCTGGTATCCTCCGAACTCCCCCGGGTTCTCCCCGATCTGGATGATTTCGAAGGCGAAGAGTACGAATGCATCATTATCCCTGCCGAGGTGGGCGGCCGCCGCCTCAAGGCCCAGATTTTCGCCGGCAGGTATCTGGATTAAGACTTTCCCGGCTCTGTATGGCTCCTAATGCCTGTAACCGTTGCTCATGGGCCTTTGGCCCCCTCAGAACCAGGAAAAAGGGCTTCTTATTATCGACCCACAATGCGCATTTTACCTCAACCTTAAACCTTGAACTTTGAACTCTTCCTAACCGGAAGGCTAAAATGCTCGAACCCCAACCCGGACTGGCTCCTGCTTTATCCCCGGAGGCCTATGCCCACTGTTTTTTGACCTTCCGGCGCCACTCCACCGAATGGCTCGGGATGCTCAAGTGGTGCCAGGAAAGCCTGCTCCCCCGCCTGCCGGCCAAATCCCCCTTCACCGCCCTGAGCGTGGGCGCGGGCAACGGCGACTTCGATTGGCGCTTCATCCAGATCCTCCAGGCCCGGGTCAGAGATCTGCAATATGTGGTCGTGGAGCCCAATGACGTGCTCTGCCGCCAGCTTCGGGAGCGCCTCGACCGGCTCACCTTGGCCGGAGTCGCCTTTGAAATCGATCCGCTTACCTTTGAGAACTTCGCAATTTGCCGGCCCTTCGATCTGGTTCACTTTACCCACTGCCTTTATTACATCCCCGACCGGAAAGCGGCCATCGGCCACGCCCTCGAAGCCATCGGCGCCCAGGGGCGGGTGATCATCTTCCATCAGACGCCCTGGGGCATCGACCAGATACAGCAACGGTTTATCAGGCGGATCAAGGGCAGCGACCAGGAAATGTTTACCAGCCGGGAGATTCAGGAAATCCTGGAACGCAATCAGATTCCCTATCGTCTTGAGGTGGTGGAGGCCCATATCAATATCAGCGATTGTTTTATCCACGGCTCGGAGGTGGGCGAGGCCCTTCTCAGCTTCTTCCTGGAATCCGACGTCCGGGGCTTGGCTCCGAGCCTCAAGCGGGAAGTTATTGATTATATTGATGAACTCTCAGTTTCGAAGCAGGGCCGCCGGCTGCTTTATCACCCGGTGGCCATCTTTGGCTTGCAGAAAACCTGATAGACGCCGGCGGCAAGATGCCGGGAAACTTGCAATTCACCGACTGGCGATTCCACGCCTGATAAAATGATTGTCGGCATGAACTTCCCGAAGGAGGGTGGACAATGAAACTAGACCCCTTGAGGTTGGGTTTTTTTCTGGTATTGCTGCTGGGCCTGGTGGCCGCGGCTGCGGCTCAGCCGCCCGCGACCACTTCAGGAGGCTCGGGCATGGCCCTGCTCAACCTGGACAATTCCGTGGCCCTGCACGGCTACGACCCGGTGGCCTATTTCACCCGCAACCGGGCCGTCAAGGGCAAAAAGTGGATCATTGAAAGGTTGGGTGGCGCAGAGTACCGTTTTGCCTCCCGCCGGGACCGGTACGAGTTTTTGCGGGATGCCCCCCGTTATCAGCCCCAGTTCGGGGGCTATTGCGCCACCTCCCTGGCCATGGGCCGCTTGCAGGACATCGACCCCGAGATCTTTGTCATCTATGACGGGAAGCTCTATCTGTTCAACAATACGGAGACTCAGGCCGTTTTTCTCCGCAATCCCCGCCGGATCATTTCTGAAGCCCGGGAGCATTATTTCAAGATTGCCGCCAAACGGCGCAGCAGGTATTAAGCTGGTGGGGTTGGTTGGATAAACTTAAGAAGAAGTGTTAAATATCTTCTGTACCCTCTTGATATTAATAGTAATATGACGCTAAATCTTTTGGGTAAAAATAAGCTGGGCCTGCGGCAAACCTGGGGCCAAGGTCAGATGTGCGCCCGGATTTTGCGGCCTGGTATCCGGCCATGAACAGGCTCACTTTAGGGGTTATCCTGGCGATGCTTTTAAGCGGCGGGGCCTTGGGCCAGGATGCTTTTCAGACGGTGCGGCCGGGGCGGGCTTTTGAGTTCCCCCGGGACCATGCGGCCCACCCGGATTATCAAACCGAGTGGTGGTATTACGTGGGGCATCTTAAGGCCGCGTCCGGGGAGACCTTTGGCTATCAACTGACCTTCTTCCGGGTGGCCCTGCGCCGGCCCGACCCCCGGGCCCGGTCGGCCTGGTCTTTGAATACCATTTATTTTGCCCATCTGGCCGTCACGGACCCGGCCCGGCAAGTCTTTGCCTTTCGGGATAAGGCCGGCCGCGGGGCCCTGGGTTTGTCCGGGGCCAAGGCCTCGGCCATGCAAGTCTGGATCGATGCCTGGCGGGCCCGGCTTGAAGGGGATGAGTTTCACCTGCAGGCGCAAGACCGGGGCCTGGGGGTGGATCTGACGCTTACGCCGGCGAAACCACCGGCCTTGCACGGCGCAGGCGGCTTCAGTAAGAAATCCGAGCAGTACCCTTCGGCCAGCTACTACTATTCCCTCAGCCGCCTGAACACCCGCGGGACCATCACCTTGGCGGGGCGCCCCCAGCCGGTCAGCGGCTTAAGCTGGATGGACCACGAATTTTTCACCGGGACCCTGGCGCCCAACCTGGCGGGCTGGGACTGGTTCAGCCTGCAACTGAACGACGGCTGGGACGTGATGCTCTATCTGTTGCGCCAGAAAAAGGGCGAGGTCGACCCGGCCTCTTCAGGGACTTTGATCGACCCCCAGGGCCGCACCCGGCACCTGCAGCGGGGGGATTTTCAAGTCAAGGCCACCGGCGCCTGGACCTCGCCGCATACGGGCGCCAAATACCCCGCGGGCTGGGAGATCAGCATTCCCGGTCCGGGCTACCGCCTCACTCTGACCCCTACTTTAGCCGACCAAGAGATTCGCGCCCCGGCCCCGGCCCGGGTGACCTATTGGGAAGGGGAGGTCCAGATCAAGGGTACGAAAAAGGGCGCCGCGGTTGCCGGACTGGGCTATGCCGAACTTACCGGGTACGCCGGGGGCAGGAAGGGCAGGTTTTGATTTTGAGCCGGTATATG
>JARRQO010000080.1:0-8462 GCA_037381685.1 Deltaproteobacteria bacterium | reverse complement strand
TTATTTGGTAAAGGCAATGGGAAAATTCTGGCCCTTAAGGTCCAACATGGGGGTCTGTTCTCTGTGCCATATCTTGAGAGTTATCCGTGGGACCTCCTGAGTGGCATAGTCGGCCAGTTCACTAATACTGATTTGGCTGTCCCGGTTACCGCTAACCTTGCGGTCGGCCTCGCCTTTCAGGCCCTCCAGCAGGACGTACGTGAAGACGCCGTGGCCCTCGTAGCCCTCTATGGCGAATTGCTGGTTCTTAGTGGCGAGCAGCATCGCCCGGCCGGTGGCTTGCATGAAGTGGTCCAGCGCGGTTTTCTCGACCAGGCCGCGGACCGGCGGCAGATTGGCAAAGGCTCCGGCATTGCAAGTATCCAGGATGATCAAGCTTTTCCGAGCCTTGATATTTTCCAGCCAGGCCCGGAGCTGCTCCTGGCCAATGCTGCCCTGTCTCAGAGTCTTCTGGTTTATGTACTGCACTTCCCAGGGGGCGAAATAATAGCGGCAGTAACGGCCTTCTTCCAAAGTGAAGCCGTGGCCCGCGAGATAGAGGATAAAGACATCTTCGGGTTTGACGAGGTTGGCCAGTTTCTCGAAGGCCCCTTTTATTCCGGTTCTGGTGGCTTGTTGGTCCACCAATGGCGGCTCCACCTGGACCTTCTGGAAAAGACCCTGGGCCCGGTCTTTGATCGTGGCGGCAAAGTCCCGGGCGTCAGGCGCCGCGTAGTCCAGATGCAGACTATCGTCGCGATAGTTGGTGATGCCCACGGCCAGGACGTATAGGGCAGGCTCGATCTTTGCGGCCTTGACCATCACGTTGCCCAAAACGCTCGCGGAGCGCACCGTACCGTCAGCATTGTAGGCCACCACCTTGACCCGGTTATTTCCCGGGTTCCCGGTAAAACTTCTGTCTACCTCCTGAATTCCCCGATAACGGCCTCCCAAGCTAGGCCGGCGGCCGCGCGGTCCGGATATGCCCACGGGCCTGGCCTTGAGGGTTTCTACCGGGGCATCATCGATGAAATAAACGACCTTGCCGATGCCGCCGCCCCGGTCACGCAGCTTAAGCTTCACCGTGAAATCCCGCCCCTTTTGCTTGACAATGACCATTTCCACATCTGGCGGCAGGTCCCCCCTGGCCAGGACCTGGCGGATGTCGCCCATGCGGCCCAGGACCGCCTTGATCTCTCCTTCGGGCCGACCCTCCAGGCGCCAGGCCACCAGGTCGGGGCGGTAGAAGCGGTCGTAAAGCCGGTCGATGGCAATAAACTCGGGGGTCCGAGTGGCTCCCTGGTTGAGGTGGTAGCCCACCAGCTTCTCGCCTCCGGGAGAAAAGTCAAAGAAGCCCTCGGGGCACCAGAGGACCCAGCGGCGCAGGTCCCGATGCAGGAAAAAGGCCAGGAGCTCTTCGCCATCTTGCATGCTGTACCAGCGGATGGTGCCGTCGCCCAGCGCGGCCACCGCGATCTTGCCGTCGCCGCTGACATTGACGGCCCAGGCTGTGCTGGGCACAGCATGACTCCAGACCTCCCCGCCGTGGTGGTCAAAGCAACGGATGTCCCAGTCGGCCCCCAGGATAAACCGCCGACCGCCCGGGGCCAGGGCCAGGCTGCGGGATTTCTCATAGGCATCCAACCGCAGGGGCTGGCCGTTTAACTTGGGGGCGGTGGTATTTTTCCAGCCGGTGATCTGGAGCCCCCGGGTGCGGGGCGGGCGGAGATTTTTTCCCCCTTTACCGGCTTCAGGATCAACCATGAGGCGGCGCTGCTTGAGGTCCAGGCGGGCTTGGTGGATTTTCCCCATGAAATTTTTTCCCTGAACAAAGAAGCCGAACTGGACCGTTTGGCCGTCCCGGGACACCAGCAACTGACCTTCTTTGTCCCGGAAATCCAGGGTGTCTGGCAGGTGTAACGGGACCCGCTTGCCATCCGGGGCCAGCACCCCGAAGGCAGGGTCAGTGGACCCGAAGGCCACCCTACCGTCCTGCAGGGGCCAGAGGTCCATGATGGTATCGGTGGAGGCCAGTATTTTGGTACAAGGCCCCCGGCCAGCCTGGGTCCATTGAAGGATGGGATCAATGTTTAAACCTTTATCATAATACGGTCCTCCGGCATAGAGCCGGCGGCCATCTCGGGACCAAGCGACCCTACCTAAATTACCATTATCCACTCCCCGGGTATCCGGGGCATACTTAAAACCCAGGTCCTGGCCGGAAACCACATTGACCTGGGTGGAATCATCGAAACCCACAGCCACCAGGCTGCCATCGGGAGAGAACCGGACACAGAAGGGTCGTTGGCCTCCCGGCGCCTTTTTCTTGCGGATGAGATGGAAGTTGCGGTCATAGAGGCGCAGGTAGCCGTCATAGCTGCTGGTAACCAAGCGGTCCCGGCGGTCGAAATCCGCCCAGATACTAAGGTTACCGTAGTTCGTGTCTTTACCCGCCAGGGACCAGTCCCGGGTGTGGTAAACCCTGAGGCCGTGGCCTCCCCCCAGGGTGGCGGCCAGGTAGCGGCCGTCAGGGGAGAAAGCCAAGTGATTTATGACATTGGGCAGTCCGCGGAGAGTGGCAGGGGTAAGCAACAGGTGGCCGGTTTTACGGTTAAAGATGTAAATATCGTTTGATCCTGTTCTGGTCCAGCCCGCCGCGGCCACGTATTTGCTATCCGGAGAGATGGCGGCACAGTAGAGTTTGCCCTCATTCGGGTCCGGCCCACTGGGCACCCGCAGCACCTGGAGCAGTTTGCCGCTCTCCAGGTCCCAAACCCGGGCGGTCTTGTCATAAGAGGCGGTGACCAGGAAGCGCTCCCGAGCATCGACGCCGATGCGCATGATGGGGGCGTTGTGCATCCCGATTTCCAGACGGGGCATAGGCTCACGGGGGGGCCAGGCCGCGGGCGCGGCCTGCGTTAGACCGGCGGTGAGCACCAGGGCCAGGAGGGGGACAATGATTCTGGTTAGGGTGGCGGGTGGGCGATACATGGCAACACCTCCCTGTGACGTCCATGAAGGGATGGGCCACGCCCGGGCTGCGTAGGCGAGAAAATTCGGCAGGAGCACAGCCAGAAAGGCAACGGCGCCCAGGCCTTGAAGTTTCTATAATATAAAACATATTAACACAATTTAAGGGAGGGTTGTAAATTAATTATATGAAGCAATGAATTGCTTGCGGAAAATCTGACCAGCTTGCAAAAAGTAACCTTTATTACAACCAATTAAAATTAGAAGAATTCCTACTCCTTTCAAACAGAAATGCCTGCCGGAAAAAAGCTAGCGGTCCTTTCAATAGGCTTTAATACCAAAAACCTTAAGCCTCTTTTACCTTCTGCTGGTAAAATGTAGCTCCAGTACAAATATTTATCTTTCCAGTCTAAGAGGTATTCAGGAGATCAGTTGAGATAGTTAATTTTGGCAAAACAGGCTGACAGCATCGGGGGCTTGGAGAAAAAGCAAGAAAAGCTCAGGGAGAGGCTTATCAGGTTTTGCCTCTCCCTTATTCCTTATATATAGAGAAACGCGCCTTAGCGCGTGAGCCAGCGGTCGTTTTTCACCGTGAGAAAGGCCCAGGGCTGGACCCAGTTGAGGGCGAAGAAGGCGAAGTAGGAGTAGATGATGCCGTAAATGAAATCCAGATCTCGCTCCTGGTGGATATAATGGTACATCCAGATCAGGGTCAGGACGCCGAGGCCGGCGAAGAATTTCAGCGCCACGATGGGATAGAGCCAGAAGGACATCAGCAGCAGGCCCAAAAAGAGGTAGGTCAGGGGGAATTCGATCTGGGTGATAAAGAAATCACAGATGGGCAGCAGCCGGTGTTGCGCGCGGTACTTGCTGAAAATAAACTTGAGTTGGACCCAGTTTTCCCGGAAATTGCTGCGGTCCCAGCGCAGGTACATGCGCACCAGGCCCCGGTAGGTTTCGGGCACCAGGGTGTGGACCAGGGCGCTGCGCTGGTAGGAGGTATAATAGCCCTGGCGGAGCACGAAGTTGGTCAGGGCGCGGTCTTCACCGATGTTGGCCGGCGAGCCCATAAAGGTCTGGTGGCGCCACTGCCCCAAGATGGGTTTGAGCGCCGCGGCCCGATAAGCGGACAGGGCCCCGGGGGTACAGGTAACAAAACCGAACATGCTTTGGGAGGCCCGGAGGAAATCAAAGGCCAGGACAAAGCGTACCGCCAGCATCCGGGCCATGACGCTGCGGAGCCGGTTGTAGACCTTGACGTTGCCCGCCACTGCGCCGATTTTAGCATCGCTGAGCATGGGCGCGATCACCTGCTTGATGGTATCCGGCGCAATGACGCTGTCGGAGTCAATGGTGACGAAGTACTCGCCCCGGCCCTGAGTGAACCCGGCATACAAGCCCTCTTTCTTGCCCCGGTTTTGGGAAAAGCGGATGGCCTTGATCAGCCCGGGATAGCGTTGGCGGGCCCGCTCGATGTAGGTCCAGGTGTCGTCGGCGGAGCCGTCGTCAATGCAAATGATTTCCAGCCGGTCGGCGGGGTAGTCGGAGGCCACCGCGGCGTAGATGGACTTTTCCACCATGGCGCCTTCGTTATAAGCCGGGATAATCACGCTGACCCTGGGCAAGGGGCCCGGGGGCACGGGATAGGATTTATAACGCAGCCAGAGTACGGTGCGCACCAACTGGAAGGCCAGATAAGCCAGGGTGAAGCCGGCGCCCAGGGCCATCAGGGGCGACGCGAAGCTTTGCCGGCTCAACAATTTCAGATAGCCGTTGAAAGAGCCGACCTTTAAGGAAACCACCAGACAGACCGACAAGATAACCGGCACCAAAATCTTGAGGGTCAGGTCGATGGTCTGGCCCCGTTGTTCCTCTTTGGAGCGCCATTTCACCCGGGTCCAGGGAAAGGCAGAGGTCGTGGTTCGCATATATTTCGTTCCTCAGAATTAGCAGAATCAAGCTGGAGAGTAATAATGCAAATGGCTTGCCAAATGTACGAAAAAAATAAATCTATATAACTTATCGAAATAATTATAATAAAAATCTAAGCTAAACTGCCGGTTAGAGAAACTCCCAGAAAAATTCTCTGGTTGAGAGAATGGCTGGAAAGCTTGATAAAAATTTCTCAAATTGAGAATTAACCGGTCGCAAGGCTCTTTGGTCCGGCTTCAGGGAAATGTAAGAGGCCAGGGACTCGGCGGCAGGGGGGCAATTATTTTGCTCCTGGCGGTTTAAGGCAAGTTCACTTCTCCGTCATCTTGTGATAAAAGACAATGAACCAAATCTTTCGCCTGGGTTCGCAAATGGGCCCGGCAACCAAAGTCCTTAACCCATAGGAAATTAAAGCATGGAGGATACAAAAAAGGGAACAGGAGAACCGGCTGCGTTAAAAATTGGTCAAATCGGACTTGAAGTAAACGTGCCCGCAGGTACGCGCATCGTCAGCCAGGGTGAGGCGCCGGAATTCTTTTATGTAATTCGAACCGGGCGGCTCCGGGTCTTCCGGGAGACTGAAGATCGGATTCGCACTGAACTTACCGAGTTGGGCCCGGATAATTATTTCGGGGAGGTGGCCCTGGTCACGGGGCAGCCCCGCACCGCCTCGGTAGAAGCCGCGGTGGACTCCAAGCTCGTCAAGGTCTCCAAGGAAGAGTTCGACCGGCTGTTGGATCAAAATCCCCAGTTGGCCCGGCACATCATCCAGCAGTTGGCCGGCTGGCTGGTGGCCGGGGATCGCCGCCTGGAAACCGAAGTGGTCCACCAGGTAAAGCTTAGGCAAATCTCCTGGTTCGATTATGTCCTGATGATTGGCATCAGCATCGTTCTCGCTTTGGTCTTCAACATTTACAATGACAACCGCATACCCCTGATTCAAGGCTGGGGCCTGCCGAGCGTGCCCGAGATTACGGTGGGCAAGGCGGTGCAATTATACCGGGAGAACAAGGCGGTTTTTGTTGATGCCCGGAAAAGCGCCTTCTATGACCAGGAACACATCAAGGGCTCCATGAATCTGCCGGAAATTTTATTCGATATCATGTACCCCATGTTCCATTTCACTCTGGAACAGACGCCCGGGGTCAAGGATAAAACTCTGGTGGTCTACGGCGGCACCATCAGTCGCCGCATGGACGTCGATCTGGCCCGCAGGTTTATCAGCAAGGGCTTAAAAAATGTGGTGGTAATGAATGATTACTGGGCCTGGCCGCAAGTTTTCCCCATAGTAAAGCGTCCACCCAAGGCCGCGCCCACCATGCCGTTGGGTTGGGCCGGCATACTCGAGTGGATACCGGTAAGCATCTTTTTGCTGATCCTCATTCCTCCCATCCGCCGCAGCCCCTACCTGTCGGTGTTCGGTCGCGTGTTTTTGGGGGCCATCTTCATTGCGTTTGCGTTGAGTAAAATCATGCGGCCCGCGGTCTTTGCCTTAAACGTGGTGGACTACGGCATGATGCCTGCGTGGGGAGTGAATCTCTGGGCCCTGATCCTGCCGTGGGCGGAACTGGTTTGCGGCCTGTTCCTCATCCTGGGTATCCGCACCAGAGCCGCGGCCACCCTGATCGGCGCCATGAACATCATCTTCATTGCGGGGCTGGTCCATGCCATTTTGAATCACATGCCCATTAACTGTGGGTGTGTGGGGGAAGTAGGCGAACCGGTGAACTGGGTTAAGGTCATGAAAAATGTCGCGATGGTGCTCATGTGCGTGCAAATCTTCCTCTACGATCGGTTTTTCGTGCTGGATCGGGGAGGATTTATCTTGCGAGATAGAAAAATATGAAAAAAGAATTTCTGAAAACGGCGGCATTCCTGGGTGTGATAATAGTGGGACTGGTCCTGGCAGGCTGTGGAGAGTCTCGGACGCCCTTCGCCGGGACCTATAAATCCGTGGAAACTTACGCCGGCAAAGGCAACATTGCCCTGGACCTCAAAGAGGATGGCAGGGGCACCTGGTCGCTGGGGGGAAAAACCGTTGAGTTTACCTGGCTGATAAATGAAGGCAAGGTTTTTATTTATACGAAAACCGGTGGCATCCTCGTGGTCACCCCCAGCCAGGGTGGAAAAATGTTGTCCGCAGACATGACCGGTGAATGGCATCCTGGTTGTCCCCCCAACTCTTGCGTAACCTTTATGCGGGTTACGGAAGGAGGGTAGGAGCATAACCTGGGTGCGGATTTTGACGGCTAAGCCGGGCCGCAGACTGGTTTGCCTGCTCATGTTGCTTTTGGGCCTGGCTCATTATGCCTGGGGGGCTACCGGCGCGGTGGAGGTGCGTCGCCTGGGGTTGAGTAAGGTGGGGCAAAATACCCTCCTCACTGTAGTCCTGGACCGGCCTGCGACCCCGCGGGTGAGTTCCCGAGCTGTAAATGGCAAACCGCAACTGGTGGTGGACTTTCCGCGGGCCAAGGCGGGAGTGCTGCCTACCCATCTGGCCGGCGATGAGTCCCTGGTGCGGCGGGTGATCATCGAAACCGCCCCGGCTTCAGGGGGAGTGCGCATTACCCTCGCCCTCTTTCCCGAGAAGCCCTTCGTCTATTGGCAGAAAAGCCGGCAGGGCTCTCAAGGGCAGACGTTTTTTATCCTGGGTATGAAACCCGATCTGAAGGCCCGGCCGCGTCAGACCCGGCTTGGCGCCCCGAAAGCGCCCAGGCCTGCGGCGCCGCCGCCGCGGGCTAAAGAAGAAACCCAGGAAACCGAGCCTACGCCGGAAGCGCCGGAGCCCAGCGACAACGACTACGGCTACCGGGAACCTCAGGCCAACGCGGCCCCTGGCAGCTTTGGCGAATTGCGCCGGCTGATGCCCAAGGCCGCCAAGCTGTTGCAGGGTCTGGAAAGCACCGGGTGGACCTTGTCTGAGTCCCATCGCTATGACCGTCCGGGGCGGCGCTTGAGCCGCGACTTCATCATCACCAATCCCCGCTATCGGGAGTTATCGGTGAAGATCGCCTACCTGCCGGCCAATGTCCCCAATACGCCTAATATCGACATAATCATGCTGACCACGGACAATCTCCAGAGCCAGAGCGCTACGCAATATCGCAATCTGCGTCATTGGAGTTTTGCCAAAATCAAAAAGCACTACGAAGACATCGGGGATTTTTTCGACGACGCCCTCAAACCCCTGCGAGTGAAGCTGCGCCAAGAGACCAAGGCCCTGGCGCTGCGTGATGCCCAGGTGTTCCAGAACTTCCTGAAGCTCACCTGTCCCCACGATCCTGCCGTTGTCGACCAGGTCATGAAACTCGTGCGGAAAAAGGTGAGCCTCAGGTTTGAGGGGGTGCAGTACACCGTTTCGGAAAAACCCCTGGTATTTTTGAATCTGGTGGATTTTCTCTACGTAAAGGTGTATTACGTGGACCTCCATCATTAAAGAGGTGAAAAATGACCAAGGAGATCACCATCTTCGGAAAAAACAACTGACCCTTCACCCGGCGGGCCCGGGAGGCCAAGAGCAAAGAAGGACTGGCCGTCACCTATCGAAACGTCAAAGAAGATGAGCAGGCCCTGGCGGAGAT
>JARRQO010000079.1:0-9903 GCA_037381685.1 Deltaproteobacteria bacterium | reverse complement strand
AAACCGACCTCGACCTGTTCCGTGGGCGGACGGGTCAGTACATCTTCATCAGCTCCGCGTCGGCCTACCAAACTCCACCCGCGCGACAGCCGGTGACTGAGTCGACCGTCCTCTACAACCCGAGGTGGGAGTACTCCCGCAACAAGATCGCTTGTGAGGAACGACTCATCCGCGCCTACCGGGAGGAAGGGTTTCCGACCACCATCGTCCGCCCTTCGCACACCTACGATCGCACGTTGCTGCCGACGCCAGGCGGATACACCGACATTCACCGCATGCGCACGGGCAAGCCCGTCATCGTGCACGGCGACGGCACCTCACTCTGGGTATGAGCCGGGGCTGCAGTTTATTTTCAGTTCCGTGTCCGGATACCCGGACACCCGGGCCCGAGGCGACCTGGACCGGTTCCTGGCCCAGATCGAGCGGCCCCGGGGCATCCACCTCTGCGGCAACCCCGACTGGGAATTTCTCCTCAACCGGGACCTGGATATTTTATCTATGGATATTTACACCAATGCCGAAGTCTTTCAGTGCTACGGCGCGGCTATCCGACGGTTTATCAAGCGGGGCGGGGTCCTGGCTTGGGGCCTGATTCCCACCGGCTGCGAGCCTTTCACCCAGGAATCCCAGGAGCATCTTATCGCGCATCTGGAAAGCCTGTGGCCGACGTTGACGGCCGCGGGCATTGACCGGGAGCAGTTGTGGGCCCAAAGCCTGCTTAGCCCTGCCACCTGCTGCCTGATCAACCCCGACCGGGAAGCCACCGTGACCAAGGCCTATGCCTGGCTCCGGGAGGTGTCCCAGCGGCTGCGGGAAAAATATAAATTGGATTGAACCTAATCAAAAATTGTACCAAGTTGATAAGTTGTTGATCTTTTTGTTGACCCGGGACGGAGTTGGCGAAGGGCTGGGCGGGACTAATTCCTATGGCTGAACGGCAAACGCCGGCCATTGTGCTGACTGTGCGGGATTACGGCGAGGCGGACCTTTTGGTGAGGTTTCTTACCCCGGAGCACGGCCCCCTCACCGGTATCGCCAAGCACGCCAGAAAAAGCCGCCGCCGCTTTGCCCACTGCCTGGAACCCTTGAGCCGAGTGGTATTTTTTCTGTCGTCCAAGCCCGGCCGAGACCTGGAGTTTCTGCAGAGAGGGGAGCTGCTGCGGTCATTTCCGTCCCTGCGGCGGGACCTGAAGCGGTTGGGTGCGGCCGCAGTGCTTTCCGAAGCCGCGGGTTTGCTGGCCGGCCCCCCGGACGCCTTGCAGGAGATTTTCGCCGCTCTGGAAGAGGCCCTGGCCCTTTTGGAGGAAGGCTCGCCCCCGGACTCCCTGCTGCCCGCGTTTTTGCTGCACCTCCTGGGCCTGGGGGGCTACCGGCCCCAACTCCACTTCTGCGGGGCCTGCGGCGCACAGCCAGGGGCGTCCCTTAGCTTCAGCCTTCGGGACCAGAGCCTGGTGATCTTCAGGGCTTGTCTGCGTTACCACCTGGGCAAGGATCTGAAGTCATGGTCCTTTTGGGAAAAAGTCAGCCGCCCCCGTGCCTGAAGCGGGGCTGAGTCGGGCAAGAAGATGCCACTTTCTGAATGAAAAGGAAAAATTCATGAGCCGACATTTGATACTGGTAGGCGGGGGACACGCGCACCTGACCTGCCTGAAGCAGCTGCGAGATTTTATGGCTCGGGGCCACCGGGTGAGTTTGGTCAGTCCCGCCGCCTACCACTACTATTCCGGCATGGGGCCGGGAATGCTGGGGGGCACTTACTCCCCTGGGGAAATTCGCTTTAACGTGAAAAGCATGACCGAGTCTGCAGGGGGGGAATTTGTTTCGGGGAGCGTGACTCATATTGATGCGCCCCGGCGTGTCCTGCACCTGGACTCCGGCAGCGAGCTCCCTTTTGATGTAGTTTCTTTGAATACCGGCAGTTCTGTGGCGCTGCAGTCGGTGACGGTCAAGAGTCAGGAAAATGTCTTTGCGGTCAAGCCCATAATCAACCTGCTGCAGGCCCGGCGACGCCTCGTGGAGCTGGCCCGAAAAGCGACGATTCGCATCCTGGTGGTGGGAGGGGGACCGGCGGGCCTGGAAATCGCGGGCAATACCTGGAAGCTGAGCCAGGATCAGGGGGCCTCAGCCGAGATAACCCTGGTGGCGGGCAAAGAGTTGATGGCTAATTTCCCCGCCCAGGTGCGGGGCCTGGCCCTCAAATCTCTGGCGGCTCGGGGCATCGAAGTTATCGAAGGGGCGCACCTGAGCACCCTGGAAGACGGCGCGGCGGTATTGCATGACGGCCGCCGACTTCCCTACGATGTAGCCCTTTTGGCCCTGGGGGTGAAGCCGGCCTCCTTGTTTACCGATTCCGGGCTGGCCACCGGCAAAGATGGCGGCATGCTGGTCAATGAGTACCTGCATGCCATCGATTACCCTTACATTTTCGGGGGCGGTGACTGCATAAGCTTTCAAAATCGGCCCCTTGACAAGGTGGGGGTCTATGCCGTGCGCCAGAATCCCATCTTATACCATAATCTCCTGGGTGCCCTGGAAGGGCGGCCTCTGAGGCCGTTTCAGCCGCAGAGCGAATACCTGCTCATCTTCAATCTGGGGGACGGCAAGGGGATTTTCTGGAAGAAAAACTGGGTGTTAAACGGCCGCTTGGCCTTTATCCTCAAGAATTATATCGACCGAAAATTCATGCGAAAATTTCAGATCTCCGGCGAAGCCCGGGAACATGATGCTTCCTTTGAGGGTTGATCTATTAATTAGGGCAATAGTTACTGTTTGTTTGGCAAGGTCCGGGTTGCTTTTTCGTTTTAGGTTCCGAAGAGTTCAATGTTCAAGATGAGCTGATCCAATGCAGGGTGGGGGCGCACACATAGGTGCACCCTTACAATTTGCTGATTATTTCTGGACATGATACCAGCGGTACCCCAGCCAAGCTTGGGCCAATAACTACGTTCCCAAGTACAACTTGGAAACGAGCCGCTGATCACAGGCCGGAGGCCTGTGCCACGAGAAAAAGCGATGGGGAAAGGCGGGATGTTCCCCCGCCCGGCTGATGGTTCTATAGCGCAACTAGCCATGAAATTATTGGGACATGACTGGGACATGTCCTGGGACATGCTCCCAAGAAGGAGAAAGTAAAGAAATTAATTTTTTAATTATATAAGATAGATACTAAATTATCGTTTCTGGCCGGGAACTTGCACATCATAACTGCACCAGAGCCTGAAACTGTAAGGCTTTCAAGAATAACCACCTGCAAAAGCCCGGAGAGAGAATCTTGCCTCTCCCGGCTCCGGCGGAAGCGATGGTTGGCAGCGAGAGAGTTTTAAGTTCACAGAGGACCTGTAGAGGCCGGGGAGCGGAAGACCAAAGACTGGACCGGGCCCTGGTGAACGGCTTGATGATGGAAGTAATCATGGAAACTTCCTCTTTGGAGGTGAACCCTCACCTCCAGCGCAACCTGGTGAAAACCCGGCTAAAAAATATCATGGTGTCTCATCTGGCCGGGCGGGTCACTCTGGAGCGTTTTCGTCATCTGATGCAGGAATTGGACCAGTGCTTTCCCCGTTATTATCCCCTGATCGCTTCGGGCTCCTCGAGGGCTCAGGAGGCGGCGGGCGGGCAGCCGGTAAAGATTACTCCGCGCTCTGAGCCCGCGTCTTATGCCCCCCGGGTGCTTCGGGAAGATGAACTCAAAACCTGGCTGGAGCTGGAAATCCGGCAAATTCTGCCCCAGCGCTCTCACCGCAAGCTCACCGCCAAGCGGCTATTGGACTTTTTGCAGCGTACCCGGGGCGGCTGGTTCAGACTTAAGGATTTCGAACGCCACTTTGGGGTGGACCGCAAAACCGCCTGGGAATACCTGCAAAAATTTCTTGCAGCCAAGCTTTTGTGTCATAATAACCGGCGCTCCGCCGCAGTCCGTTACGCTTTGGCCACCCATTTTTTGGTGGTCCGGGCCGACGATCTGAGACCCCAGGTCAGAGAGGCCCTGCCGGATTTGCCTTTAAAGCAAGCGGATCGGGTCTGCGATTGGCTGGTGGCCACCGGAGGCGAGCCCTTTGAGGAAGGGGACTGGCACGTCCATCTCAAGGCTTCGCGCTGCCGCCGGATCATCGCCTCCCTGACGGCCGCGGGCCTGCTGGAAGAGCTAAACCTGGCTGGCCTCGGCCAGATGTTTAAGCTGTCGCGCCGCTGGGTACAGGATTAAGCCCTGGTTTCCTGCCCCACCCAATGAGACTGTTCAGAATAGGGGGAGGCGCGGCTCTGCAGATTCTAAAAGCCCAATATAGGTCCGCAGTTGGGGCCGCCTGCCAACTTTCCAAGATTTTCCCCCAAAATTCAAACTTGTTTGTCCCCTGTCTTGACTTTATGCTATATCTTAGCAATTTTAATGACGGAGGAGCACAGGATTAAATGATCCGTGACGTTGAACACGAAACTATGCCCCGGGAGGACCTGGAGATCTTGCAGCTCAAGCGTCTGCAAGCCGTAGTGGAACGGGTATACCATCTGGTGCCGTTCTATCGCCGGCGCATGGACGAGCTGGGGGTCAAGCCGAAACACATCCGCACCGTGGAGGATATCCGTCTGCTGCCTTTTACCGCCAAGCAAGACCTGCGGGATAATTATCCCTTCGGGATGTTTGCCGCGCCCATGGACCAGATCGTCCGGATACACGCCTCATCCGGGACTACCGGCAAGCCCACCCCCGTGGCCTATACCCAGCGGGACCTGGAAACCTGGTCAGAGTTGATCGCCCGGGCTCTGGCGGCCGCTGGTGCGCACCAGGGTGATATTGTCCATGTGGCTTATGGTTATGGCCTGTTCACCGGGGGACTGGGGTTCCACTATGGGGCCGAACGCCTGGGGGCCGCGGTCATCCCCGTGTCCGGCGGACAAACCCGCCGCCAGATTATGCTAATACAGGACTTCGGTCCCACCGTCTTATGCTGCACCCCCTCTTTTGCTTTGTACCTGGCGGAGGTGGGCCAGGAAATGGGGGTGGATTTTGCCGAGACCAACCTCAGGTTGGGGGTCTTCGGGGCCGAATCCTGGACCGACGGCATTCGCCAGGAGATCGAAAATCGCCTCAGAATAGACGCCCTGGACATCTACGGCCTGTCCGAGGTTTTGGGGCCGGGGGTGGCCATTGAGTGTCTGGAAGCCAAAAAGGGGTTGCATATATTTGAGGATCATTTCCTGCCGGAAATTATCAATCCCGCCACCATGGAAGCCATAGCACCGGGCGAGTTGGGGGAGTTGGTCATCACCACCCTCACCAAAGAGGCCTTGCCGCTGTTGCGGTACCGCACCCGGGACATCACTTCGTTGAATTACACTCCCTGCAGATGCGGCCGCAGTATGGCCCGCATCAGCCGGTTCCAGGGCCGCAGTGATGATATGCTTATCATCCGGGGAGTGAATGTCTTCCCGTCGCAAATCGAGTCCGTGCTCATGGAAACCCCCGGAGTGGCGCCCCATTACCAGCTAGTCGTCGAACGGGAGGGTCAGTTAGATACCCTGGAAGTCCAGGTGGAAGTGGATGAAGCCACCTTTTCCGACGAAGTCAAGCAATTGCAGGCCCTGGCCCAAAGCATCCAAAGGCAGATCAAGGATTATTTCACCGTATCCGTCAAGGTGAAGCTGGTGGAGCCCCGGAGCATCCCCCGTAGTGAAGACAAGGCCAAGCGGGTCATTGACAACCGGAAGTTGTAGTTACCCGGCGAAATGCAAAGGGTCCAGACCGAATTTTGAGACGAGCGGATTTGAAGCGCGCGCAACTTCGGTTATCTTAATGAAAAAGATTTCAATGCCCTTTTGAGTCTCTCGCCAGAGGTGGGACGAATTCTTAAGGGCTTTTGGCTTCTCTTAGGATGGAAAAAGTGAATGGGAAAAGATTTCTTTCCAGGTTTTCAACTCACCACTGACTACTAACCACTGAGAGGTAATCCATGAAAGTTGAACAAATCTCGGTTTTTCTGGAGAACAAGGCCGGTCGTCTGGCGGAAGTCACCCGGGTTCTGGGCCAAGCCGGGATCAACATCCGGGCGCTGTCTTTGGCGGATACCACAGATTTCGGCATCTTGCGGCTCATCGTGGACCAATACGACCTGGCCCGGCAAATCCTCAAGGACGAGGGCTTCACCGTGGGCAAGACCGAAGTGGTGGCGGTGGAGGTTCCGGACTGTCCCGGGGGCTTGGGGCTGGTTCTCCAGATCCTGACCAAGGCCGGAGTCAATGTGGAATATATGTATGCCTTTGTCCAGCACAGCGGCAAGAACGCAGTCATCATTTTTCGCTTCGACCATTTGGAGCAAGCCATCGAGTCGCTCCAGAACGAGGGTATCCACATCTACCAGGGGGAGGAATTATATCGGCTTTAAATCACGGGGGAGGAAGAGCGGATGAAGGGAAAGGCAATTGTGGTTGGCATGACTCTGGCCTTGGTGAGTTTGGGCCTTATTTTTCTGGGCTGCGGCGGCTCCCAGGAGTTGGCGCCTTATGTGGTGGGGGGTATCTTTTCCATCAGCGGCCCGGCTTCCTACTTAGGGGAGTCCGAGCGCAATTCTCTGCAGATGGTGGCAGATGAAGTCAACGCCGAGGGGGGGATTGACGGCCATCCCTTGAAACTAATTATTTATAACTCCGAAGGCGACGTAACAAAGGCCCGCCTCTATGCCACCAGGCTGGCCCTGGATAAAAACATCCTGTGCGTCATCGGCCCCAGCCTTACCCAAACCTCTATGGCTGCCCTGGAAATCACCCAGAAGGCCAAGGTGCCCCTGATTTCTTGCGCTGCGGGTGTCAACATCACCTCTCCGGTCAAAGAGCGCCATTGGGTCTTCCAGACCGCTCAGACCGACCGGATGGCAGTCGAACTCATTTATCAGTATCTGCAAAAGCACCACCTGAATAAGGTGGCCATCCTCACAGTGTCCACCGGTTTCGGGGTTTCCGGCAAGCATCAACTCCTGGATCTGGCCCCCAGGCACGACATCCAGGTGGTGGGCCAGGAGGTTTTCGGCGAAAAAGACAAGGACATGACCTCCCAGCTTACTACGCTCAGGGAAACCCCGGCCCAGGTGATTATCTGTTGGGGCACCGGCCCGGCCCCGGCCTTGGTGGCCAAGGACATGAAAGAGTTGGGCATGAATTTGCCCTTGATCCAAAGCCATGGCGCGGCTTCGAAAAATTTTATTGAGCTGGCCGGGTACGCAGCCGAAGGCATCATTATGCCCGCAGGCAAGCTGGCGATCTGGAAGCAGTTACCGGACACCGACCCCCAGAAGGCCGTTTGTAAGGAATATGCGGAAAAATATACGGCCAAGTTCAAGACTCCGGAATCCGGCTTTGGAGGCTATGCTTACGATGCCCTCCGGATGCTCGACCTGACCCTGGCCAAGGTCGGCAACAACCGGGCTAAAATCCGTGACGGGATCGAGAACACCAAGAATTTTGTGGGGGTCAGCGGAGTTTTCAATATGAGCCCCGAAGATCATAACGGCCTGACTCCGGCTGCGCTTGTCTTGGTCAAGATCCATAACGGCGAATTCCAACTGATAGATTAGCAGTTGGAATTCAAGGGTCAGGAGCAGGCATCAGGGAATTGCTTTAACGATCTGAACCAAGATGATATCCGCAGCCTGAGTGACCTGGCAGGGCTGCCCTGCACCCCGCCAGGTTTCGGGTTTAACCGGTTTTTGCTTTTACCGAAAACTGAAAATGGAAACCTTTATTTCTCCATCAGCAAAACCTTGTGATCGATCAGGCTGAGGCTGTGGATTTCGGCCTTCAGCACCTTCTGTTCGCCGAAAATATTGACAATCCTGAGGCTGTCGCCTTCCGGTTCGACGACGTCCACATCCTTCATGACCAGTTCTTCCTGGCCGCCTTTTACCAGATATGCGGTTGCTTCACACATGGTTGATGATCTCCTTTAACTTTTGGCTCACGATCCTGTCCACCAGGTGGGGGAGAGGCTCAGGCACCAGGCCGACGATCTCCACGGCTTCCTGGGTCAGGGGGAGTAAAATTTTCCGGGCCGGGGTCGAAGCGATGGCTACGGCCATTTTGGGGGTCACTTCCCCCATCATGGAGTTGGCCAGGACAATGGAGAGGCAGCCCAGGATTACGTCGGCGCCGGGCACCGTCTGGACAATGGCGTTTTCGCCGCTGGCGCCCCGGTTGGCCCGGGCCTTCATCATTTGAGCAGTGGCCACCGCGTTGGTCCCCAGGGCGATGACTTCGAGCTCCTCCCGGTACACTTCTTTCAAGCGTTTGATGATGGCGGCGCCGATGCCGCCTCCTTGCCCGTCAATAACGCAGATGCGCACTGATGCCCGCCTCACTCCAACCCGAATTTTTCTCTGAGCCGATGGTATACGACTTCCGGCACCATGCCTTCGATGTCTCCGCCATGCACGGCCGCTTCCTTGAGGATGCTGGAACTTAAGAAGACCCAGCGCAGGCCGGTCATCAGAAACACGGTTTCAATTTCCGCCTCCAGCCGCCGGTTCATCATGGCCAACTGAAATTCATACTCAAAATCGGTAACCGCCCTTAAGCCCCGCAGGATGGCCCGGGCCTTTTGGCGCTTGGCGTAATTAACCAGCAAACCTTCAAAAGAGTCGATGGTGACGGCGGGGTAATCCGCCAGGGAGACCCGAATCATTTCCATGCGCTCTTCGATGGTGAAAAGGGATTGCTTAAAAGCGTTGGTGGCCACGGCCACGATGATCCGGTCGAAAATTTTCAAAGCCCGCTGGATAAGGTCCAGATGGCCGTTGGTGATGGGGTCGAATGAGCCGGGATAGACTGCGATATCGGGCATTAGTTAGATGCACTCCTGTTTTTTAGTTCTTCCGCCACATAAAAAGCCACTTGGGTGTCGCCATAGCGCCGCACTTGAAGGAGCTTCAGGGGGCCGCTCTGTGGCGGCAGGGTTTCCCGGCGGCTATGTTCCACCACGACGCCGGCCCCGGGCCGGAGCAGATCCAGGGAGGCCAGGGCCTGCAAGGTGGCGGGAGCTGCTTCGCCGTCGTAAGGGGGGTCCAGGAAGGCCAGGTCAAAATGTTCACCCTGGGCCGCCAGTTTTTTCAAAGCCGAACTAACCGGCAGGGACCAGAGATGGCTTTGCCCCTGCAGCCCCAGGTCCTCCAGATTGCGGCGCAGGGCCTTGACAGCCTGGGGATGGTCCTCCACAAACACCGCCGCGGCCGCGCCCCGGCTTAAGGCCTCGATCCCCAAAGCGCCGGTGCCGGCGAACAGATCCAGCACCCTGGCACCATTGAGCGCGGGTCCCAGGATGTTGAACACTGCTTCCCGGACCCTGGCGGCCGTGGGCCGGGTCCGGCCTTTCACCGGGGCCAGCCGGCGGCCCTTGAAGGCGCCGGCGATGATGCGCATGCGGCTACTCTCCTGGAGTAGCCGTCAGGGTTCAGGGGTCAGGAAAAATACAGAAAAGGATGCACTGATTTTTTAGCCCCTGACCCCTGACCGCTACTTTTGCAGATAATCTTTGATCAAAATCTCCGCAATCTGCACTGCGTTGGTGGCGGCGCCTTTGCGCAGGTTGTCGGCCACCACCCAGAAGTTCAGGCCGTTGTCGATGGAAAAATCTTCCCGGATGCGCCCCACCAGGGTTAAGTCTTGGCCCGCCGCGTCTATGGGCATGGGGTACTGGTGGCGCAGCGGATCGTCCAATACCTTCACCCCCGGGGCTTTGGCCAAAATATCCCGAGCTTCCGCGGGAGTGAGCTTGCGGGCCGTCTCGATATTCACGGCCTCCGAATGGCCATAAAAAACCGGGACCCGGACCGTGGTGGCAGTCACCGCAATGCTGTCATCCCCGATGATCTTCCTGGTTTCGTTGACCATCTTCATCTCTTCCTTGGTGTAGCCGTTTTC
>JARRQO010000078.1:0-9987 GCA_037381685.1 Deltaproteobacteria bacterium | reverse complement strand
ACAGGCCTCTGGCCTGTGTAGGACAGCCGCCCCCGGCTGTCCACCTCTCATATCCTCACACCCTTCAGCCTGCCCCGTCATCCCACCGTAGGGGCAACCCGCCGGGTCGCCCTATCCAAATAATTCGCCAGCCTGCAAAAAACCTGGGGGCACAGGCTTGCCAGCCTGTGCAAAAAAACCTCCCTTTTCACTTCGCCTTCTATCTCTTCCAGTCATTTTCACCAGCCTCTTTTAAGAAAATTTCCAAACTTTATGGAAATATCTTTAATTATCTCCCCAAATAATATTTCCTAATCCGGAAAAATATCACTACCTCTTCCCTTTAGTCCCAACAGTGCTTATTTAAAATTTAAATTACTTCGAGGCCATTGCCTTTTAATGCCAGGTTCGCTTGGTGCTTTAACAAATTATCAAATAACTTATTGATAATCTTATTTATTTTAACCGAAAACTGAAAACTGAAAACTGAAAACGGTATAAGAGGGGCAATAATACCTGCTTTGGAGGTCACATCATGGTACAAGTGGATGTTCCCGCAGCTTTTGCCATTGGGACCATGTTCGCCGATGCGGCGCGCCGGCAGTTACAAACCGGCTTACCGGAATATAAGTACTCTATTTTATTAAAAAATAACATTTATCAGATATTCTTTTTCAGTTGGATCCCGGTTTACTTCCTACTCAACTATTTCGGCTGGGAAACTACTCATATGTGGTGGCACGCCGATTCGGTCACGGCCTATCCCTTTTTCGTCCCCGCCTTCCTGGTCATCTTTTTTGCCGCGGTGAACGCCGGATTTCTCGTGGGCCACCGCCTCATTGCCGCCGGAAAGCCCCTGGCCAACCGGGTGGTGTATATCGGCATTTTCCTGTATTCGGCCGCCTGGATTTTCGGCCAAACGCCCAGCACCTACAAGCTGGGCTCCTATGCCCAATGGCAGGCGGGCCACGCCCCCTGGTTTTATGAAGACTCCACCTTCTTAACCATGCTGATTATCAGTTTGCTTATCTGGGGCCTCGGCCTGGCCTTCTTTCTGCTCGATATTATCCGGGAAGGAAAACGCTTGCAGGCCTGAAAAATTTCCAGCCGGGTTTAGCCCACCTGACTTGATGGTTTAATTTATGGCGGCATATTTAGTGGTCTTGGGAGCCGTGGTTTTAGGGTATCTCTTCCTTAAAGCCGCCCCTCTGTGGATATCTCGCCATTGGGACCGGGCCCGGCTCCATGATACGGGGGTGCTCCCCAAAAGCTATGAAGTGCCCCGATATTATACCCGGAAGCCATCTGGAGAGGTGGACCCCGCCAGCCGTTGGCCCGGCTGGGACGGCTGGTACTTCTTCGTTATTCCCGAGGACCGGCAGCTTCCCGTCAAGATGGTGCGGGCCAGCCTGATGACCGGGCTTTATGGCCTGGAGGGCATCGACACTTACCAAAAGCTGCCCCCGGGAGCCTCCGCCTTTGACGTGGTGGAATACTTGATGCTGGTCCCTATCGAAGCCACCCCCGGCGGCGGCAAAACCAGGCAAAATCGCTTTTGCCAATCCTACCTGCCCAAGGCTGCCGCTTTAACCATGAAGCCCGACGAGTTACAGGTCGCGGTGGCCGGCACGGCCGATTCGGGAGCACAAGTGTCTGGCGAAATTCAGGGGGCCTGGCCGCATTATCAGTTGCACTTCAGCAACTCCGAAGCCGGGATCAGTCTTGACTTGACTTATCAGGGCGAAAACCTTATGTGGTGGGCCGATCTGCCCTTTTTCACTTATTTTGCCGCCTGGGGCAAATTTGCCGGGACCATAACTTATGCCGGAGCTCCGGGGCCGGCAGCGGTCTATAACTTGACCGGCAAAGGCGCTTTCGAACACGGCTGTGCCCGCAAGCCCGGCAATTTCGACTCCTTGTGGCTCCCCGTCAAATGGGCCCAAAAACTGGTCCCCACCCTGCGCCCGGTCCGCTATCACTATGAATTGTTCCTGGGGGATGGCCCCCATCGAGGCGGTTTTATGTCGGTCCGGGCCTTCGGGATCACCTGGGGCGATCGCGGCGGCCTCTTCGTAAACGGCTCCTACCTGGAGTTTGACCACGTCGAGGTGGAATATCTGGATGACCCGGAGCCGGATTTGATGCCTCTGAAAGCCGGGCTCCCCCCGGTAAAATTTTACCGCAGTTGGAAACTCCGGGCGCAAACCCCGGCGGGCCCCCTGGAATATGTCGCGGTGCGCCAGTGGCCCCCGGCGCATGTTGCCAGCCACATGATGTACTACAACTTTTCCTATACCGGCACCTATCAGGGAGAGCGCCTCAGCGGCAGGGGCTATGGCGAGTATCTCCATATTTAGGCCGCGACGGAAAGAAGGCTATGGACGAAGACTTTTTTAAAAAGATGTTCCTGGTAGGGGCGCTCTGGAATGTGGCGGGCGGCGTGGTTATTATCTGGCTCACCGGCTGGATTTTTGCCACCGCCCACCTCACCCCGCCTGAACCCTGGGTGTACTACTATTCCTGGATCGCTCTGTTCATGACCTTTGGGATCGGCTATTTCCTGGTTTACCTGGACATGTATGGCAACCAGAATCTGGTAGTTTTGGGGATTATCGGCAAACTGGGCTTCGCCGGCGTCTTTCTCGCCGGCATGATGTTGGGACCGGGCCAGGTTCCCCTGTTCTTTCTGATCCCGGTCATCGGCGATCTGGTCTTTGTGTGGCTGTTTTGGCGGTTTTTGACTTTTGCCCGGCAAATGGGCAAGTGATGCGGGCTTGGTGAGGCGTACCCGGTTTAACCTGGAACCTCACCAAGCGCGCCCCCCCATCTAGGGATTGCCATGAAAGCCGATTATGATGTGGTGATTGTGGGCTCGGGGTTCGGCGGCTCCATTAGCGCCTGCCGGCTGTCCCAGGCCGGCCGTTCCGTTTGCATCCTGGAACGGGGCCGGCGTTGGCGCCGGGAGGAATTCCCGCGCACCACCGGGGAGATCGCCAAAGCCTTCTGGCGTCCGGGCAAAACCTCCGGCTTCATTGACTACCGGGTTTTCAAAAAAATCGACGTCATTCAGGGCAGCGGGGTCGGCGGCGGCTCCCTCCATTACTTCAATGTGCATCTGAGAACCCCGCCGCCGATCTTTGAGGGGCCTCACTGGCCCGCCCCGATCAGCCGCTCCCTCCTAGACCCTTACTATGACTTGGTCCAGGATATGTTGGACGCGGTCCCCCTGACCCCTCCGGCCGGTTTGGACCTCCCGGCCCGCACCCAGGCTTTTTGTGCTGCCGCCCAAAGCCGCGGCCGCGACCCCGAACTGCTGCATATTGCGGTTTATACCGGCCCGCCCCGGGAAAACCCCCACAGCGGCATGCCCCAAAGCCCCTGTGATTATTCGGGCAATTGTTTGTTGGGTTGCCAGGTTCACGCCAAAAATACCCTGGACCTGAATTACCTCCCGCTGGCGGAAGCCCACGGCGCCGAAATCTATCCCCTGCACCTGGTGGATAAAATCGAACCTCTGGGCGATCAGGGTTACCGGGTCCATTTTGAGCGCCTCGACCCCGATGATCCCCCGCGCCGCGAGCCGGGCGCGGTGATCGGCAAAACCGTGATCCTGGCCGCAGGCACCTTGGGTACCGGCGAACTTTTGCTGCGCTGCCGGGACGTGCACGGCACTCTCACCGCCCTGAGCCCGGCCCTGGGCCGCCGCTTCTCGGGCAACGGCGATTTTCTCCTGGCCGGGACCCTGGAGGCCGACCGGATAGTGGACCCGGCCCGGGGGCCCAGTATTACTGCGGTGGCCGACTTCTCCACCCCGGCCAATCAGATCCACATCGAAGACCTGGGGTTCCCCGATCCCTTTATCTGGATGCTGGAAGGCGCCATCCCCAGCGCCGGCCGGATCAGAAACCTGCTCCTGTCCCTGAAAAATTATCTTTGGGCCAGCCTGGGGCTGCACGACGGCTCCAGCCGCATCAGTTTCGAGCTGGAGCGGCTCTTTACCGGCGGGGCCACCGCCAGGTTTTTGCCTTATTTGGGCATGGGAAGCGATGCTGCGGACGGCCGCCTGCGGCTGCAGCACGGCGCCATCGATATCGCCTGGAACCCTCGCGGCAGCCGGCAGATGTTCCGGGAAATGGAAGCCGCCTTGAAAGCGCTGAGCCGGGGGCTCCACGGCCGCTATCTCTCCAGCATCCTGTGGCAATGGCCCTTGCGCAAGCTGCTCACTGCCCACCCTTTGGGAGGCTGCGTCATGGGCGAAACCCGGAAGCAAGGGGTGGTCGATACTCACGGCCGGGTCTGGGGCTACCCCAATCTTTACGTGGCTGACGGCTCCATTATCCCCACCGCGCTGTCGGTCAATCCTTCCCTGACCATCAGTGCCCTGGCGGAGAGGATCGCCTTTTGGATGATTCATGGCCGGGAAATGGCCCCCGGAGACCCCCAAACCCCAGCAAACACCCGGTAATGTCAAGTTTCATGGAGGGTAAGCCATGGCCCGCTTAGCATCGCCTTTGGAGAATATCAAAGATCATTACGGTGTGGTGATCATCGGCTCCGGGTATGGGGGCGCCATCGCGGCTTCCCGCCTGGCCCGGGCCGGCCAGCAGGTCTGCCTGCTGGAGCGGGGTAAAGAGTTTCAGCCCGGCGAATACCCCCAGACCGAAGTCGCAGCCCTGGCCGAAATGCAAACCGATACGCCTCCGGCCCACCTTGGCCCCCGCACCGGCCTGTATGATTTCCGCTTCAATGACGACCTCAACGTGGTGGTGGGCTGCGGCTTGGGAGGCACTTCCCTGATCAACGCCAATATCTGCCTGCCTCCCGACCCCCGCGTCTTTGCCGATCCCTGCTGGCCCCAGGAGCTGCGGGATGACCTGACCACCCTGGTGGCCGAAGGCTTGGGCCGGGCCGAGGACATGCTCAAGCCCGTCCCTTATCCGGAAAATTTCCCCCGGCTCCCAAAGCTCAAAGCCTTGGAAAAATCCGCCCATTACCTGCAGGAAATATTTTATCGCCCCCCCATCAAGGTCACCTTTCAAGACGGCGTCAATCATGTGGGAGTGGCCCAGCAAGCCTGCAGCGCCTGTGGCGACTGCGTTTCGGGCTGTAACTATGCCGCCAAGAACACCCTGATCATGAACTATCTGCCGGATGCCAAAAATCACGGCGCCGAAATCTTCACCCGGGTGGCCGCCCGCCGCCTCGAGCGCGCCGATGGCCGCTGGCTGGTGTATTATCAGATCCTGGACGCGGGCCGTGAGGCCTTTGGAGCGCCGCCCCTGTTTGTCAGCGCCGATTTGGTGATTCTGGCCGCCGGCACCCTGGGCTCCACGGAAATCCTGTTGCGCTCCCAAGCCGCCGGCTTACCACTGTCCGAGGCCTTGGGCCATCACTTCACGGGCAATGGCGATGTCCTGGCCTTCACCTACAATGCCGACGAAGAGATCAACGGGGTCGGCTGGGGGTCCCATCCTCCGGGCCAATTGGACCCGGTGGGTCCCACCATCACCGGCATCATCGATAAGCGTCAGGAACCGCAACTGGACGAAGGCCTGGTGATTGAAGAAGGCGCCATCCCGGGCGTCCTGGCCAAGTTTATCCCCCAGGCCATGGCCCTGGCGGCCCAGGCCATCGGTCAGGACACCGACCGCGGCTGGCTGGACTTCCTCAATGAGAAACGCCGGGAATGGGATAGTTGGGTGCGCGGCCCGTACCACGGAGCCCTGCGTAATACCCAAACCTACCTGGTGATGACCCATGACGGCAGCGCCGGGCGTCTGTACCTGGAAGATGACCGGCTGCGTATTGCCTGGCCCCAGGTGGGCGAGCAACCCGTCTTCTCGCGGGTGAATGATCTCCTCAAGCAGGCTACCATCCCCCTGGGCGGCACTTTCCTGAAAAACCCCATCTGGACTGAGGCCTTCAAACACCATCTGATCACCGTGCATCCCCTGGGCGGCTGCCGCATGGCGGCGGACGCCGAAAACGGCGTGGTCAATCACCAGGGCCAGGTGTTCTCAGGCCCCGGCGGGAGTTCGGTCTATGATTCCCTCTATGTCTGTGACGGCTCCATCATGCCCCGGTCCCTTGGAGTAAATCCGCTGCTGACCATCTGCGCCCTGGCGGAACGGTGCCTGGCCCGCTTGGCCCAGGCCCGGCGCTGGCAGATCGATTACCGCCTGCCTTCCGCCCCCGGCCCCACCGCCCCCCGGGCCCTCCTGGGCCTGCAATTCACCGAAAAGATGACCGGCTTTTTATCGGCCAACGTCAAAGATGATTTTGCCCGCGGGGCTAAGCAGGGCCAGGAAGAGGGCTCAGCTTTCGAGTTCACCCTGACCATTATTGCCGATGATCTGAACGCCCTGCTGGACCGGCCCGAGCACCTAGCCCGCACCCTGGGTACCGTCACGGCCCCCTTCATCTCCCCGCAGCCCTTAACCGTAACGGCCGGAGAATTCCATCTGTTTGTCCAGGACCCGGACCGGCCCCATACCCGGCAGATGCGCTACCGCATGAAAATGACCACCCCGGCAGGCAGAGCCTATTACTTTTATGGCTTCAAGGTGATTCATGATGATCCGGGATTCGACGCCTGGGCGGACAACACCACGCTTTACAGCACCCTTTATGACGGCGACAGCCAGGACAGCCCGGTTCTGGGACGCGGCATTCTGGTGATCACCCCCGAAGACTTTGCCCGGCAGCTCACCACCATCCAGGTTACCAATGCGCCCTCCCCGGAGCAGCAGTTGGCCGCCAAAGTCAGATTCGGCCGCTTCTTTACCGGAGTCCTGTTTGACACCTATGCCGGTATTTTTTCCACCCTCAAGCCTTAGGCCACCCCGGGGAGAATCTCCGGCGCCCCCTTGACTTACCCGCCTTGAGAATCTCGTGTAGGACAGCCGCCCCCGGCTGTCCACCCTTCCTGGAGCCCTAGATGAGGGTTCCTGCGCCACATTTTTCCCCCTCATTCCCAAGCTCCAGCTTGGGAATGCAAATTATTAGCCCGAGCTCTGCTTGGGCAACCACTGAAAAATCCTGGTCTTGTAAACTGTAGGGGCGGGGTCTCCCCGCCCCCAATGACTCGGTGGCACAGGCTTTCCAGCCTGTGCAAAAAACTTTTCCCTTGCTTTTATTTGGAGTTTCATTTGGATTCAAACCCTCCTGCCAGTTTCTTAACTACCGTATCGGAAACAATCCCGTCGGTGAGCAGTTTCCCCAATTTCTCCCGGGCACTGAACTGGACGGCCTGTCTGAGAACATTCTGCTGGATGGTCCTGAAAAGTTCCGGATGCTCCTCCTCCTGCGCTTTGAGGTGCTGAAACCTATCCTGACTCGTGGCGGCATACCAGGCGGCGCTGCCCTCGAATATGGCCGGGTTCAGATGCCCTGTCAATTTTTGGGAAAGTTGACGGATTTCTTCTGCCACTCTTTTCCCGATAACGGCCACCGCCAGGTCAAATTCATAGTGCCCCTGCAAGACCCTATTTAAGTGCCGTTGTTTGCCGCCGTTTAAGGACCAGAGCCCTTCCAGCCTCCTGAACAGCCACTTTTCCCAGGGCCGTTCCAGGGCTTCCGATCTCAAAGCCGGTGGGGGCATCTGACCGGCCCGGATCGCGTCAATTTTGAGGTTTAGCATAAAATTCAGGCGGTCAAGGGTCTGCTTGGAGAGCATATCCTGGTCGTGTGCCTCCTGATAACCCCATTTTTCCATCTGCAGGGCCTGCTGCCAGACGGCTTGAGGGGTCAAGTCAGAGGGCGTTTTGAGCTCTTTCCAGGTCTGTAACAAGTCCCGTGAGGCCTGCTCGAGCCTTGTCGCCCAAAATTTTTCCGAACCTATAAAGGCTGCCGGGAAAAATGGTTGCCAAACCTGGAGCTCTCCCAGGCGCTGTGTCGCGGCTCGCTGTGCCAAAAACCGGGCCTGAGCTTCTTCCAAGCGTACCAGTGGTTCAGGGGTATCGAGCCCAAAGCGGCGGATGAGGGGGCTTGCGGTCAGCCCGCCAACAATGATGGTAAACAAGGCCACACCCAGGGTCATGGCAATGAGCAGTTCCCGATGGGGAAAATCGGCGGCCAGGCTCAAAGCCAGGGCCAGGGCCACGGCGCCCCGGAGGCCGCCCCAAAAGGACACCGTTTGATACCGCCGGTCGATAGGACCCTGCTGCAAAAAAGGATTTATTAAGGGGGTGACGGTAAAAATCATCACTCCGCGTGCGGTGATGGCGGCGAAAATGGCCCAGAATATGCTGGTCCAGAGGTGGGCCGGATAGTGTGCCTGGGGGCCGGTAAAGAACCTCGCCGCCATCAACCCCACCAGCAGGAAAATCAGACTGTTGGCCAGGGCTGCCACCAATTCCCATAAATCATCCAGACGAACTTTAACCTCGGTTTTAAGCAGATCGGCCTTGTAGCGCCCGATCACCAGACCGGCCGCCAACACGGCCACCACGCCTGAGGCCTGCAAAGAATCCGCAATAAGAAAAGAAAAGTAAGCAATTACCAGCGTGACGACGAATTGAATCAGCTCCCACCAGCGCCCCGCCCAGCAACACCAGGATGACGTTTACCAAAGCCTGCCCCAGCGTGGCAGCCTGAAAATTGCCCGACATTATGATGCCCATGACTACCGTAAACGCAACAATGGCGGTGGCATCATTGAGCATGCTTTCCCCGTCCACCAGCATTTTCAGCCGGGCCGGAACTCCCAATTTTTCGAAGAGAGCCACGACCGCCACCGGGTCGGTGGCCGAGATCAAGGCCCCAAAGAGGAGAGCAGGGCCGATAGAAAGGGGGGTTAACCACGCCAGCCACACCCCGACGAGCAGCATGGAGACCACCAGCCCAGGTCCCGCCAGGATCAAGATAGGTGTGAGATTCCGGAAAAAGAGACGGCTGTTCAAATTGCTGGCCGAGGCAAAGACCAGGGGCGGCACAAAGAGAAAAATAATCAGGTCATGGGAAACGACCAGCTGCTGGAAAGGCATGATCCACGGCTCCAGCAACCCCAGACCCAGGCCGACCATCACCAGCCCCACCGTGAAGGGCAGCTTGAGGCGCTTGAAAAAGACTGCCCCCAAAGAGGCGATTAGCAGCAATAACAGAATAGCGGCTTCAATTTTCACCAAATAGTGGTCCATGCCGTAGCACCTCTTAGCCTCGTAGTCGCCCCGTTCTTACTCGCGATGATAAGTCCTGCGCACTGCCTCTACTGCTGCGGCAATCACCAAGCCGGTAAAGAGGATGCCAATGAAGCCAATGAAGATCGCCACACATCTTCCTATAGTGGTCTTGACGACGATATCGCCGTAGCCGATGGTTAGTCCGGTGACAAAAGAAAAATAGAGGGCATCTCCAAACCGCATATTTTCAACTCGAGAAATTACCACGGAACTGATCATCATAATAAAGGGCAGTGCCAAGAAAATAGCGCGGAAATACCACAACACGTGCAAGAAATTCATTATGAAATGGGTAAAAATTTTTTTGCATTAGGAACCTTTAAGAAACTTTGTTGCTTTGCTGTTTCCGCAACCGGGGTAGGACGTGGATATAACTTGTGGGAGAAACGCCTGAGCCTGGGTCCAACCCAAGCCCATTACCGCAAACTGGCTGAAACATGTTTTTAGGCATTTGCTTTGCCCGAACTCTCTTCCTGGCAATTTCTTAAAATTGGCACATTTTATCATAATTTTAATGACCCTTATTGCTTTTACTCCGTATAATGTGCTTTAATTGTCTAAAATATAAAGCAAAACTGAGTAAGAATATGCAACAGGAAGCTCTCAGTTTACTGCAATTTCTGAAAAAGTTTGGTACTGAAAAGGCCTGTCAAAAACAGTTGTTTCGCCTGCGGTGGCCGGAAGGCTTCAAGTGCCCTCATTGCAGTCACCATGAAGCCTATTTTCACAGCACTCGCCGGTTATATCAGTGTAAATCCTGCGGTTACCAAGCTTCGTTGACCGCCGGGACCGTGTTTCATAAGACCAGGACTCCTTTGACCAAATGGTT
>JARRQO010000077.1:2108-10715 GCA_037381685.1 Deltaproteobacteria bacterium | reverse complement strand
TACCAGTTTGAGGCAGCAAGGGTCATCGGTGAGGCGCCCCACCCGGTTGACCGCGCTGGCCGGGCGGATTTCCCCGGGGACGCTGGTGGGGGTGAGCCCGAAGAAGAGGCAAAAGGCCCGGCCGCGGGGCCAGTAAGCCAGGTCTCCCACATTGACCGTCACCGTGGCGGTGTCGTCCAACTCCGCTACCACCTGGGGCACGGGAAAATAGATTTCCTCGCCCCAGAGCTGGGCGGAGCCCTCCAGGGGCAGGGCCTCCGCCAGGGCCCGGGCGGTGGGAGAATCGTCCAGGAAGCCGTTGATTTGTTGATCTCCGGCAGTTATGAGGATATCGGTCGGCATTAGCTTTCCTCCATTTCTTCCAGCACTAGGGCCGCCAGCAGGGGGAACAGCAGTTCATGGTGGCCGGTCAAGGCGTAGCCCTTTCCTGCTCCGGCCGTAGGCCGCCGCACCACATTGGTGAGGGGCCGGTAATGCTGCTTGAAGTCCAGATTCACCGTGGTCAGGGGCGCCACCTGATGGCCCAGGTTGCGGGCCAGGGTGATGGCTTTAAGGAAGACTTCCGGGATAATCACTGCGGAGCCCAGGTTGATAAAGAGGCCGTCGCCCAGGTCGCTGACCAGGGCGGCGAACAAACGGAAATCCCGATGAGTCGCGGCTCCCAGAGCTTCCGGGGCAATGGAGGGGTGCCGATGAATAATGTCGGTGCCCACGGCTACATGCACGGAGAGGGGGACTTTTGGGGCCGCGGCGGCGGCCACCAGGCTCAGGTCCAGGTGGGGAAAAGCGCTTTCCAGCAGCCGCCGACCCACGGCCTCTCCCAGGCCCAGACCGTTGTCTCCACCCCAGGCAATGGCGCGGTTTAAGAATTCCGCGGTTTCCCGAGCCATGCCAAAGGCCCCGGAGCCCAGGACCTCATCCACGTCCTCGGAGGTGCGGCCCACCATGGCCACCTCGGCGTCGTGAATGATCCCAGCGCCATTCATGGCCACGCCGGTTATAAGGCCGCGCTTGATCAGGTCGATGAGCACGGGGTTTAACCCCACCTTGATGGGATGGGCCCCCATGCCCAGAAGCACCTGGCGCCCGGCCCGCCGGGCCTTAACCCAGGCCGCGGCCACTTCCCGCAGGGCCTCACCCGCCAGAATCCGGGGCAGACGGGCCACGAACTCCTTGAAGCTGCCGCCTGCTTTCCAGGACGCGCCGAAATCCGCCTCACTCACTTTGGAATGCCGCTCAGACAAACTGTAAGTCTTGATGCCATCCAGGGAAAGGGGGTCGAGTTTTTTCATCCGGCCTCCGGCAGTTCTGGGTACTGCGAAAAACCTCTCTAAACCAAAACCCGCTCTAAAATTTTTCCGGAAAGAGCAGAAAGTCCACCAGGTCGCAAAGCACGTGGCCGAGGGTGATATGGACTTCCTGAATCCGGGGAGTGCTGCGGGACGGCACCGTCAGGGCCAGGTCCGCGGCTGCGGCCACGGGCCCGCCCTGGCCGCCGCTTAAGGCCAGGGTTTTCAAACCCAGCTTCCGAGCCGTTTCAAGACCCGCGACTACATTGGGGGAATTGCCGCTGGTGCTGATGCCCCAGGCCAGGTCCCCGGGCCGACCCCAGGCCTTTACCTGCTTGACAAAAATCTCCCGGAAATCATAGTCGTTGCCCACCGCAGTGAGGATTGAAGTGTCGGTGGTCAGGGCCACCGCGGCCAGGGGCGGCCGCTCCACCTGGAAGCGGTTGACGAACTCCGCGGCCAGATGCTGGGCATCCGCGGCGGAGCCGCCATTGCCGAAAATCAGCACCCGTCCACGGTTTTTAAAGACCTGGGCCAGCATTTCAGCCGCATCGGTCACCGGGGGCCCCAGCTCTTCCAGGACCCGCCGCTTGAGTTCGATAGAGTCGGTCAAGGCCGCCTTAAACCGCGCTTGCAGGGTCATAATTCCTCCCGCAGAGCAAGAAAAAATCGGTGGCACAGGCTTTCCAGCCTGTGCGAAGAGCAGTCCAAAACCTGCATGATTGTTACAACTACCCCCGAACCCGGAAGTCTCTTGTAGAGGCGTGCCGGCGGCTCGCCCCTGCGGCTAGACTTTCAGGATAATACCCCTGCGGCCACATTAGCGTTAGCCCGCAATCACGACAGCAATTTTATATACCGCACCGGGCTGAATTTTACCGCCTCCATCAGGGCCACCAACTGCTGGGCCAGGGCCAGGGATTCCGGGTCCTGGTCCGCCCGGGCCGCCACTTCCGGGAAGCGCTCCCGCATCAGGGCAAAGAGAAAATTCTGGGCCTCGGTGAGTTCCAGGGTGAGGGGTATGTGACCCACGAAACTCAAGAAGTCGTGCAGGCGGGTCACGGTTTCCGCCGAAAAAGTTTCGGCCAAATCCAGCAAGTGCCGATGGAGGATGCGTCCCAGGATCTCGGCCCCTTCCTGGCTCTCCAGCTTCAACCCCATGAGCTGGGCCGCGGCGATCACCTGCATAATCTCTTCCGAAGCGTGCAGAGAAGCGGATTCCGGCTCCATCTGGCGCAGGAGTTCCACCAGGCGCCGGTTTAAGGTGATTTCTCCCAGGGCGCGAAACAGTCGGGGCAGGGGCAGACCCTCAGTGGCCATGGCTTCGAGCAAGGCCTGGGACTCGCCGAAGCTATGGGCCACCTGATCCACCGTCTCGTCCTGGTGGGGGCGCAACAAATCCCGAAAGACCTGGAGTTTTTCTTCCTGAAAAATATCGTGGATGCTGTAATAAGTCTCCCCCAGACGCCGCACCATGAGGGGGATCAGGTCCTCCGGGGCCGTTTCCAGGGTCTGAAAGAACTCGTCCCGCAAGGCCAAAAACTCCTGGGGCGAGGGCTGGGACTGCACCTGGGTACGGTAGAGGTAGCTCCCCAAAAAAGCGGTAAAAAAGGCCAGGGAGCGGGATTCCCGGGTAATACCCGAGGTCAGATGCAGACGCCCGGCTGCGAACAAAAGCGAGCCCTGGGTTTTCTCCTCCAGGTCCAGGGCCTCGGCCCGATAGTGATAAATGTGGCTGGGGCACTGGCGCTCCCGGTCCTTGAGCCAGGAAATCACCCATTGGTTGGCCACCTTGGGGTAATCCACCACCACGGGCCGGATGCGGTTCTGGTAGATGGTGAGGCCATTGCCTTCCTTGGGGATGTTGCTCACCCCCCGTTCCAGGATTTTCAGGAACGGAGGCTCCAGGGGCTCGGAGGTGAAATGCTGGCCCAATTGCAGGGCCCGGGCGGCGTATTTGATCACCTGCAAGGACTCCAGGCCGGAGATGTCCGCAAAGAACCAGCCGCAACTGGTATACATGAGCAGGGCGTGGCGTTCCATTTCCAGGAGCATCAGGGCCGCTACCCGGTCGTCTTCCTTGAGGCCGGGCCGGCCGTGCCGGGCAAAAAATTCCT
Source organism: Deltaproteobacteria bacterium (assembly GCA_037381685.1). Lineage (GTDB taxonomy): Bacteria > Desulfobacterota > Desulfobaccia > Desulfobaccales > 0-14-0-80-60-11 > 0-14-0-80-60-11. The sequence goes on along the minus strand of JARRQO010000077.1, from coordinate 7,309 downwards.
CTAACTTGCCGGTGCTGCGGTCCAGGATGACGTCGATGTAGCCGTTGCGGGCCTGCCAGGGGTCCTGGAAATATTTGCCGCCTTCGGACTCGAAGATGGCCGCCAGCTTGCCATTCAAAAAGTCAAAAGATTTCCGCAACGGCGTGCGCCAGCGCTGGTTCCAGGTGGGCTGTCCGCCGGTGGAACAGCCGCAATTTTCCTTCCAGCGCCCCACCCCGTGGGCACAGCTCCAGGAGCTGCCTTCGCCTGCGGACCCCAGGTAAATTTCCACCTCCAGGGTGGGCGGTGCCAGCTTCAGGAAGGTAGCGTAATTGGTGAGCTGCAACCCCTTCTGGGGCAGCACCTCGGTGAGGGCGTGGGCCAGGGCCAGTTCGCCGAATTTCTTGTGGTGCCCGTAATTTTCCCCGTCGGTGGCCACGTGCAGCAGTTGGGGGCGCTTTTTGTCCGGGGAAAAGCCCGCGGCCAGGCGGGCCGACAGGCGGTAGCTGTCCGCCAAAAGATCCCCGAAGCTGAGGTCCGCGGCCACCTCACCGTTATAGAAAAAAACATCAATGAAGCGCCGCTTCTTGCCCTTGCCGTCGGGCAAAAAGCAGCGGTAGGCCTGGGTGGTGTCCAGGCTGCCCTGGGCCGGGGTCCATTCGCCTCCGGTCACCGGCCGCACCCGCTTGGCCTGGAAAGGCGACAGCAGGACAAACTTCATGCCGTGGTCCACCAGGGTGGCCAGGGTGGGATAATTCACCGCGGTCTCGGGCAGCCACAGGGCCTCGGCCGGGCGCTGGAAGCGGTGCTCAAAGTCCTTGAGGCCCCAGATCACCTGGGTTTCCCGGTCCCGGGGATTGCACAGGGGCAGGATGGCGTGGTTGTAAGCCTGGGCCATGGCGTTGCCGTGCCCCAGGGCCGCCAAGCTCTGGGCGTCGGCCTCCAGGAGCCGGGCATAGGTTTGCGGGGCCTGATCTTCCAGCCAACTGATGAGGGTGGGTCCGAAATTGAAACTGAGGTGCCGGTAATTATTGACGATATCCAGAATCCGCCCCTGGCCGTCGTAGACCCGGGCCACGCTGTTGGGCCGGTAACATTCCGCGGTGATGCGGGTATTCCAGTCGTGGAAGGGAGCGGCGCTGGGCTCCACTTCGATCTGCTCGATCCAGGGGTTTTCCCGGGGCGGCTGATAAAAATGGCCGTGGATGACCACGTACCCCTGGGGAGTAGTTTTTACTGACGGGTTGTCCATGGGCCCTCCGGGGCGGCCCCCCGGAAATCTCCGGGTTATGTCAGGAGGCCGGAAAGTTCCCCTGGGAAAATGCTAAATTAAAATCATAATAATGCGGGCGGGAAAGCGAGTCAATCCAAGGATGATAGCGGTATAAGATAAAATACCAACTTTCTTAACCTTCCTAAAAACCGTTCTTTTCTGTAATTGAATCAGGCGGCAGTGTATTAATTAGGCTGAAGGCCCACACTGAAAACCGACCCCCGCTTATCATTGAAAGTTGACCCCCTCTCAAAATAAGCCGATGCCCGTATAGGCGTTGAGGCCTGACCACGGTTTACCGGAAGATGCGGCAGTTTGTCTGCTATCAGGATGACTTTTTAGCTTTTCTGGGCACCGATGGCCTGAAGCCGACCCTGCCGGCCGTATTAGAGGGCCAGGGTGATCTGGACAATACTCTTGGGCCTGAGGACGTGCTCTCCTAAACCTGCGCCGTGTTTCACTCCCCTACCTATCGGCGGCGCTACTCAGAATTTCTCAAGGTAGATTTTCCCCGACTACCTCTGACCCGCAACAGGGTTCTCTTTCCTGCTCTTGTGGGCTTGGGGGCTGATTTGGTTTCCCTTCACCTGATGGGGTTTCGGCAAAGCGCTAAAAATTTTTCCGGTCATTGTGGACTGATTTGGACACCCCCTTGGCAAGGGTGACTTGCTGGCCCTGGTGCTGAATGATCAACTGCTCGCCTTCACGCAACAGGTAGGTGGTGGTTTCCGGCTTTATTTTGACTTCCAGGACGCGGCTTTGCAAGGTCAACGGGAATTGCAGGTGCTGCAAGCCTTTAGGGAGACGGGGATTGAAAGAGAACTGGCCGCCGTATTCCCGCAAGCCGGCTAATCCGTAGACGCACAGCATCCAGCTGCCCCCCAGCGAGGCAATGTGGCAGCCATCCTTGACATTGCCTTCCACATTTCCCAGATCCATGAGCACGGCGTAATGGGCATATTCCAGGGCCTTGTCCAGGTAACCGATCTCCAGGGCCAGGATACTCTGAATACACACCGAGAGCGAGGAATCTCCCGTGGTCAGGGGATCATAATAATCAAAGTTGCGCCGCTTTTGCTCCAGGGTAAACTTGTCCCCCCGCAGCACCATGGCCATGGTCACATCGGCCTGCTTGATGACCTGCTGGCGGTAAATCACCAGGGGATGGTAGTTAAGCAGGAGAGGATACTTGTCCGCGGGAGTGTGGTCGAAATCCCAGACTTTTTTGTCCAGGAAGGTGTCATCTTGGGGATGAATCCCCAGGTCGGCATCGTAAGGCAGATACATAATTTCCGCTGCCCGGCGCCAATTGCTGATTTCCTCGGACTCGAGCCCGGTTTTGTCGGTCAGGGCCTCAAAGAGCTCTCCTCTTTGTTGTTTGAGCTTCTCTAAAGTGGCCGCGGCAAAACCCAAATTGTTCTGGGCGATAAGATTGGTATAGAGATTGTTGTCCACCACGGTGGTGTACTCATCCGGCCCGGTGACTCCGTGAATACAGAACTTTCCACCCCGGCGCTCGGAGAAAAACCCGAGCCCGTACCACATCCGGGCGGTTTCCACCAGCATCTCCGCGCCCCTCTCAAAGAGAAAATCCTCGTCACCCGAGACTTCCACGTATTTTTTCAGGGCATACATGATGTCCCCGTTGATGTGGTATTGCGCGGTGCCTGCGGCATAGTAAGCTGAAGCCTCCTCGCCGTTGATGGTCCGCCATGGAAAGAGGGCCCCTTGTTCATTGACTTCCTGGGCCCGCTGCCGGGCCTTGTCCAGCATATCGTACCTGAAGCCCAGCAGGTTTCTGGCCTGGCGGGGGTAGGTGTGGATTAGGAAGGGCAGGACGTAAGCCTCGGTATCCCAAAAATAATTGCCGTCATAAGCTTGACCGGTAAGGCCCTTGGCCGGAATCCCCATGTCCCCCACCCGGAGCGCGGCCTGGAAAATTTGGAAAAGGTTAAAGCGCAGCGCCTGTTGCAACTCTCCGGCGCGATGCTGTTGTTCATTATCGTCTCCTTCAATGCGCACGTCGCTTCTGCTCCAGAAGTCGTCCAGGCATTGCCGCTGGCTCTCCAAGAGATTTGCGAAACCCCTGTCCTTGGCCCGGTCCAGGGTCCGGTCGACACAACCCTTCAATTCATCCATACTCAGGGTTGCTGAGGTATGATACGCTATGAACTTGGTGATCTTGATGGTCACGCCCGGTTGTCCCTGGCAGGAAAAAACCACCTTTCCTTTATCTTCGGAACATTCACTCTGAAAAGCAAAGGGGCAATTCGCCTCAATGCTGTGGTCGATGCCGCAAACCATCCCCAGCTTGCTTTTTTCGGTTTGATGGCCGAGCACCACCCGCAAGTCCCGACAGGCATTTAGCTGGGGCACCAGCACCCGGCGCTTAAAGGAGTGGTGCAACCGGGGGTCTCCCGAACGCAGGCGCCGGTCTTCGTCATTGTTCATCTCCGAGCAGATAACCACCGGCGCCGACGCATTCAAGAGCGTCACTTCACAGGAAATGGCCGCCAGATGTCGATGCTCATAAGACACCAGCCGGCGGGATTTAATGGCAACGCGCTTGCCGGAAGGCATCTCCCACACAACCTCTCGATCCAGCGTCCCCGCCTGCATATCCAGGACCCGCTCGAAACTGGCCAGATTGACCTCAGGGAGCAGAAAAGCCTCATCGTCTACAAACAGTTTAATGGTCTTGGTATCCGGGACGTTCACGATAGTCTGGCCTTCTTTGGCAAAGCCGTGGGCCTCCTCGCCGTAGCAGATGGGCCAGGTTTCATAAAAGCCGTTGATATAGGTGCCATTTTCGAACACCGGGGTGCCTTCCTCGCAGCAACCTCGCATCCCCAGGTAGCCATTGGCCATGGTGAAGATGGTCTCGGCCTGCTCCAAAAAGCGGGGATAAAACTGTTTTTCCACGATCCGCCATGGTTCGATGGGATATACGTGCCTGGGTAGGCTGAGCGGTTGGCGTTGGAGCACGGCTCTTCTCCTTATTAAAGTGATTGTAGGTTGGAGTTATCGGGACAGCATTTCCCGGACATCAGTTACCACGACATCGGCGCCGTGTTGGCGCAGGGCTTCGGCATCATGTTTGCGGTCCACCCCGATTACCAGGCCGAAGCCGCCGTTGCGGCCGGACTCGACTCCGGAGAGGGCATCCTCCACCACCACGGCTTGCGGGGCTTTGACTCCCAACATTTCCGCGGCTTTGAGGTAGGTATCCGGGGCCGGTTTGCCCTTCAGTTTCAGGCCTTCTGCCACCTTGCCGTCCATGCGCGTATCGAAGAGATTGTCAATGCCGGCATTTTTAATTATGGCCTCACAGTGTTTACTCGATGACACCACCGCGGTCTTGATCCCGACTTGGCGCAAGTGCCGGATCCAGGCTATCGTACCCTCAAACACCTCAACACTTTCCTTTTTCACCGCCTCATTGAACAGCTCATCTTTGCGGTTGGCGATCCCGCACACCGTTTCCTTATCCGGCGTATCCTGCGGATCGCCGTAGGGCACCTGGATATTACGGGAATCCAGAAAACTCTTGGCCCCGTCATAGCGGGGTTTGCCGTCTACATAATCTTCATAATCGGAATGCAGGTCGAAAGGCTTGAACGATTTGCCACCGGCTCGCTTTTCCAAGAACTCGTCAAATGCCTGCTTCCAAGCGGAAGCATGGATTTTGGCCGTGGCCGTGAGCACTCCATCCAAATCGAACAAGACGGCATCGAACTTATCGGGAGTTACAGTAGGCATGGTTTTTCCCCTCTAATAGGTAAACGGTCAGACCGGCCTCAGGGCGTTGGCTCCCTACCCCCTGACATTGCCGGATTTACTACGGGTCGTGGTTAACAGTTATGTTCTAAGTAATCATCAAAACCTCATTTTCAACCTTTATAAAACCTCCGAACCTGATCTAATTGAAGTTTTTGAAATAAACCCCCAA
>JARRQO010000077.1:0-2096 GCA_037381685.1 Deltaproteobacteria bacterium | reverse complement strand
AAATCAAGCCAAAATGCCTGACTCGGCAAATCTGCCTGATAATCTCTCAACAAAGAAACGGTAAACCTGGCCCCCAAATAAACAGGGCCAGCAACTTTCCGATTGCCAACCCTCTATAATTCCTGCCTAATTTTGGTGGAGCTGAGGAGATTTGAACCCCTGACCTTTTGAATGCCATTCAATTTCATAGCCTTTTTCTGTTTTTTTACTAACGATTATAGCCTTTGCTCCATTTGTTATGGTATAATTAGCCTAAATAACAGGAAAATTGGAGCGAGGCAATCCAATAAGAACCCCTCAGTCTGATGCAATTTCAGTAGAAATTTGTCACCGAAAAAGCCTGTCAAAAACAATTGTTTCGCCTGCGCTGGCCGGAAGGGTTTCGCTGTCCCCGTTGCCAGCATGCTGAGGCTTATTTGCATCGCACGCGCCACTTATATATTTGTAAGGCGTGCGGCTATCAAGCTTCGCTGACTGCAGGCACTGTGTTTCATAAGACCAGGACCCCTTTGACCAAATGGTTCTGGATGATCTGGCTGATGGGACCCCAAAAAAGCGGCATCTCCATGCTGGTCCTGCAGCGGATGCTGGAAATCAAGACTTACAAAACCGTGTGGACCATGGGCCACAAGATTCGCCAAGCTATGGCTGAACGGGACGCCAACTACAAACTGGCCGGTTTGCTCGATATGGACGACACCTATTTCGGGGCTCCGAAACCCGGCAAACGTGGCCGGGGCGCGGCCGGCAAGGCCAAAGTGGTGGTTGCCGTGGAAACCCCGGCCGAGAAAAGTAAGCCCGGTTTGCCGCCATGCGGATGGTGCCCAGCGTTAGCAGCGAAGAGATTCAACCCCTGGTCCGGGAGCGCCTGGCGGCCGAGGCGGTGATCAAGACTGATGGCTGGCAAGGCTATAGCTTCCTGGATGCTTCTCCCGCTCTCCGTCATGAGTGGCTGGTGCCCGGTGCGGGGAAGGAAGCGCCGAAGGTCCTGCCCTGGGTTCATACCTTGATTGCCAATATTAAAGGCAATATTCGGGGTATCCATCATGGTGTCAGCCCTAAACATCTTCCTCGTTACCTGGGTGAATTTTGCTACCGTTTCAACCGCCGCTTCTGGGAACCGCAAATGTTCAATCGGATGATTCATGCTTGCTTAAATACATCGAGTATTACTTTTGTGGAGCTAAGACGATAATCGTTTAACTTAATTTTGCTCTCAAAATATATAATGACTCAGGCTAGGGCCGGGTGGGCGCGCCGCGCGGGCGGGCTCCGGCCGGCCGGGTAAAAGAGGGGGACAATGGCACAGCAAAATCGCATAATTCTGATTTCTATAATGGTCTCAGTGGTATTGGGTTTTTTGGCCGGGTTTTTGGGAGGCCAGCTGGCCGCGCCGATGCGGCTGGAAATGCGGGCCGGTGCGGTCATCCGGGCCGGGAGCTTTCAGCTTGCGGACGCTGAGGGCCGGGCCCGGGGCCGATTTGAGGTCGACTCCCAGGGAGTGGCGCGCCTGGTGCTGGGGGATCAAAACGGCGCTCCCGGAATCAGCCTGGCCGCGGACCCCCAGGGGGGTGCGACTATGCAGATGGGCGAGGCCGCCCACCAAGCCGTGGTAATCAGCACCGAACCCCAGGGTTCCCAGACTGTCGCCTTATTCTATGAGGCCAAACCGCGCCTGGCGCTGCAGGTGCAAAAAGACGGCCTTCCGGCCATCAGCCTATATGATAAAGGCGAGCGGCTCATCAACCTGGGACTCACCCGCGGCGGCGACCCGCAGCTCAGCTTCTTCGGGGACAGCCGGAAAGTGGCGCTGGAGTTGATCAGCAAGAAAAACGGCGACCGCAGCCTGACCCTGGCCGGCAAAGACGGTGTGCCTCGGGTCGTGCTGGGAGTAAAGCATGACGGGAAGGCCGCGCTGGGGTTGTTCGACCGCCAGGGCAAGACCCGGGTGGCTCTGATGGATGAACCGGCCCTGTTCATGTTGAAAAATGGGAAGTTAGTGCGGAAGCTGCCCTAACCCTTTTTATGTATGACCTTTTGGAATTATATGGCAACGTACCGAAATATAAAGATATATTCAATGCCAAAAGTTTATT
>JARRQO010000076.1:0-14305 GCA_037381685.1 Deltaproteobacteria bacterium | reverse complement strand
CCCTGTTTCTCCCCCCAATCTGTCTTATGTGTCTCGCGCCCAAACCGGGTCAAGTGTCTATTGCTTTCTGGAACCGCCGCTTTTTTCCGTTAAAGTGAAACCCATGTGCCCCAAACTCCCGGCGTTGCGGAAAAAATTTTTGCGGAAGCGGTTTTTTCAACACATCGTTACGGTACACCAGCGGTTTGTTGCGGAACATCAGCGGCACATCCGGGAAAAATTGCGGTACCCCTCTGGGACTGTAACGGTAAAACCAGATAAATATCCGGCACTTAATGGAACCAGTCCCGCTTTTTTTCCGCAAGTGGAACGTTACAAATGCACAAAGTGCAAAAAAATTTCCGAAATGTGCCAAATGTCCTGAGAAAATCTACTTAACTAATGGGATTTATTAATAAAATAACTATGCAAATAATTAATATTTAAAAATCGCCCGATTTTGTCACCAAATTTTTGGAGCCCGGGTTGCCCGCTGGCGTCTCAGCGGTACCGGCCTTTTGGTCTGCACCGCAAATGTCGGGTGGGTATTGCCCACCGTTTTCATCGGGGTCACCATCCTGGGCCCTAAGCCGGTGCTGGGACTCCAGGCCGGCGACAAAGCGATAGTCGTAAAAAAGTTTTTGGAGTAGCCCTGTTGTCGTTTTCTAACCCTGACCTAGTTGCATTTCGGTAGCTGCTCCTTAATTTAGGTTATATAACCGGCACCATTCAAAGCTTGCCGCAGAAGAACGTAATCTGGAGGCCACGATGACCAGAATGGAGCGTTTAAAGCGAGAGGCTCGGGAAACTGCCACCCGATTGGGGCACCTCCTGGGACGATTTCACGCCTCGGTGATTACCGGCGAAGGACCGAACCCTAGCCAGAGACCCGCAGCAGTGGCGGACTGCCGCAGATGCGGTGCGGTGGTGTTGGTGGATCCGGCTCCAATGGCCGGAGAAGAAGCGATTACCGGGGCAGGTGTGATGCGTGAGTGTACCTTCATCGAGCAGGAAGGCCACGAGATGGCCTGATCGATTTCCCTTCTACGGGCTTTAAAACGGCCAATCCAAGCCGGACGACGGCTCTGGGCTTATTGTTCCCGAAGGGTCGGAGGCATCCGGACATTGACAAGGTGCGTTTTTGTGAACCAGCCGGTTGAGTCTGGCGCAATAAAGCGCCGCAAAGGTTCGACAGGACCCAGCCCCATCGACCGCCCCGTCCTTGGGAAACGACGCGTCTTGGCAGGTCAAATCACACCACTTCATCCTTGGTTCTCCTTCCCGGGAGGTCTCGGGGGTCGATCCCCCCGTCTTCCTTACCATTTTAAATTCATCCAGTCAAAAATTGGCCAAATAAACCCCCGGACAGGAATGACGGCCCGCCCGGGGTTAGTTGGCGAGTATTAGTTTGAAATCTGATCTTATTTAGGTGGCACATCTTCCAGCTTAAAGAGGGGACAGCCTTTGCAGACGTCCATACCGGGCCAGGGCTGCCCTCCTTTACCCAGAACCGAGGGACCGCCCGTCTCCTTCACCCTGGTCAGCAGCCGGCTGGCCGAAGGTTTGATGTGTCCTCCCGGAACGAACAGGTTCATCATGGTCATATCAGTCTTGCCCGAGGTCTTGCTGCCGGCACACATGGTGGTCATGTTGGCTGTTTGGTGGTTGTAGGCCCAAATCGAACCGGAGCATACCGCGGAATTGGGTGTGTGGTTGAAGGTAAGACTGCTTCTGCCCATGGCCCCCATATAATCATTGAGAATATGATAAATCTGATAAGGCACGGCCATAAAGAAGACCAGGTGGGGATCAAGGCCGGCCTGGTCATACATGTCCATAGGCGCCATGAAGATGGCCTTACACTCTCCTTGGGGAAGTTTGGCTTTCTGTTCCGGGGCTTCCCAGGCCAATTTTTCATCCCGGAGATATTTCATGTGCCGCTTGGTGTCTTTCTCTTTGTCCAACTGCCGGAATCCGAAGACAGGTTGGGCATTTTCACACAATAATTCTTTCGGCCTCATAAGCATGGCCTTACGGCCGCTTCTCGCCATGGCCAGGTATTGACAATAAGTAAGCCTGGCCTTGGCCCTGGAGTTGATCGGATATTTATCGATTTCTGCTTCGTCGACACAGAATCTGATACCAACCGGATCAAAATCAATGCGGATATAATAGATGTAAGCATCCCTCACATCAGCATAGGTAAGTTCATTAACGGGCTTTTGGGCAATTTTTGCCATAGTTTCGTCAAGCATTCCCATTTGCAAGCTCCTTTCAGTTATTAATAAATTAACTTTAACATAATTCCCCAGCCACAATAAAGAATTCAGGTTGAAAGGTTCAAGGATGCTGCCGCTTCCTTGGGCGTGGCCCGCCAAGCGCTCCACCGCCCGGGATAAGGCCTTTGGCCAGGGTAAAGAGGTCCTGGCTCAGATCCAGGGCAGTAAGAGCCTGGGCCAGCATGGCAAAGGCTTCCTCTCGGGAAGCCTGCTGTTCCATCGCCAAGGCCCGGTCATGGAAAAGCGTCACCAGAATGACCTCGGCCAGCGCCTTGTAGAAGCCAGATGTGGCCCGTTTATCCAGAACGGCGCAGAACTCAGGAGCCCAGCCCATCAGGTGGTCCCGCCGAAACTTGTTTTGCAGTTGCACCATCTCCGGAGCCCCATCGGGCGCAGCCGCGATGGTATTCGACAGGTAGCGCATAAATTCCAGTTCTACCGCCAGGTGATCATCCAAGTCGTCATAGGCCAGGGATTTGTGAACCCTGGCCTGCCGGTAAAATTTGCGCACTTCCGCCACCGCACCCCTCACTAATGGCTGACGGGTGAGATAGCAGGAAGCATATGGAAAGACCGTTTTGACCCCAGCATTGTAAAAGATGTGGGCATATTCCCATCGCAAGGCGCCCCAGTCCTGGGGCCCTGCCTCCTCCAAGGCTGACAGCAATTTTCTCCAGGCGGCCTTTAGGTCGGCCAGGGGGCAGCGGCTGACAAAGTGGTTCAGGTTCTGAAGGAATACCTCTCCTCGGAGTTTTTCGAACAACTCCCGGGAGATTTCATCCCGGATCAAGATGGAAAGGAAGTTATAGATATATGACCGAGCGCGGTGCATTTTTTTGAAATCGGTCATTATACCTCTCCTTTGCCTCTAAACCCTTATGGAACCCGGCTATTGCAGGGCTAAAGCCTCTTTCAGATCCCGTTTGACCGCTTTTACCACCTTGGTGATCTTGGCCTCCAGTTCCTCCGGGTCCAGGGGAGTAAACAGGATTTCCTGAACCCCCAAACTAATGGCCTGGCGCAGGCGGGGCAAACTGGGGGATTGGGACACCGCGATGGAGCGCAGGTCTGGATTGAGCCGGCGCAGTTCTTCAAGTAGTTCCATGGCCGCAGGTTGGTCAGCAGCCACCAGGGCTACATCCAATTTCTGTGAGCGGGCCCAGTCCAGGGCCGCCTCTTTGCAGTGAAGCGGAAAAGCTTGTGACCTTTTTCTCCCAGGACCTCTGCCAACTTCGGGTTATCCGCCCAGATTAGGATGTTGGCCAAGATTCATCCTCCTTGCCAGCCGGCGCCCAGACCTCATTAAGACACCTTCAGATTAACCATTGGGCCACAGAGGCTGCACCGCCTTTGAAATCAATAGCACTTTACTTCAGGTCAGGTCTTCTTGGGATTTTCCAAAGGGTGAAGATCGGCCAAAGTTTTCATTTCCGAGGTCGTATTCTTGTAGTTATCCAGAATGACTTTTATCCGCCGGAAAAAGGGAATTTTGTATTTTACTTGCTTGAACAGAAAATAAGCAACCACATAGACCAGCAAAAACATCGCAATATAATTGACGGAATAACCGGTCCAGGGGATGGGGAAGTCCACTTCCAGAAAACGGTATTGCATCCAGGCCAGGACAAACGGGAGTGGCCAGAGAAAGGCCGCCGACATGGCGATTTGGTGGAAAAAGGTATGGCCGAAGGCATCATTGGCCAATTTGTTGGCGGCCGAATAGGCTTGCTTGTCCCTGGCGGCCAATGCATCCACCGACATATTTTGATACCTGACGGCGTCCCCGGTAGTCTGCTCGATGCGGTGTCTGGCGGCCAGAAAGACTAGGGCTATGGTAAATTCCCCGATAATTACGGCCATAAGGGCCAGAACAAAAGTGCCCAGGAAAAAGTCCAGCCAGCCATGGTGGGTAATCCGGTACAACCAGATCAGATAAGGGTCCACCATTTTAAAAATTACAGGCATATCCATAACTAACTCCCAGCGGGAGGGGTGTGGCCGGATCCGCCTGCCCCCACCGTTCAACCGTTAGTTTATCCTTAAAAGGGCGGCACAATCGAGTAGCCAAGAAAACCCTTGGTGGTGTAACGCAGGCCCACGTAAAGGGCCAATATGACAAATAAACGCTTCAGCCAGACATCCGGGATGTACTTAGAAGTGTAAGGCCCGATGAAGGAGCCGGTGGCGATACCGATCAACTCGAAACCGACCAGCATAAAGTCTACGGGCACACCCTTGACGACCATGTAGCTGAAGATAGAGACAATCATACCCACCAGCACCGCGACCGCAGAAGTCCCGGCCACAATATACATGGGCAGTCCGGCCACGCTGGTAAGGAAGGGGACGTACAGAAACCCGCCGCCGATTCCCAGGAAAGAAGCCAATGCCGCGATAAAAAAACCACCGATAACCGGCCAGAGGGGGTTAAAGGAGAATTCCACTCCATAAAAAGTGAACTTAACTTTGGTGAAACTGAAGGAGGTGATCTTGGTACCGGTTAATTCCGCCGACGGGGCGGCGCCTTCGGTGGGCTTCTTCTTCATCGAAGCTTCAAAGGCCCGGGCTGCTTCTTTAGCCGCCTTTTTCTTGGACTGGCCTTTCTCGGTGGTTTCATAAAAGAGCACCCCGGCAATCAGAAAGACGCACAGGCCAAAGTAGCCGATGTAGGAGCTCAGCTTGATTTTGCCAGCAGTCAACACCGGAATGAAGTAGGCGCCCAGGATACTGCCACCGGCCAGAAAGAGACCCAGAGGCAGGACGATCCTGCCCATACGATAGTAATTGGTGGAAGAGATTAAGGCTGACAGACCTACCAGCCACTGGTTAGAGACCCGGATGGAATCGGTGATAAGTTTATTCAGCGCCGGGCTGGTTTTTTTGAAGGCTCGGCCGAAGTCCGCCAATCCAAAGATAGTGATGTGTCCCACGCCGGCCATGATGCCGCCGAAGGCGCCTACCGTGGAAAAAATCCAGCCTACCCACACGGCCCATAACAGGCCATAGAGCCAAAAGGGGTGGGGGGCGCCCGGAATTCCCAGGAAGCCGGGTTTGGCGGCCGGGTCGATTTGGCCCGGTCCCATGCCAGTGGGGGTTTGGGCAATAGCCTGTTCCACGGACATGGCGTGCGCCGGAGTCGTCACCGCCAAAGCAGCTACCACGGCTATCACCGTAAATATGGAAAGAAAGCAAATAAACAACACAGTCTTCTTCTGCATCAATAAGCCTCCTCAAAATTAAATTTTTTGAAAATGGGTGGTTAAAATCCCTAAGCCTTCTGGCTTTTCCTGAGTTTTTAACGTTAGCCCGGATGAATTTTACCATAGGTGAGCAAGATTTATGCCATAGGCAAAATATGTATTTTTATCTCATAACTAGTTTATTTCAGAGGAAAATTAATTTTTAAAAAATTTCGTTGCCTCCTCTAAGTTAATCGCTTAATATTAAATTAACGTTAACTTAACTTATTTGCCCATGCTGCCGCACGGTTATGATGGATTTTGGGAAAAGGTCATTGAGACCTTAACCGAAGGATTGGTGGTGGTTGACCACCACGGGACTATTATTGCCGTCAATCAGGCTATGGAGGAGATCACCGGCTATTGTCGGGAGGAATTGGTGGGACAGCCTTGCTCCCTTATCAGGACGGATGCCTGTTTTGGCCACCAGGCTTCGGGGCGGGAAAGGCAATGCCAACTTTTTCAGACAGGCGCCACCCGGAACGACAAGTGCGCTCTGGTGAAAAAGGACGGCTCCTTGGTACATGTCCTGAAAAACGCAGTCCTGCTTAACGATCATAATGGGGAAATCCTGGCCGGGGTGGAGACCTTTAACGAAATCAGCGAACTCATCGCCAAAGAACGGGTCATCACCCGGCTGCGCCGGGAGTTAAGCCGGGAAAACGGCTTTCAGGGAATTTTGGGGCAGTCGCCGGCCATGCTCCGGCTCTTTTCTCTCATCTCCAGTGCCGCCCAGTCTGATGCGCCCGTCATTATTTATGGTGAGAGCGGCACCGGCAAGGAACTGGTGGCCTCGGCCCTGCATCGCTTGGGGCCCCGGAGCCAAGGTCCCTTTATCAGAGTAAACAGCGCGGCGCTCCATGAATCCCTGCTGGAAAGCGAGCTTTTTGGCCACGTAAAGGGAGCTTTCACCGGGGCGGACCGTACCCGGGTAGGGCGCTTCGAAGCCGCCCACGGTGGCGACATTTTCCTGGACGAAGTGGGTGATTTACCCATGGCTACGCAAATCAAGCTCCTTCGGGTCTTGCAGGAAAAGGTAATTGAGCGGGTGGGGGAGCAGAGGCCCATACCAGTGGATGTGCGGGTAATCACCGCCACCAACCAGGATTTGCACCAGCTTAGGGTCCAAAATCTTTTTCGGGATGATTTGTTTTATCGCATTAATGTCATTCCCATCCATCTGCCGCCCTTGCGGGACCGGCGGGAAGATATCCCTCTGCTCGTAGAAGCCTTCATTGAACGAACCCGGCTGAAAACCCGCAAGCTCATCACCGGCATCAGCAAGGAAGCCCTGGAGAAGCTCCTGGCTTACCCCTGGCCCGGCAATGTTCGGGAACTGATCAATGTTATCCATTATGCTTTTGTTCTGTGCCATGAAAAGAACATCCAGCCAGAGCACTTGCCGGCGTTGGACCATCTGAACCCGCCCTCGCCGCTCGAAGCTCATAGGAAGAGAAACTCCTCTGGCAAGAGCAACAAAGAACAGCTCATCGCAGCCATCACTGCAGCCGAGGGCTGTAGGGCAGAAGCGGCCCGCCGTCTGGGAATTAGCCGGGTCACTCTGTGGAAGTGGCTAAAAAAACACGATATCAAGGCAGAGGAGATAATTTCCAACAAGACGGGGGGACTATGACTTGGGGAAGGGCACTTATATTGTTGCTGGCTTGTCTGGTGGTGGCCCATTGCGGGGATGAGGAACCGGCCAAGAAAATTGATTTGTCACAACGGCAGGAGGTCACGGTGTACCGGCCGGATGACGCCATCACCTACGCCTATCTTCCTCAGTACACCCATACAGTTTCCTACGAGCGGCACCATTTGATTTTAGAATATTTGAGTAAAACCACCGGCCTGACTTTCCGCCAGGTTTTTCCGGATACCTTTGATGAACACATGAATATGGTGGGCCGAGGCCTGATCGATCTTTCCTTCAGCAATCCCTATATTTATGTAAAAATCGCCGATCGCTACGGGGCCCGGGCCTTTGCCCGGGTGGTAGAAGCCGGAGGCAGGGAAAAATTCCGGGGCCAGATCATCTGCCGGACCGACAATCCCCATATAAAAACCCTGGCGGATTTGAAAGGCAAGCGCCTGATTGCTGTGGACCCCACTTCGGCGGGAGGTTTTCTCTACCCCTGGAGTTGGGTTCTGGAAAACGGCCTGAAGAAAGATGATTTTGCCCAAATCGCTTTCGCTCCGGGGCCAGGAGGCAAGCAGGAGAAAGTAGTCATGGCGGTATATTCAGGGAAGTACGATGTGGGCATGATCCGGGAGGGAACCCTCAAAATCCTGGCGGATAAGATTGACCTCACGCAGATCCGGGTCCTGGCTTACTCGCGCTGGTATCCGGGATGGGTGTATGCGGCCCGCCGGGGATTGGACCCGGCGCTGGTGGAAAAAATCAAGAAAGCCCTGCTGGCCTTGAACATTAATAATCCAAAAGATAAAGCCATCTTGCAGAAAGCCGGGATTGTGGCCATCATTCCCACCCATGATGCAGACTTTGACCCGGTACGGCAACTGGCCAAAAACGTGGAAGCCACGGAGTGATACCCCTGCAAGAGGGAAAAGAACCCGGGTACAATTGGGAAGGTTGGAATAATGAGGTTTTTAACCAGGCTGTCCTTTCGCAGCAAAATAATTTTAGGAATCACTGCCGTAGTACTGGTTTTCGCTTTGCTCTCTGCAGTTTTTGTGAGCAAAATTGCCAGTCACGCTATGCTGGGGGAAATCAAAAAGCGGGGCTTGAGCCTGGGGTTTTCTCTGGCGGCCCGAACTGCAGACCCTCTGCTGGCCCTGGATTTTCTCCGGTTGAAAAATATGGTGGATGAATTAAAAGAATCCAGCGATGATATTGTCTATGCCTTTGTTCAGGATAAAAACGGCCAAATATTATCCCACACCTTCAAAGCCGGTTTCCCCATTGAGCTTAAAGACGCCAATCGTATCCCTCCCCACGCGCCTCAGCATACTGAACTGTTGGATACCGGGGCGTTGCGGGTTTACGATTTTGCCATACCCATAACCATCAGCAACGAGCGTCTGGGGACGGTACGGGTGGGGTTGTGGCCGGCCTGGTGGCGGTGGTGCTGGGGACCCTGTTTGCCGGAACCGTCACCCGACGCCTCGATATTCTGAAAAAGTCCGCCGAAGAGATGATCAAAGGCAATCTGGATGTGCAGACCGGGCCGGTCCTGAGTAAAAATTGCTGGGAAATCAAGGGGTGTGAAGAGAGAAACTGCCCGGCCTTCGGCGATATCGCCCACCGGTGCTGGACCTTGCCGGGAACCTTATGTCCCGAGTGCGCCCCGGGAGGCTACCAAGATAAGATCGAGACCTGCAAAACCTGCGGGATTTACCGGCAAAATGCCGGAGATGAAATTCAGAGCCTGGCTGAGGCCTTTGATGTTATGGCCCTGTCTCTAAATCGCAACATTGCCGAACTCAAAGAGGCCGAACGCTCCCTCACCCGGCAGCAGCAACTTCTCA
Organism: Deltaproteobacteria bacterium; assembly: GCA_037381685.1. Classification (GTDB taxonomy): domain Bacteria; phylum Desulfobacterota; class Desulfobaccia; order Desulfobaccales; family 0-14-0-80-60-11; genus 0-14-0-80-60-11. Next base: position 5,319 of record JARRQO010000076.1, on the reverse strand, counting down.
AGACCGTCATGGAATCAACCCCGGACCTAGTCAGCCTCCAGGATGATCACCATATCTATCGGGCGGTCAACCCGGCCTTTTGTCAATATTTCGCTTTGAATGAATCAGACATCATTGGCAAATCCGACGTGGATATTTTTCAACCCAGGCGAGCCGAAATCATTCGCAGGGAAGATCAGGCAATTCTCAAAACCAGCGTCCCCTTATCCAAAGAAATTCTCGTAAGCAAAAATAATGTCAAACACTGGTTTCACATGGTCAAGGTTCCGGTTTATGATGAAGACCGCATCGCCGGCCTTCTGCTCACGGCCCGGGATATTACGGAAATCAAGCAATACCAGGAAAAGTTGGTCCAAACCGTGAAAATGGAACAGTTGGGCAGGCTGGCCGGAGGGGTGGCACACGAAATTAACACTCCTTTGGGGATTATTCTGGGCTATACCCAAATGCTCCTGGAAGACTTGCCCCAGGACGTCGAAAGTCATGAATATCTGCAAATAATTGAGAAGCAAACCAAGATTTGCCGCCGCGTGGTGGGAGACCTCTTGGGCTTTTCCCGCCGGTTGGAAAGCCGCATGGAAGAAATCGATCTGAACGCGTCTATCGCCGAGGTGGTAAAGCTGGTGCGACATCCCTTCAAACAAAACTGGATTGACATCCAGACCTCTCTGGACCCCGAGATACCCCCAATTATCGGTGACCGGGAACGGCTTAAGCAGGTCTGGATAAATCTCCTGAATAACGCCTTTGATGCCATCGGCCAGGATGGTGCTATCTCGGTCATAACCAGGAAGTGTCCTGAAGGACGCCGGGTTCTGGTGAGCGTGGCCGACACCGGTACCGGCATTACTCCGGAGGAAATGACCAAGCTTTTTGACCCGTTTTTCACCACCAAACCTCCCGGGGCAGGTACCGGTTTGGGTCTATGCGTGTCCTTCGGTATTATTCAGGATCACCAGGGCACCATTACCGCTCTGAGCCCAGCCCCGCAAGAATTTCTTCAAGTGCCTAAATTTAATCAAGAATCTCTTGGTCCGGGAACTGTATTTTTCGTAGAACTGCCGGTCTCCAAAGTAGACCTCCAGGAGGACCGATGTAAGGATATATGGCAAGGTCACGCACCGGACCTGCCTCGAGCCGTCGCTAGGGGGTGAGTATGGGAAATATACTGGTTCTAGATGACATCGCAGATGCAGGTCTCATGGTCAAACGGCTGTTAGAGCGCAAAGGTCATCAGGTGGCGGTCTTCACCGAGGAGGAGGAAGCCCTGGCCTATCTCCGTACCAACCTCGTGGAGGTGGCCATTTTGGATATTCGCCTTAAAAAAATGAGCGGGGTGGAGATGCTGGAGGAAATTAGAAAAATTTCTCCTTCCACCCGGGTCCTTATGCTCACCGGTTACCCCACCCTGGAGACTGCCCGACGCTCTCAAGAGCTGGGCGCCTTCGAGGGCGCCTTCGATTACTGCATCAAACCCATCGATAAGGAAGAGTTGGAGGAGAAAGTAGCCAGCGCCCTGAAGGCAAGGCAGGAAACCGGCTGAATCATAGATGAATCTTACCCAACTTTTCAGGCACTGGACGCTGGAAGTCTTCGCCCCGGGCAGGCTTTTGCGCCAGAAATATGAAGCATTTAAGAAGCTTTTGCGACATGACAAGAGAAGCCTGGAACTCATCACCGATCTCGAGGACCTCCTGCAGGGGGATCGGCTGGTGGACTGGGCCCAGGTGGAGAGCCTGGTACGAGCCCTCAGGTGGTCCGTGCGCAACACGGTTAGCTCCCTTTTATCTATGCATCCGGCCGCCTACCAGGACTTGGCGCAGCGTTTCGACCTACTCGAGTCCTGCCTGCTGCAGTCAGTCACCTTACCGTCAGGTGAGGCCAACCCGCCTTATACCATCACCCTGTCCGAAGCAGCCCGGGCTCCCAATCTGGCCGGAGGCAAGGCTCACACCTTAAGTTGGCTTTTACAGGAAATCGCAATACCGGTTCCGTCAGGCTTTGTGATCACCACCAATGCCTTCCATCATTTATTGGAGCACAATAATCTTCGGCATCAGCTGGACGAACTGCTGGCCCAAGTGCAGTTGCGTGACTGGGGGCGCCTGAAAGAGCTGTCTCAGGAAATGACGGCCCTACTGCATAACGCCGTGATCCCGCCCGATGTAATCCAGGAAATCGCTCAGAGGCTGGAAGATTTACAGCGGCAAGGCCGGGAAGGGCCTTGGGCCCTGCGCAGCAGCGCCTTGGGTGAAGATGGGGAGGCCTCCTTCGCCGGACAATATGCCAGCATCCTTAAAGTCGCCACCTCTGAGGTCTTCGAAGCCTATAAACACGTGCTGGCCAGCAAGTATGCCCCATCTGCCGTAGCTTATCGCATTCGCCAAGGCTTGGCCGACCAGGAAACCCCCATGGCGGTGCTGTTTCTGGAAATGATTGAGGCCGCGATGAGTGGCGTGGTCTATACCCATTCACCGGGAACGGGCGAACCGGCGGAGGCCTGCGTCGAGGTGTTCGCTTCGACCGGCTTGGGGCAAGGTTTGGTGGCGGGCCGCACTATCCCGGAGGTTCATTATTTCACCCGGGAAAAAGACCCCACGCGGTTGGACAGCCCTGCTACTGCCTCTGATAAAGTGAATCGAGGCCGCTTGGCGCCGGAGACCGCCTTACAGTTGGCCAGGTGGGGAATGAGATTGGAAGGGTTGACCGGCCACGCCCAAGATATCGAATGGTCTGAAGATAAGCAAGGTAATCTCTATATATTGCAATCCCGACCCTTAACTAACGGGGATCATGGGGAGTCATCCGGGGAGACGATAGCGGCATCCCAAGAAATAACCAATCCCCTCTTGCTGGAAAGCGGTATTACAGCCAGTCCCGGCCAGGGGATGGGTCAGGTATACCTGATTCGGGAAGAGGAGGACCTGACCAAGGTACCGGAAGGGGCAGTGCTGGCCTCCGCCATTCTGCCGCCGGAATTTGCCGGGATCATTCAACGGCTCAAGGCAGTGGTGGCCGAAAGCGGCAGCCGGGCCAGCCATTTCGCCATGGTGGCACGGGAATACGGCCTGCCAGTTATCGTGGGAGCCAGGGAGGCCACCAAGATGCTGCCTCCTGGCCAGGTGGTCACGGTGGACGCCGATCAATGCCGGATTTATCTGGGAGAAGTGGAAAGCTTGAAAGGCCCATCCCGCCGGCCCTCCCCTACGGCTGCGGCAACTCCTTTTTTCACCCGCCTGAGAAAGCTTATGGAGTTCGTCTCGCCCCTGAATCTCACCAATCCCGATTCCCCCGGCTTTGCTCCTTCGGGCTGCCGGAGTCTGCATGACCTGGTGCGTTTTGTCCACGAAAAAGGTATGGCGGAAATGTTTTCTTTGGTGGGACGCCACGGGCGGGGGCTGGGACGGGCCCGGCAATTGGAAACCGAACTGCCCCTGATCATATTTGTCTTGGACCTGGAAGACGGCATCTCCCCGGAGGCCGGGCCAGGTCAGAAGGTGCAGCCGCAATTCATTACTTCAGAGCCCATGCGGGCCTGCTGGCAAGGCCTGAGCCATCCTGACCTAACCTGGGATAATAATTTGCTGCATATCGATTGGGAGGAGGTGGACCGGGTGAGCGGCGGATTGATAAACTTCCGCTCTGCGGCCTGGGCCAGCTACGCCATTATCTCTAAAGATTATTTACACTTGGCTTTGCGTTTCGGCTATCATTTTGCCGTCTTGGACACGCTGTGCTGCGCCGACCCTGAAGCCAATTACATCAAATTCCGTTTTAAGGGCGGCGGTGGTATTTACGAAAACCGCCTGCTGCGGATTCAACTGATTAAAATGATTCTGGAGTGGGCGGGATTTGTCGTGCACACCCGAGGCGACCTTCTGGACGCCCGCTTCCAACGCCGGGAGGCCAGCCAGATGCTCTCCCGCCTCACCCTTTTGGGCCTCCTGCAGGGTAAAACCTGTCTTTTGGATATGGCCTTGACCGGGCCGGAACAGGTCCTTCAGATGGTGGAGGCCTTCAAAGAGCGCTATCAGGAGTATGTTTCCGTTGATTGATTTCCTTAGAAAACGGACCATGGTCAACGTGGGATGGACGTACCTTTGAAACGAAACACCCAAAAGCGCTATGAATTGGAGTGGGTCACCGACAGTCTGGCGGTGGGGCAGGCGCCCATGTCCCATGAGGCTCTGGATTATATCAGGCGCCAGGGAATCAATGCGATCATGAACCTTTGTGCTGAATTTTGTGATTTACATTGGATCGAAGCCGACGCTGGCTTCGACGTGTATTTCTACCCCATCCCGGATGAAGAGGCCCCAGACCTGCCGGGGCTGGAAAAGGCCCTGGACTGGCTGGATGAATGCCTTTATTTGGGTAAAAAGGCTATGGTGCACTGCCGCTTCGGCGTCGGCCGCACCGGTACAGTGGTAAACGCCTACTTGCTGCGCAAGGGCCTGGGGCACAAGCTGGCGGGGAAAAAACTGAAAGGGTTGAAATCCCAGCCGGCCAATTTTTATCAGTGGTGGTTCCTGCGCAAATATGGCAAACGGGAAAAGTCTTTGACCATAAGGGAACCATCTCTTGAGACCAAGCATCTGGTGGACCTGTTCCCCTTTTTTGCGAACTACCAGGCCTTGGTAGAGTTGGTGGACCAACGGCTGAGGGAGGCCGGTAAAACCGGGCTTTGCGGGCAAGGGCATGGTCATTGTTGCCGGGAACTGGTGATCATGCCCCTTATCGAAGCAGTTTACCTGAGTCACAGGATGAACGTCAGGTTAAGGCAGGAGATGCGCCAGGAAGTTATTTCGCGAGGGGTTGAAGTTTCCCGGTGTCTGCAAAAGCTTGAGCCGGGCGATAAGATCGACGAGCTGGGAGAGGATTTTGCCCGGAAATACCGGCAGGCTGAAATCTTATGCCCGCTGAATGAATCAGGCCTGTGTCTCTTATTCGAGAACCGCCCGATAGTCTGCCGGCTGTTTGATTTGCCCCAAGAGGTGCGCCGCGAACTCTCTTTCGAGTTGCAGGAGGGCCTGGACCGGCTTTCCGGGGACGTGTGGTTTGCCTTCACATCTAGCTTCCCTGGAAACATACCTTTAAGATTTTTCTTGAGTGAAGTGGTTTCCGGCAAATATGTCCAGACCTTTTTTCACTTGCTGATGCAAAAGCGATGACATCAAGACCCCCCAAGTGTGTCGAAACTTTTCCTTTAGCCCTGCATTATTCAGTGCGCCAGGAAGGTGGGAGAGGCCATGGAGGAAGATTCCACCGAGATAATTGAGTACGCGGGGATAATACTGGAGGGGTGAAGAGGAAAAAAAG
>JARRQO010000075.1:0-8683 GCA_037381685.1 Deltaproteobacteria bacterium | reverse complement strand
TCCTTAATGCCAAAGGATCTTGATGAGGGGTGAATAAGAAAGTTCTGCTATTTATAGCTCCTTGCCATCAAAACTCTCCGCTTCAGATAAGCATATCATAGGTGAATCCTCAGGATTTTTTCGCCATTCAACCATCCTGCGCTTGATTCCATCTCTGCCAGTTATTCTCTCAACATCTCTGGCCTTGATTGATTTGCCGCAAAATCCTCTCCCCCTCTCAGGCTCCTTGCAGTATGATATGAAACCATGTTTGCGGTCGCGACTTCAGAAAATTTTACCCAAAAACGGCGCCTCGTTCTGCTGACGGTCTGTGTGGGGGCCTTTATGGCGACCCTGGACACCAGCATCGTCAGTATCGCCCTGCCGCAGATCGCCCGGGATTTTAACTCGTCTTTGGTGCAGATTTCCTGGGTCATGCTGATTTACCTGCTGATGAACGTGTCGCTTTTGCTCACCAGCGGGCGGCTGGGGGATCTGTTGCCCCCCGGCAAACTCTTTATCCTGGGGTTGGTGGTCTTTACCGGCGCCTCGGCCTGCTGCGGCGGAAGCCCCTCGCTGGCCTGGATGGTGGCGGCCCGGGCCTTCCAGGGGATCGGGGCCTCTTTGATGCTGGGGGTGGCCCCCAAACTCATTGCCATGGCCTATGAGGAAGGGGAGCGGGGCCTGGCTCTGGGGCTGTTTTCCACGGCGTTCGCCACCGGGATCAGCGTGGGCGCGCCCCTGGGAGGAGTCATCACCAGCTACCTGGGCTGGCCTTTTATCTTCTTTATCAATATACCTATCGGCGCGGTGGCCTTGGGCTTGGGCAGCCGGACGTTGCTGCCTCTCCGGGGCCAAAAAGCCTGGAGTTGGCGGGCCTTTGACCTGGGGGGCGCGATGATTCTGGCCGGGGCCTTGGGGCTGTTCCTGTTGGGTTTGACCTGGATCCGGCAATCGGGCTTAAGCGGCCTGAGCCTGGGCGCGCTGGGCGGGGGGGCGCTTTTGGCCCTGGCCCTGAACTTTTTGGAGCGCCGCCAGCCCGAACCCCTGCTCCACCGGGAGCTCTGGAGCCGCTGGTCCTTCATTATAGGTTCGGTCGCGGTGGTGCTGACCTTTGCCCCGGTGATGGGGACCTTTTTCCTGCTGCCTTTTTTTCTGGAGCAGATCTACCGCTACACTCCGGATCAGGCCGGGTTCTTGTTGGCGGCCTTAAGCGTGAGCAACGCCCTGGTGGCCCCCTTTGGGGGATACCTGGCGGACCGGCTGGGTAACCTGGTGATCCTGCGCACCGGCGCCGTTTTGATTCTGGGTGGCCTGGTCACGCTGTTTTTCACCGGGCTGGAGAGTTCCACCCTGGGGCTGGGGGCCAGATTTGTCCTCCTGGGTCTGGGGTTCGGTCTCTTCCAGGCCCCCAACCTGAACGAAATCCTCTTAGGGGTGAAACCCTCGCTTATCGGTCTGGCGGCCAGCACCAACGCGGTTTTGAAAAATCTGGGGGCGCTTTTGGGCATCACCTTGCTGGTCATGGCCTTTGCCTGGCTCAGCCATACCCAGATCGCCTTCGGCGGGATAAGCGGGAGGGAAATTACTGCTTACCAGTGGGCCTTTGCCCTGGCCGCGCTGGTGGCGGCTCTCAACCTGGGGGCCAATTTATTGCCCCGCAAGGCCTAAGCGGCCTCCTCCCGGGGTTGGGCCCCTTTCGCCGCACTCCTTGGCCCGCCTAAGCCGCTGTGTTAATATAGGTGGGAATGTAAAAATATTTTGAATTTAGCCTCTGGCAAGACTCTTTTGGCCGGAATCTGGCGAGGGCACAGGCTTTCGCCTGCGGCTGGACGAAATCCGAGATTTTGCCGGAAGCTCGATTCAGAGCTTTTGCCGCGCAGGGGCACGGGAGAATGCGCCTTTTAAATATAAAACCAGGGACCTGAGGAAGTCCGGGGAGAATGCAGTGGAGCTACAAGCAGGGGAAATTATCGCCTTAGTGGGCATGGTGGTGTTATTGCTCAGCAACCTGGGACGCCGGCAAGTGCGCCAGGGCCGGGTGTCCGCCAACCGGAGCCTGGCCCGGATGCTGTCTTGGGGGGATTTTGTGGCTTTCGGCCTGATTCTGGCAGGTCTGGTGGTCATGTATTTCCAAAAATAGCCGAGCCGGGCTCTTGGTTTTCATAAAAATGGTCAAGGATCTTATGCTTCACCCGCATCGTGCCGATAATCTATTGTAGGGCGGCTTTCATTAAATGCTTCAGGGCAGGAATTATAATGGAGGCGCGGCAGTTAAACCGGATTTGGAGGTTATCGATGCAGGGAATCTTCCTAGTAGCTTTTTTACTCATATTTCTTGGCTTTTCACCGATCCCTGTGGCGGCGCAGGAGGCGGTGACGTACCAAAGGTATCAGAGGCCGGGACAGGCAACCACTACGACCCGAGAAGAGAAAGTAAACCAGGATGGCACTAAAACCACGAAGGAAACCACCGCGACGGAATCTCATGGATCAACCTTCAAATATTCCGGCCTGCCGGGCAAGTTCATCAGACAAGGCGGCCAATCCCGGAGCCAGGGCAAATTAATCACAGACCGGCAGCCGCGCCGGACCTATCGCTTCGAATTTGCCGCCAGGGGAATGCCGCAGGGTTCTAATCCCACCGAAGCTTATTGGTTTCAGCGGAAAGACGGTAAATTCATGATGGTTGACCCTCTCGTAACCCAAAGATACAGCGGCAACCCGAGATAACCGCGCCGGAGACTCGTGGGTGATGGGGAAAGCGCTGGAAGGCCCGTTGAGTAGGTTTCCGGTCTGAGCCGGCGTTCGGCCCAAATTCGGAAGCGGGAGCGGCCCGGTTATCCCCCCGCCACAAATATATTCAATGCCAAAAGTTTATTTTTCACCCCCTCACCCTCACCCTCTCCCTCTGGCGGGGGACGAGGGAATTAGAGAAAAAACTTTTGGCAAACGCTATAGATTTTCCTAAACGATTTTCGTTAAAGAACTTTCAAGGGTTTTCATCCCGAGTCGCAGTCGAAAAACCTAGAATCATAGAGGCACAACTGCGTGTGCGCCTGCGGTCAAGGACGGACACCTAAATCCGCCCCTACAAAAAATTGCCGTTTGACTACAACTTGGTATCAGAAAAATTATCCCCCTGCACCTCGTGCCGATAATGACAAGGAGACTTCCATGGAACCCAAGCCGGAGTGCGACCGGAAGGTCATCATAGAAGAGGAAGAGTACAAAGCTCTGATGGCCGAGCTGCCCCCTCCCGAAACGGAAGTGAAACCCACCTCCCGCCTCCCGGAAATTGAAGAGAAAATCAGGAAAATCGAATTTTACCTGCTGATTATTGTGGGCCTGGTCTTGGTGTTTTTTCTTTTCTCTAAAGTGCGGTGAGGGGAAAATTCTGTGCAGGCGATTTCCTTAATTTCATCTGGCCTCGGAAACCAATAACGCCTTTGACCTAACCTTAGCCCGCCTCGATTTGAAGCGTTTGTGCTTACGGCCACCAGGCTTTTTCGCCAGGCGGGCGGGTTTCAGGGGGTATTTGCGGGCCAAAAGAGCAGGACTGCGTTTTCTGGTTTTAGGTCTTTTCCGGTCCCTGAGGGTTTTGCCGGAAAGGGATTTTTTGCGAGCTGCGGGTTTCCGGAAACCGGAATGCGGCTGGCCGAACAAGGAAGCCACGCGAGGAGAAGACCTGGTTTGGTGGACCCTTTGGGCGTGCATGGGGGATTTTGGTCTGGACCTGCCGGCTGATCGGGTCTGAGAGCGAGGGGCCCGGGCCAGGCGGGCTTTAGGCGGATCGATGCGCTTACCCGGGTTGAAGAATGCGGGAGAGGATGCCGCCTGGGCCACGGCAATTTTCGGCGACGTAGGAGGCGTCTGGGGTGGATGGTAAGGCGCACCGCCGAACCCGAATTTTTTAGGGTTCCGGGCAATGATGGTGGCGGCGATCATCTGGGGCACGTAATTGCGAGTTTCACCGGGAATACACTTATTGGCGGAAAGTTGCCAGAAGTTCTGGTAATTACTCTTGCGCAATTCCTTGGCGACCCGCATTTCGCCGCAGTTGTAACTGGCCGCGGCCAGATACCAGGAGCCGAACTGCTGGTAAAGGTCCAAAAGATAGCGTGCCGCGGCCCGGGTCGATTTCTCGGGGTTCCGGCGCTCATCGACCCTGCGGTTGATCACCAACCCGTAACGCCGGCCGGTGCCTTTAATGAACTGCCACATGCCGCAAGCCCCGGCCGGGGAACAGGCCTTGGGATTGAAGCCACTTTCCACCATGGCCAGGTAAGCCAGATCCGCGGGCAAGCCATATTCCCGAAAGACGCGTTTGATCATGGGGAGATAGCGCCTGGAGCGGACCAGGGAGCGCTTGATGAATCCCCGGCGTTTCGTGGCAAAATAGACGATATAGGCTTTGACCTGCTTATTTATTTGGATGGGAAAATCGAAGCTGGAGCGGTGTGACCATTTGTTTAATTCTTCTTCTATACTGCGATCCCGATCGTTGATACCGCTTTTGGCATAGAGTTCTTCAAGATGTTTGGCGTTGAACTCGTCCCCCTGGTCCTCATTAACCCAGGCATCCTGACCCGGTCCTGTTGGTCTCCAGCTATTTTTTACCCCTCCACATCCCAGGGTTACCAAGAGCAATGTTAGGGCACTCCAGAGCCAGATACGTCGCCAGGAGCAACCAGTATGCGCCCATTTTTCGAGGCTTGGCTTGAAAATCATTTCTGCCCCATTGCCAACTTTGGATCGGAAATATTCTGATTAAAATTCTGTTATGATGCCGTAGCTGTAATAATTAATTATCGTTAAATAAAACACAATAAGGTACAGACCTGATTTTAGCAAGGGGAAAACCCTTAATAATTGGTGGGCAAAGTGATATCTCCCCAGTTTCACTTAGCTGGTTCATTTTAGGCTAGAGAGAAGGTAAAAATCAATATCTTTATTTGGCAAAATTAAGTTTTTCACCTGATTTGGGGGGGCGTTAAGAGAGCTATTATGACAGCTACCCAGTAATAGATAATTACATTTTTTTCTAGGAGTGCGCCATGCATGCCATAACCAAAGTCATTGAAGCTACTAGGGAAGCAAAAGATCCATTCTGATGTGAGTGCTGACGGCCAAGCCCTTGGAATGCTTTTGGGAGAGCAATCCGCAGGCCTTTAAAACAAGGCTGTTCGCAACTATAATAATGAGAAGAAAGGAGACCTGGATGAGGAAAGAATGTCCCAACCAGCAGGCTAATCTGGAGAAGTGCAACTGCACCTACGAACCTTGTCCGCGCAAGGGCATCTGTTGTGAATGCATAAGCTATCACCGCGCCGCCGGCGAGTTGCCCGCGTGCTACTTCTCCGCGGAGGTGGAACGCACCTATGATCGCAGCATCGCCCGATTTATAAAATCCTCACGTTAGGCGAAAACCTTAAAGCAGGCGGGGTGGACCAAGTGGTGGCCCTGGACGGCGGCAGACGCGTCGCAGAAAACCCTGAAGAAGTACGCCACAACCCCGGTCCTGGAGGCCTACCTGGGAAGCAAAAGCCTCCCGGCCGGAATTTTGCTGTGCCGCGATTTTAAAACCGGTGACGGGGAGGGGACCGGGACTGTCAGGCGGCGACGGCCCCGGACCTAAGAAGGTGTTATTTATTGCATGGAGATATTGAAGCCCTGGGGGCCGACGTTCAGCTGCACCCCCTGCTGGGAGGCATAGAGGTTGATGATGACCCCGTTTTGGTTCTGCATCTTCAGGCCGGCCGCGCCTCCGGCCAAAGCGATGCCCGCACCGACGGCCGCGTAATTGCCGGCAAACTGGGAGATATTTTTCATGTTGTAGACGTTGCCTACCGCGCTGATGGAGGCGATGCCCACGTTGCCCACACTCAGGCCGTCAATCTTGAAGAGATAGCGTTTGCCGTGAAACCTTAAAACGCCACTGCCGGAACTGAAACCGATACCTGCAGCCACACTGGTCATGTCAATGGATACCGAACCTGTCGGGTAATACGGTTCCTGGGCGTTCCCGGGCGTAACCGTAAACACGAGCACCATCACCAGTAACAGGCTTAAGAGAATTCCTGTGATGCGCATCAAGCTTCCCTCCTTACTCGGGAAAAGAGAATTGTCCCACGTTTTCTAAAGTAAGGGCTTGCCCTGGGAAGTCAAGCTCGATAATTTCAAAAAAGTGATTTCCCCAGGCCGGGGCCAGGGTTGAAGCAGAGCCCCGATATGGCCTCAAGGCTGAGGAACCGGCCGGAAAATTGAGGAGTTATAATGGATAATCAGTTAACGATGGGTACCAGGATATATCGTCCGGCCCGTTTGGTGGGAGCGGGTGCAAGCGTGCGCCTGGAGTTGGAAACCCCGGCCATGCAAAAATTCGACGACGGCACCGTCATGCTCCGGGCCGTGCCCCACGAGGCCTATCTTCCGGATTGGCTGGCAGTGCCCTGGGAAGCGGGCGGGGGCCGGGTCTGCGTCTGCGATGAGCCCATTCCGGAGGACTGGACCTATTTTGAAGTCTTTTTCGAAGATGTCAACTTCGTGGCGGTCTCCCCCGTAGCCGGCGACCCGGAGGAACTCAAACAGAAGCACTTGGCGGCCGCGCGCCGTCAACGGGAGGGTAGGGGTGATAAAGGCGGTTAACCTGGCGGCGGGCCACCGGCGGGAAGCCCCCGCCTTGAGGCAGGAAAGCAAATGCTGCTATTTAACTATTTAGAATAACTTAAATAATCTCAAACGAGCTAACGATGGTTAAAGTAGATGAAACTTTTTTCGCCGCCTTGAAAAAGCGAGTGGCGGCCCAGGAGATCAGCCGTTTCTGGCAGTTGGAGCTGGAAGAGGTGGGTCCCGGGTGGGCGAAAGTGAGCATGAGGTGCCGCCCCGAAATGGCCAATATCATGGATAAGGTGCACGGCTCGGCCATTTTCGCCCTGGTGGACGAGGCCTTCCAGGCTGCGGTCAACGGGCACGGTACCGTGGCGGTGGCCCTCAATATGAATTTGACCTTTCATGCCGCGCCCCGGATGGGCGAGCGCCTCACGGCCGCGACCAGGGAACTGCACGCCGGCCGCCGCACTGCCACGTATTTCATTGAAGTGACGGACTCCCAGGGCACCCTGATCGCCACCTGCCAGGCCCTGGCCTACCGCAAGGATACGCCGTGGGAGTTTTCTTAAGTTTTGAAGCCATAAAAAAGGCGGGATGCGCTGGGCTTTCCCGACCAAAGGCCCTCCGGTAACCATCATCAACGATACTAGAAATAGTCCTCCCCACACATGCCGGGGGAACATACGCATATCAAACCTGCATTTTCTGGCGGGTCAGTAATAAGGAAAGAGGCTGGCAAGTAAGTTGGAATTAGCCCAAGAGGGTTGCTCGGGTATGGCCGAAATTATAAACATATGGTATTTTATAATTATTTATGCTATCATTCAGCTTCGAAAGAGGGGAAGCTTTCCTGAGTTAAACTCGGGATAAGAGGCCCCAAAAAACAATTTTAACTGCGGTGGCTGAGGTTGCCGCATAATCCGCTTGAGATTCCGCGCCGGTCTTGTAATCTCCCGATACGCCCAACCTAACGATGGGCCCAGGAGACCGTGCCATGAAAAAGCTTACCCTTCAGCTGCTTGCTCTGATCCTGTCAGTTTATGTGGCGGGATCAATCTATCCCCTCTTGGCCCACGAGGCCAGCCATCCCCATGCCCCGGCGCCGGCCCCGGCCACACCCCCAGCCCCGGTGCCCTCCGCACCGCCTATGGTGGATACCAAGACGGCGGCGCCTCCTCCAACCTTTACCCCGTCAGTCACGAGAAGTCCCTGTGATTCTACAGGATCTACAGGACGGCCAATGACGACACCCACCGAGCCTACGTACGTGCGGGCTGGCAACGCCTTGACTAGGGTGACTAACCTGCAACGCGATCTGGCCAACTTGAAAAATCAGAGAGCGAGTATGATGCTTGGGGTTATGTCATCACCCGATGCGGTGGCTCAGGTCAAGGCTATGGATCAAAATATTAAGAATAAAGAAGCGGAACTGAGAGGGGCAATTGACCATTTCAATGGAAATTTTAGTTCTTATGGGACCCTCAAGCCCGACGCTTCGAACCTGGGTGCAGTGCAAAACAAGATAAACGAAGACAAAGCGATGTACCCAGATTAGGGGGGCGACCAGGGGGGTGAAAGGAACCGGTCGATGCCGCCCCAGCCGGTAGCCGAAAAGCAATCGGTTTTTCCCTTGGGGTAAGGAGCCGACGGCTTGCAGGGCCCCCGGCACAGGAGAGGAAAAAAGGCCTCGCTTCTGAGGCGGCCGTGGAAAAAGCAATGGAAGCAAGGAGGCTGCAGGTCAGATAGGGTTACGCTTTATATATCCGGAATCAGACTTGATTTGACCGTATTCCTGTTACTGGGTTTCTTGACGTATCCTCTTTCCGTTAACCCGCCGCCGGCCCCACCACCATAGCGCCCCGCTCGTCAGGGCCAGGAACAGGGCGAAGATCTGGGTCAGCGGTATGCCCCAGAAGACCGGGCCGCGATAATCGTAGGGGGACCGGTAAAATTCCACCCCGAAACGGGCCCAGGCCGCCAGGAACAGGTAAATCGCCATCAATTCCCCTTCGAACCGTCTCCGATCCCGCAGGGCATAGACCACCCCGAAAATCAGGAGCATCAAGAAAAATTCATACAGTTGGGTGGGGTG
>JARRQO010000074.1:0-8696 GCA_037381685.1 Deltaproteobacteria bacterium | reverse complement strand
GAGGAAGCACTACTGTGAGGAAAGCGCGCCTGTCCATTTGCACCATCCTGCTGTTTCTCATCATATGCCCTTCGGTGTATGCGGCTGAGATGGGGCAAGTCCCGGCAGAACCCACTGCCAAGGTGAAAGAAGACGACCGGCTCCCCATCCAGAAGCAGGATGAATGGCAGTTCTTCCTGTCTCCGTACCTCTGGATCCCGGGCCTGAATGTTACCACCACGTCTTTAAAGGGCACGCAAGGGACCAATATTCCCTGGTGGGACACGGCCAGCGCTTTGTTTTCCAACACCATAGGTATCATGGGCCGGGCCGAGGTCTGGAAAGGCCGATGGGGAATATACCTGGACGGCTACTACACGTATGTTGGTGCTACGGGCAGCCAGGGGGGGCTCCCAAAGAAATGACCTTCGGTCCGGTTGATTTCACCCTCAATAAACAGATTCATATTGGCGGCATAACCATAAATGTTCCGATACCTGGTACAATAGGGCCGGGCAATATTACCCTGACCCCTTCCGGTTCGGTTAAATACATCAGCCGCCTGGGCAACCTGGATTTGGGGGCGCGCTTTCTGGTGGGAATCTGGCCGCTCAAGGACAAGGAGCCGCTACCGGCGGTGTCACTGGAGCTCCTGGGCGGGCCCCGGTTCAACTCCATCAACCAGTATGTCAGGATCAATCTGAGCACCATCAGGGTCGGCAACGTACCCATCGACCTCCGCAAATTTTCTCTGGTGGGTAAGCATGAGATTATTAAGAGCGGCTCTTATGTCCTAAGCTACACCAACCAGTATTTTGAACCCTTTCTTGGAGCGCGGCTCGGTTTCTGGCGCAGCCAGAAATTTCTCGTGACCATAATGGCAGATACAGGGGGCTTTGGCCTAGTGGCCGATGACCATGTGGACTGCAATTGCGAGGCCATGGTCGGTTACCGGGTCAGTAAACATTTCTATACCTGGATAGGATACAAAGCCATCGGTTCCTGGTATAACTTGGGGCAGAACCTGGTCCAGATTGACTTTTCCGGCTGGGCTCATGGCCCGATAGTGGGAACAACTTATACATTTTAAGGTTGGCGCAATGCACCGTTAAATCACTTTGAGCCATCATACTGAGATGACCCCCAATTGCCAGACCATGCGCGAGCAGGGAGAATAAATTAATGACGGTCCGTGGTGAAATGAGCCTGGAGCAACCAGCAGCCGACACTCTGAAAGTGGTTCTTTCCGGCGACTGGAAATTGAGCGGCGCAGTGCCGGGAGCAGACACCATTCAGCAGAGGCTCCAAACCAGTCCGGGGGTGCGGAGTCTGGTCATTGACGCCCGGGAGATTGCTTCTTGGGACTCCGGCCTGCTGACCTTCCTGGTGAATCTGCGCAAATTGTGCTCCCAGCAAAACCTCATTCTGAAGAGTGATACACTGCCCCAGGGGGCCCAGAGACTGCTGGAACTGGCTGCGGCGGTGCCGGAAAAGAAAGATGCCCGGCAGGCGGGGGCGCGGGTGGCTTTTCTAGCTTATTTGGGCGACGAAACCGTTTATTTCTTTCATTCCGCCGGTGAATTGCTGACCTTCATCGGCAATGCGGTCATTGCCTTTCAGAGACTGCTGCGGGGCAAAGCTCAATTCCGCCGGGCCGATCTCGGCTTAATCATGCAGGCCGTCAGTGCCCAGGCGCTGCCCATCGTCTCGCTCATCTGCTTTTTGGTGGGGTTGATCCTGGCGTTTATCGGCGCCATCCAACTGCAGCTCTTTGGCGCCCAGATTTATGTGGCCGATCTGGTGGGCATTGCTATGGTGCGCCTGATGGCGGCGATTATGACCGGTATCGTTATGGCCGGCCGCACGGGAGGCGCCTTTGCCGCCCAGTTGGGGACCATGCAGGTAAACCAGGAGATCGACGCTCTGCAAACCCTGGGCATCTCGCCCATGGAGTTCCTGGTGCTGCCGCGCATGCTGGCTCTGGCCGTGATGATGCCCCTTTTGTGCCTTTACGCCAATCTCATGGGCATCCTGGGAGGCATGGTCGTAGGGGTCGGGATGCTCAACCTCAGCTTCATAGCATACTTTAACGAGACGGCGAAGGCGGTCGGTCTCATGAACCTGGGTATCGGCCTGTTTTCTGGTTTCGTGTTTGGCATCATCGTGGCCCTGGCCGGCTGTATGCGGGGCATGCAGTGCGGCCGCAGCGCCTCGGCGGTGGGAGACGCGGCCACCTCGGCAGTGGTCACCGCCATTGTGGGAATCATCGTCTCCACCGAGATAATAACGGTTATCTGCAATTTTCTTGGCATTTGAGCTGCTCATAGAGCCAAGATGAATATGACGAAAAAAGAAGCTCACATCTCGGTGCGCGACCTCACCATGGCGTATGGGGACTTCGTCCTCATGCACGATTTGACCTTTGACATAAACCGGGGGGACATCTTCATCATCATGGGCGGCAGCGGCTGCGGCAAGAGCACCATGATGGCTATTTTAGTCGGCTTGAAAGACCCGGCCAAGGGGAAGGTTTTTTATGGCGAGGTCGATTTCTGGGGGTCGGATGCGGAAACCCGGGACCGGATCATCCGCCGGGCCGGGGTCATGTACCAGAGCGGGGCGCTCTGGAGTTCCATGACCCTGGCGGAAAATGTCGCGCTGCCGCTGGAGACCTACACGGATTTGACCCCGGGTCAAATCCGGGAAGTGGTGGGTTTGAAACTGGCGCTGGTGGGGTTGGCCGGGTTCGAAGAGTTTTATCCTGCGGAGATCAGCGGCGGGATGCAAAAACGGGCCGGAATCGCCCGCGCCATGGCTATGGATCCGGAGATCCTGTTTTTCGATGAGCCTTCCGCCGGACTGGATCCGGTGAGCGCCCGCCGCCTGGATGATTTGATCCTGGAGCTGAATGAGAGCCTGGGCACCACCATGGTGGTGGTAACCCATGAGTTGGCCAGTATCTTTGCCATTGGCACCAATTCAGTATTTTTGGATGTCTCCCAGCGCACCATGACGGCTACGGGCAATCCGAAACAGCTGTTGGCGGATACCCAGGACCCCACGCTGCGTCTGTTTCTCACCCGCGGCGAGAAATCTTAACCCAGAGGATGGACTTGAGATGGCTAAGCAAGCAAATAGGATGATGATCGGCGGTTTCGTGGTCATCGCACTGATAATTCTGGCCGCCAGCCTAGCTGTATTCGGTTCGGGCAAGTTCTTCAAGAATACCGTGAAATGCGTCATGTACTTCGAGGGCTCCGTCCAGGGGTTGACAGTGGGCTCGCCGGTGCTCTTCCAGGGGGTTCCAGTCGGGTCGGTGCTAAGCATTATTATCGAAGTCGACCCTTCTGAACTGCACCCACGAATCCCTGTGGTTATCGAATACGATCCGGAGAAATTTAAAGTGGCTGGAGGGGCCCGAGAATGGCACAGAGATCCCCGCAAAACTATACCCCTACTTATCAAAAGGGGCCTCCGGGGCGTACTGGTGACACAGAGTTTTATTACCGGGCAACTGGCGATCGAAATTAATTTTTATCCCGACACGCCGATAATTATGAGGGGGGAAGCCAGCGAATATAAAGAATATATCGAGATTCCCACCATCCCCTCCACCACCCAAAAGCTCTTTGATGCTCTGGCGAAGCTGGATCTCGAGGGGCTGCAAAAGCATTTGGAAGCGACCCTGGACGGTATCTCTAAGCTCGCCAATGATCCGAACCTGTCCGCCAGCTTTAAGAGGCTCAATGAGACGCTGCAGGACGCCCGCAAGCTCGTTAAACGTGTCGACCGTCAGGTGGGTCCCCTGGCCAAAAACACGAACAAGGCCGTCAAAGATCTCGGCAATCTGGCCCGCAATCTTGATGGCCGGGTTGGAGACCTAAGTACCAGTTTGAATAAAACCCTGTCCGATGCCAGAGGCTCCGTTTCCCAAGATTCACCGCTGATGGTAGATTTGCAGAACACTTTGCACGAGCTTTCCGCCATGAGCCGGTCAATTCGGCAACTGGCCGATTACCTGGATCAGCAACCCCAGTCCTTGATTTTCGGCAAGAAGAAACCGGGAGGGAAATAATAATGAGGGTAAGGCTTTTTTCTCGCAGCTTAAAGTTCGTCCTAATTACTGCGGCTATTCTTGGCGGCGGCTGTCTCGGCAGAAGTCCCTCACCAACCTTTTACGCTTTGACTCCGGTGCAGGATCAGTATGTCTCCCGGAGGCCCAGCCCGGTTAAAAATGTGGTAATCGGCATCGGCCCGGTCAAGCTGGCCGAATACCTCGACGAGTCACTGATCGTCACCCGGACGAGCGCCAATGAGCTGGACAAGGCCCAGTTCCATCGCTGGGCCGGCTCCTTCAAAGATAATTTCACCAACGTCCTGGCCGACGATATCGGGTTTCTCCTGCCCACCGAGCAGATTTACCTTTATCCCTGGCGCCTGTCCGTGCCCATTGATTACCAGGTTGCTGTGGATGTGGTGCGTTGCGATGGCCGGCTGGGCGACGCCGCTTACCTGGAGGTGCGTTGGAGCATCTTTAAGGGTCCCGAGAAAAAGCTGCTCAAGATGACGCGGTACAGCATTCGGGAGCCGGTGACGGGACCAGGTTATGCCGCCTTGGTGGCGGCCCAGAGCCGGGCCGTAGCCAACCTCGGCCAGGAGATTGCCACGGCGATTCGGGGAGCCGGGAAGAGCTAAAGCAGGTTAACTCGTCCAGCAGTTTATAGTCATACCGGTACGGGAGTGGCAATATGAGCATTTTGCTTAATTATGCCTCCATGGACAACCTGGTATCGCAGAGCTCCGCCTATTTTTTTCAGCACGTGCTCTCCTGGGCTATGGCCGCTCAAATTGCCATCGCGGGTTGCGCCCTCCTGCTGGCATACAAAATCGCCACCTCTATCCGCGCCTGGATTGCCCGCCGACAGTCGAAATGTTCTCCAGAACCGGAAATCTGTCAAGATTTGACCCGCTTGACTTCTTTCTCCTACGTGATAGGTCCGGCGCTGGCCTTACTATTTGTATGGATCCCCTATCGCATCGCCGAACACTTCAACCTGCCCCGGGATGGCCTCTACACCATCGTCATTTGCTTGCTGGCTCTGGCCTTGGTGCGCTTTCTTACCATCCAGATGCAAAGCCGGTTCTGGGCTGCCGTGATCACCATATTCCTCTGGTTCAATGCCTTCCTGTATATCTTCCATCTCAATGAACCCTGGCTAAATCTCCTGCAGCATATCGACTTCCATATCGGGAAAATTCATATTTCTCTATTGATCTTGTTCCGGGCTATTTTGATCGTGCTGGTGCTGTATTGGCTATCAAGAAACTTATTGTTTCTGCTACATTTCTGGCTGGAAGCGGAATCAGTTCTGAGCCCGGGAATCCAAATCTTGTTTTACAAACTCGCGGTCATTTTTTTCTTTTGTCTCTCGATCATCGTGGTCTTGCAGTACATGGGGCTTGGTCTTACCGTCTTCGCCCTGTTCAGCGGGGCCCTGGGTTTGGGGCTCGGTTTCGGACTGCAGAAAGTTTTTGCCAACCTGGTGAGCGGGTTCATTATCCTGGCGGATAAATCCATCAAGCCCGGCGACGTCATTCAGCTGGGGGATAAATTTGGCTGGATCAATTTTTTGGGGACCCGCTATACTTCGGTCATCGCCCGGAACGGCACGGAGCACCTCATTCCCAATGAGAACCTGGTAACCAGCGAGGTGATCAACTGGTCCTATTCCAACAATCTTGTCCGTCTGGAATTGCCTGTAGGCGTCGGCTACGGCTCTGACCTGGAAAAAGCCCGGGACCTGATGCTGGAGGCTGCGGCGGCTTGTCCCCGGGTCTTGCAAGCCCCCAAGCCGAATTGTTATCTGATAGGCTTTGGGGATAGCACCGTCAACCTGGAATTGCGGGTCTGGCTCAACGACCCGCAAAACGGCGTCGGCTCTGTGAGGAGCCAGGTCCTCTGGGGCATCTGGCGGCGCTTCCATGAGCATGACATCGAATTTCCTTTCCCTCAACGCGATCTGCATCTCAAATCCATGCCTGAGGATAAGATTCAAGTTGGTCCGAAGGAGCGCACTGAAGAACAATAAGTTTTCTAGTCGTTAGGCCTCCGCAGATTTTAACCACTGCAAACCAAGGTTGATAATCAAACACAGGGATCATAGCTTTATGATTAATGGCAAGGCAGGGTCTGATTTATCTATGAAGCAGGTAATTATCTTGGAAAAAGGCGGGAGGGAGCATGTTTAAAGAAGAACGGGATGAAACCCAATTCGAATGGAGCATGTTGGGCGATATCGAAAAGGGGCGGCCGAATCTCGGCTCGATGATGCATGTGGCCGTTTACCGGCTGATGCAATTCACGCTGCGGGACGTCCTCATCCGCGATTTCGGGGTCGCGGCTGCTGACCGCATCTTCTTCGAGGCTGGCAAGAAAGCCGGCGAAGGCTACTGTGACAATGTGCTTACTGATAAAAGCGACTTGACCAGCTTTTTTGCCGATATCCAGCGAACCATGAAGGAGCTGGGCATCGGGATCTTCCGGGTCGAGTCTGCCGACTACGAGAAGGGCTCTTTCGTGGTGACCGTGGCCGAAGATCTCGATTGTTCAGGCATCCCCGTCTGTTCGGAGGAAGTATGCATCTATGATGAGGGATTCATCGCTGGAATGCTCCTCGCTTACACGGGGAAAGATTTCAAGGTCAAGGAAGTGGACTGCTGGGGCACCGGGGACAGGGTCTGTCGGTTCTCTGTCGACCCCATATGAGGTTCCGGGATGATCGCAGTTGACGAGGAACTCATTGATAAGATTACCGAAACGATCCATTACCTGCGCACCGGCAAGGTCGCCCGGCCGATTCCCATACCGGACGACCTCCCTGATAATGAAGTCCGCCAGCTGATTACTTATGTAAATCGCTTTCTCGTAGAGTTTGACACATTCGCCAAGGCCATGGAGCAGATTGCCCAGGGTGAACTGGATACCGGCTCATTGCTGGGTCGGATGGCCGTGGTCCAGGCCTACAAGGCCCTCCAATCGAACCTCAAGCACCTGACCTGGAAGACCCAGCAAGTCGCTTCCGGCGATCTAGAGCAAGAGGTTGATTTCATGGGGGATTTTTCCACCGCCTTCAACACCATGACCCGGCAACTGAAGGATTCCCGAGACCAACTGGTAGATTTGAACAAACAGCTTGAACGCCGCAATCAATTCATCCGTGAGACCTTTGGCCGCTACACCAGCGACGACATCGTCGGGGTCCTCCTTGATCTGCCCGAAGGCCTCAAGCTCGGTGGCGAAAAGCGCCAGGTTACCCTGCTGATGTCCGACCTGCGAGGCTTCACCGCCCTGGCCGAACGCCTCGAACCCACCGAGGTGGTGGCCTTGTTGAACCATTATCTCTCGGCCATGGTCGAGATCATCCACCGCCACGGGGGGACCATTGACGAAATTATCGGCGACGCCATCCTGGTAATTTTCGGGGCGCCGGTGGCGACGCCGGACGCGGCGCGACACGCAGTCCGTTGTGCCCTGGAAATGCAGCGGGCCATGAGTGGGGTGAATGAACATAATGATCAAAAGGGTTGGCCGGAAATCGAGATGGGGATTGCTCTACATACCGGGGAAGTGGTGGTAGGTAACATCGGCTCAACCAAGCGGTCGAAGTATGGGGTAGTCGGGCGGACGGTCAACCTGACGGCCCGGATTGAGAGCTTCACCGTGGGGGGACAGGTGCTCGTCTCCCCTACCCTGATAAGCGCGGCCGGCCAGGGTCTGATCCTTGGTGACGAGGTGGAAGTCCACGCCAAGGGCATGCGCCAGGCCCTCAGATGTCGTGACTTGCGAGGCCACGAAGACCACCCGGAGCTTTTGCTTAAGGAAGAGGAGCCGGCCTTCACAACCCTTGAGGCCCCCTTGCCTTTATATTACACCGTATTGTCCGGTAAGCATCTCGAGGGGCAGAGGCAGCGCGCTAACTTGGTCAGCCTATCCCCGCGCCAGGCAGTGATCGAGGTTGACGCCCATTTGCCCAGTTACGCCAATATAATGCTTGAGCTGGAAACTCCGTCGCCGGGGGAAGAAATTTACGCCAAGGTGATCCGATCCCTGGATTTATCCCCTCCGTGTTATGTGATCCGCTTCACCTCGGTGCCAGCCAAAATGCGGGGCTGGCTGGACCGTCTGGCCAGCAAAGTCCAAAGCGTCTGAGCCTAAGATTTCCGATAATCGAAAACTGGGCCGGTCAAGCAAATCCGGCATTTGCCTGTCCAAAGAAGCCCTAAGCACTACAAGCCATTTCAAACCTGTAATGGCAAGTAAGGCGCTACAACCTCGAAACAAAAAAGGCAGGGGCAAAGCGACCCTGCCAGATTGATCCCTTTCCTTGTCAGATTATAACCGCATGATCTGGCAAGTTTGCTGATCGAATTAAAGTCATTCGGTCGGCAGGCCCAGTTCCATCTTGAAGGTGGCCAGGCCGATATCGTCAATTATCCGGCCTAATCGCTTCTTCTGGTTAGCTTGTTTGTACCAATCCAGCACCCGCTCGGCCAGGCTTATGGCCTGCTCATCTGTCAGGTCGGTGGCGATGGGGTCCGCCAGGCGAGGTTTGAGGCCCGAACCGAACCCGCCCGCCAGCACCCGCCAGCCCTTGGCGGCGCCCACCAGGCCCAGGTCCTTGATGACGCACTCGGAACAGTTGTTGGGGCAGCCCGAG
>JARRQO010000073.1:0-8763 GCA_037381685.1 Deltaproteobacteria bacterium | reverse complement strand
GGGCAGGCCATTTAGGAGCGTTTGCAAATTTTTTGGGGTTGCCGCCATTTAGGCCACCAAAATATGGGCAATTTTACGCCGGGGGGTTTTCCTACCCCCGCTCATCCGAGCGCTTCCTGACGCTGGAGTTATTAAAAATGAATTTAGGAGGATTATCAAATGCTTGTATCCCCCCCTTAACCCCTCCATTTAAGCAAGGAGGGAATTTAAAACCCCGATAACATAGTGATCATTTATGGAACCAAGTGCCAGCCCCAAAAGCAGGGGTTTTTTGCACAGGGTGGAAGCCTGTGCCACCAGGTTCTGGGCAGCCAGGAATTATCCTTGACTAGGGTCATATCCCAAAGTTTTTGTCAAAATTATGGGGCATTTTTGTCAGGGGGCGGACCCATGAGAGGCCGCGCACACAGGTGGGCCCCTACGGTTCGCCTGGGTCAGCGTGTGCTTTCGCCAGCGGCTACATTAAGTCCGATATTGGAAAGAAGTTCCCCCTAAACGGTGATCAGGACAAATAAGGGCAGGCACCGAGGCCTACCCTGGTCATCGCAGTGGAGATGTGACCGGCACAGGTTATCAAGATTCACCACCTGGTTAATTAATGGTACATAAACTCCTGCATCTTGGCAAGAACTGATACCAAGTCCTTAAGAACTGGAACTGAACTTAACGACGCAAGTGTCCCCGGGGGCAATGGAAGTACCGGGGGCAGGATCCTGGCCGACGGCCATGCCGCTGCCTTTGAAGCGGCAGTGCAATCCCGAACGGTGCAAAATATTAAGAACCTGTCTGATGGTGTACCCCCTAAGATCCGGCATGATGGTTAACGGCCCCTGGGGAATCTCTAGCTTAGGAAGGCAAAATTTTACTTCCGGGACGGTAGCGGCGGCGGCCGGGGTGGCAAAGAGATTGGCCAGCACCGGCTCGTTTTTGTCCTGCGGGGGCTCCTGCGGATAGTAGCCCAAAATCCGCATGGATTGGGCGGCGATTGCCCGGAAGATGGGGGCCGCCACCACGCCTCCGTAAATGGCCCCCTTGGGTTCTTCCACCACTATGGCAATAGCCAGGACCGGATCGTGGGCAGGGATCAGACCGACAAACCAACTGTTGAACTTAGTGTGCGAATAGGCCCGGCCGATCACTTTTTGGGCCGTGCCGGTTTTGCCAGCTATGGTGAAGCCGGGGATAGCCGCCTCCTTGGCGGTGCCGCCCTGCTGGGTTACGGTTTGCATAATGGCCAGCATCTGCCGGGCGGTGTACTTGGAAAGGACCCGGCGGACCGGACGGGGCTGATATTTTTTGACCGGTCTCCCCTGGGGGCTGACTAGCGCCTTCACCAGATGCGGTTCCATGAGCACGCCATTATTGCCCATGGCCGAGAGGGCTAAAGCCATCTGGAGGACCGTGACGGAGACGCCCTGGCCGAAGGCCAGAGTAGCCCGGTCGATGGGTGACCGGGCCAGGATGATATTTTTCAGGATACCGGAGGTTTCGCCGGGGAAGCGGATGCCGGTGCGGCGGCCAAAGCCAAAGTCCCGGAGGTAGTGATCCAACCGCTTGGGGCCGAGACGGGCGCCGATCTTGGCGGCGCCGATATTGCTGGATTTTTGGATGACCTGCTGCACGGTCAGGATGCCATAAGGATGGCAGTCATGGATCGTTTCTTTGGAATTGAGGTGCCAGACGCCGTTTTCACATTGGAAGCGGTCCGTAGGCTTGACCACCTGGGTGTCCAGGGCCCCGGCAGCCACGAAAATTTTGAAGGTGGACCCGGGCTCCAGGCAATCGGTGACGGCGCGGTTGCGCCGGGCGGATTCGGGAAACTGGAAATAGCGGTTGGGGTCCATGACGGGGGTTTGGGCCATGGCCAGGATTTCGCCGGTTTGGGGGCGCATAACCAAGGCCAGGCCGTCGGCGGCGTGCCATTTTTCCACCCCTGCGGCCAGTTCCTTTTCGGTGATGTACTGGATAGTGCGGTCCAGGGTGAGGACCAGATTATTCCCCATGACCTCCGGGTCCCAGGCTTTTTCCTTGGTGGCCACGATGTGGCCCCGGGCATCGGTCATCCTCCAGCACTGCTTGGGTTTGCCGTAAAGCTGTTTATCATACTGCAGTTCCAGGCCTTCCAAGCCCTTGCCGTCGATGTTGCAGAAACCCAAAACCTGGCCGGCCAGGGCCAACTGGGGATAATAGCGCTTGGCTTCGGGAATCAGGTAAATGGAATCCAGGTCGCTGCGACCCGGAATGCGGGCGGCCCGGAGCCATTTTTCCTGGGCAGCCTCCCAGGCCCGGAAGGCCTCTTCCCGTTCGGGGGTGAGGTGACGTTTTACAAAGACAAAGGGGCGGGCTCGGGTGAGGATTTCCTGCAAGTGCCGGGGATTATACCCCAAAATGGGAGCCAGCTGCCGGCTCCAACGGCGGGCGTGCTTGATCTGGTTGGGGTGGGCTACCAGGGACGAAACCCGGGTGCTCACGGCCAATTCGATGCCGTTGCGGTCCAGGATCATGCCTCGGACCGGCTGGACGGGGCAGAATTTCTGGTACTCCCGGCTGGCTTCTTCCCGGAGTTCCGGCCCCCGGATGATCTGGAGGTAGAAAAACCTACCGGCAATCCAGAGGCCGAAGGCCAAAAGCGCCAGGGCCACCAGACCGATGCGCAGCCGGACCCATTTGCCGATGGCGAGATTCACGGCAGATTCACAACCTGAGAGGGCTGAGGCGCCCCCATGTTATATTGTTCCGCCAGTCGCTCCAGGCGATTGATGGAGGTAAGGCAGGTCAACTCGATGCGAAGCTTGCGATTCATTTCGAGATACTGCTTCTGAATCTCCTGCGCCTGGGAAATCTGATAGTTTTGAGTGATATACTGCAGGTCGGCCCAGGCCAGAAACAGAGAGGTGCAAAAGACCCCCGCGGTAGCCAGGACCAGGATGGTTACCGCCATCCGGGTCCAGCGCCAGGGCCGGCCAACCTTGCGGTTTTTGGAGACAAAGACCTGTCCGACGGCACTCAATCGGAGAGTTAGATTATTGGGCATCCCCCATCCCTCCAAAGTTAATGAACCATTTTCTCGGCAATGCGCAGTTTGGCGCTTCGGGCCCGAGGGTTGGCCTTGACTTCAGCCGGGGTCGGGGTAAGAGGTTTGCGGGTGAGGCGAGCCATTACCCCGGCCCGTTCCCAGGCCACCATGCGATGTTTGACCAGCCGGTCTTCCAGGGAGTGGTAAGAAATGACCACCAGACGCCCGCGGGGTTCCAGCCAGGCCGGGGCAAAGTCTAAAAAGACGGCCAGTTCTTCCAACTCCAGGTTTACGGCTAGACGTAGGGCCTGGAAGACCCGGGTGGCTGGATGCAGTCTCCCCCTGCGCCTCCCGGGCCCCTGGGCCTGTTCCGACACTTTCACCAACTGCTGGGTGGTTTGAAACGGGTGGCGGCGCCGCTGGTCCACCACCAGACGCGCCAGGCGCCGGGCCCGGGGCTCTTCGCCATACTCCCGGAAAATTTTCTCCAACTCGGCCTGGGAGGCCCGGTTCAACAAGGTGGCAGCCGTAGGTCCGGGCCCCTCCGGGTTAAACCGCATATCCAGCGGCTCATCCCCGGCAAAAGAAAAACCGCGCTGAGATTGTTGCAACTGAAAGGAAGACAGGCCTAAATCCAGCAAAATGCCGGCGGCCTGGGGGCGGTGGGCTTCTTCCAGAAGTTCGCCCAATTGAGCGTATGAGCGGTGGAACAGTTGAAATCTGGAGGTGTGGTGAGCCAGCCGGGCTGCTGCCGCCGTGAGAACGTTTGGATCCCGATCCAGGCCCCAGAGCTCCCCCTCCGGGCCGCAGTGGTCCAGGATGGCCGCGGCATGCCCCCCCTCACCCACGGTGCCATCGACGTACAGGCGGCCGGTCCGGCAATTCAGGCCCACCAACACCTCCCCCACCATCACCGGTTCATGCACCGGATTGTGGCTTGTGGTTAAATCAGTAATTCGTGCAACATCCCTTCATCAATGGTTTCTTCCAACTGCCTGCGATGGGACTCGAAGGTATTACGGTCCCAGATTTCAAAACAGCGAATGGCGCCCACCAGGCAGACTTCCCGGCTGAGCTTGGCGTAGTCCCGGAGATTCTGAGACACGAGGATGCGACCCTGGCGGTCCGGGGAACACTCCTCGGCACCGGAAATCAAAAACCGCTGTAAATCCCTTAATCTTTTGTCCAGTATCGGCTGCTTGGCCAGGGCCTCCTCGAATTTATTCCATTCGGCTTCGGGAAAAGCTAAGACGTAACCCTCCCAGTTCGTCAGGATAAGGTGCCGATCCTTGCGTTCCTTAAGGATCTCCCGGTAGCGGGCCGGGATGCTGACCCGTCCTTTGTTATCCATGGTATGGAAGTAGCTACCGGTGAACAAGAATTCCCTCCATTAATCCCCACTCTATTCCACTTTTTCCCACATGGAGACAAAATATGCCTTTTCTTAGGGAAATGTCAAGAGAAAAGATTAGAAAAAGAGAAAAATATTCCCCAGAAAAAACTTCTTTAGGTCGCGAGGTTCCGGGAAACGGGGTTGAGGTGGGATTGTGGACCCCTTTTTCAAGGGGGCGGGGAGTGAGGCTGAAGGTTAGGAATTTTCTTGGATTATGATAGTTAAATTAGATAGTTGAATGAAATTTAATCTAAATATATTTCGACTCCGCCAAGGCGATGGGGTGCGGTTGGCTCCGGCATAGGGGGCTACCGCAATTACTCAAAAAGGGCAATTAACTATTCGGATTTTGGCTTAGCGAGTCCAGATAACTTTGTAAGATAAGCACCGCGGCCACTTGATCCAAGACGCGGCGCCGGCGCCGGCGGCTCACATCCGCCTGAATCAGCATGCGTTCGGCCGCCGCGGTGGTAAGGCGTTCGTCCCAGGGAATAAGCTCGACCCCCAGGGCCTCGGCCAAGGCGCCGGCGAACTCCAGGATATCGGCGGCCGCGGCCCCGGGGCGTCCGTCCATGTGGCGAGGCAGGCCCACCACGATCTGCTGCACCTGATAATCCCGGGCGACCTGAAGGAGGTGGTCCAGGTCAGCCTGGCGGTTTTTGCGAGTCCAGATCTCCAGACCTTGGGCCGTGATCCCCAGCGGATCGCTCACGGCCAGACCGATGCGCTTTTCGCCCATGTCCAGGCAAAGAATGCGTCCGGCGTCACGCCTGGGAAAGGACTGGTTCGTAGTCATTATAAGCTCTCGGGAAGGCGCTGGGGCCAGCCATCGGGGCTATAAGCCCTTTCAGAGGCAGAGTATCCGGCCATAAGGCCGAGCTGGACATGGAAAAGCCAGTTAAGCTGGGGGAAGAGCAACGAATCATAGGTCATGGAATGAACGGCAAAGCCCAACAGGATGAGCAACCGGTACCAGTCTATAGCGCGAGCATTCAGGGAAGACCGCAAGGTACGGGAGTACCTAACGATGATAATTATGACCAATGCCATATAAAATAACGTCATGACGGTGCCAAGTTCGACAAACCCCGTGAGCAACATGTTGTCAAAGGTTTGAAGTTTGGCGACGCTTTCAGGGAAATTTTGCAAATTTTTATTATGTTGTTGATAATCTTCCAAATATTTTTGATGGGTGAAAGGCCGCAATCCTATTCCCATAAGCGGGTGACATTTCCAGACATGCAAAGCAAAAGGGTATAATTCCAAACGTTGCAAGACGCTGGCATAATGAGGAATTTGGGGGTTGAGGCGAGCCACCATGCGGGTGGTTTTTAGGGTGATTGCCAGGGCTAACAGTACAAGCAGGGAGATCATTAAAAATTTTTTACGATGCGCCAGGAAGATTATTCCTCCCGCCATTATCACGGCTAGTGCCAGCCAGGTCCCCCGTTTGTGGGTATAGAAAATGAGAATGCCGGTAAGGAGGGCTAAGAATCCTGCCATGAACTTGGTTTTATAATCCTTAGAAGTGAGGAGACGAACCGGGCCAGAGGACAGGAGAATAATAAGGGTCCCCAGGGGAATGGGGTGCCTTATAAAGACCTCGAAAACCTGGGAGCCGTTGGCCCCTCGCAAGGACCAGACGAGGAGTTCCACTACCACGACAATTACCAGGCAACCGCAACAGAACCAGTCGAAAATACGGCGCCGACGTCCGTCGGTAAAAAGAAACATCGAAACCCAAAGGGCGAAAATGCCGGTAAGCAGAAAGGTTTGCATTTTCGGGAAGGACTTTGCAAAAGAGTCACTCAGGGCCGTATTGATTATGCCGAGCATTATTATGGCGGCTAGGCAAAGTATTTCTACACGGTAGTTTTTATCAATAATGGTTTGCCAGGAAAAAGCCAAACATAGCATCAGCCATGGAAAGATAAAGATGAGGGTTCTAAGAGTCCATTTAATATAGCCGCCTAGCACGTTGGGTGAATTTAGAAGGATAATGAAAGCCCCGGAACCCAGCAAGGCATAAAATGCCAGGTTATTCAAAAGAGGATAATTAGGGCCATATCTAGAATTATCCATACCAAAATCACAGATTTTTTTCAGTTGCTTGCGTGGGAGGTTTCATAAGAATCGACTAGATTATTTAGTTTTCGTGATAATTTTTTAAGATCACCCTGATAAATTTTATAGCGCTCCCGGATTTGCCGAATCTGGGCCAGAAGTTTCTGACGCTCAGGTCTTATGGAGGCTGGTGCGGCATCATTTGACATCAAGGAGCGTTGCAGGGACGTTAGTATGACATCCATTTGGATCAGCTTGGCAGCTACATAGCCCCTGGTTTTCTTAGCTTCATGGAGCGCGGCCTGCCAAACTCGGGCCGGCTGGGGAGGGGCCGCAATGTTAGAAGTAGATGCGAAGGCACGGGATGAGAACCCGTCGACCGGATCGGAGGGCATCTGTCTGCCTGCGGCGTTCAATTCCTGAAGGTAATGTATTTTAAGGAGTAATTTTTTCAGGTTTTTGTCTATTTTGCAGAATTCCTGGTGCATCAACTTAATCTCGATTTCTTGGTATTTTTCCGGAAAGAAAACCACCTGTACTTCGTAAAGTTGATAGAATCCCAGGACAGTAATGAGAAGCAAACCGGCCGAGAGCAGCCATTTTCCCCACTCGGAGGGATTACGGAGCGGGTTGGGCAGTGGATTTCTTTTCATAGATCACTAAGTGGGACAACGGTTCGATGGGGGGGATAAATCGATGGAAATACGGATCGGGCCGATTGCCAAAGATTTCATCCTCATAAGGTAAAGGGATCGTTTGATAAGCACCGGTTTGGGCGAGCAGTTGCCGGATCGCCTTTTCGGAGTCATTTAAATCATACTGCCGGTTTCTGCGGACATACCAGCGAGGCACCAGCCACCGAGGGGGCCTGGTTAAAGGAGTATGTTCCTGTAAGCCGCCTAAAACCTTGCAGGAAGTGTAAAATTGCAGGGGGAGATCTCCATATGTGGTTAAGATTACGTCTCCCGGCC
Organism: Deltaproteobacteria bacterium; assembly: GCA_037381685.1. Lineage (GTDB taxonomy): Bacteria > Desulfobacterota > Desulfobaccia > Desulfobaccales > 0-14-0-80-60-11 > 0-14-0-80-60-11. Next base: position 1,319 of record JARRQO010000073.1, on the reverse strand, counting down.
GGGCGTGGGTTTGAAAGAACCGGATAAGTTCCTGGTTCACATCCGGGTAAGTCGAAGTCAATTCATTAAGGTAGAGTTTCAAAGGAAAGTTGGGATACGAGAGCATGTGAGGGTCATTGTGCAACGGCCGATTGATGATTCCCAGCCACTCCACGGGCAGCACATAAAGCCAGTTGGTGCCCAAAAGAAGCAACCCTAACAAGACTCCGGAGAATTTGTGATAGTGCCAGGCCCGACAAATAACCCATCCCAAAATGATGGCGCATAAGGGACTCAGGTGTATCAAATAGCGCACCTCGTCCTGGGGGGCAGGGCTCAAGACAATGATATTGCCTGTAATAATCAGGGACAAAAACAGGATGAACTTTTCCGAGGGATCAAGAAAGAGGTTCGCGCGATGCCAAAGACTGCGGCCCCATCTGTACAACAAGAACAGGGCGATGGGCAGGGGAATCAAAAACTGAAACAGATCAGCGAAGTAATCAATAGAATTTTTCGGAATAAAGGACCAGAGGTTCACCATCATGGATTGCTGCTGGATACGAAACAATAACAATCCGGGGATAATAGTAACGACTACGGCAAAAATTATCAGCAAGGCCCTGAGAAAACGTATATCAGAATAATACAACAAAAACGCGGCGAGAATAAATGGAATGAAATAACTAAAAAAGAGAAGATAATTTGTGTAAAACATCAAGGTGGCCGAAAGACCTAATAGAAGCGCCGGTATGGTCCGGTTTTGCCAATCCCTTCGGAAGGCGTAAAGATTGACCAGGACGAGAAGAGTCCCCAGGCTGTAATAGCGGCATTGGCGGGCAAATAGGAGAAAGACCACCGAAGTGGTTAAAAGCAGAGCCGCCAGGCAGGCCCAAGCCTGATCGCCAAAATTGTGGTTCACCAACTGGTAGACCAGAAATATGCAGGCGATTCCCATCAGGGCGAAGGGAAAGCGCCCGGCGTAATTAGTCAGGCCGCCGATCTTGAATGCGGCCGCGACTACATAGATTTGCAGCCAAGGTGACCAGCGCCATAAAAAATTCTGATCAAACTCGTGTCCCTGTTCCTGGGAGACGAGGTTAGTTCCGTCATAAGCCCGGGGTACGCCATATTTCAAGACATTTTTGGCTAAACAGGCGGTTTCGGCTTCGTCCTGCCAGAAAGGCCGATGGTCCAAATGAAACAGCAGGAGGAAGGCCCCCAAAGCCAGAATAATTATTAAGGGAAGCCAGGCTGGAAAATTCTGGCGGGAGGACTCAAGCATAACACTCAAAAGGAAAGGCCTTGCAGGAGGTGTTGATGCCAAGAGCCCCGGGCAA
>JARRQO010000072.1:0-15072 GCA_037381685.1 Deltaproteobacteria bacterium | reverse complement strand
ACCACCATTCGGTGGGTTTCGGAGTGATCGCCGAGCAGTCGACGGGCTTCCCCGGCTACAACAGCGTCATCGGGAAAGACAATGCCACCATCGGCCGCATCCTCCTGGACAACGGCTACCGCACCGCCTGGTACGGCAAGGACCACAACACCCCGGATTGGGTGGCGACCCAGGTTCAACGACACCAAGGCGATCTATCCTTACGTCAATAATCCCAAGTGGAACCTGACCACGGCCATGGCGGACGATGCCATCCATTGGCTGAACATGCTAAACGACATCGATCCGACGATGCCGTTCTTCCTGCATTTCGTGCCGGGCGGCACCCATGCGCCGCACCACCCCACGCCGGAATGGATCAAAAAGATCAGCGACATGCACCTTTTCGACAAGGGCTGGAATGAACTGCGCCAGCAGATCTTCGCCAACCAGAAGAAGCTGGGGGTGATTCCCAAGGACGCCAAGCTGTCCCCCTGGCCTGAGAAGATCATGAAAAAGTGGGACCAGCTCACCGACGTGGAGAAGAAGCTCTTCATCCGCCAGGCGAACGTCTATGCCGCCTACCTGGCCTATACCGATTATGAGATCGGCCGGGTGATCGATGCGGTGGAAAAGATGGGCAAGTTGGACAACACGCTGATCATATATATCAGCGGCGACAACGGCGCCTCGGCCGAAGGCTCGCCCAACGGTACCATCAGCGAGGTGCTTCAGTTTAACGGGATAGAATTAAGTGCCAAAGAGCAGATGCCGTGGTACGACCTGTGGGGCTCCGACCAGACCTATCCGCACTTTGCGGTGCCCTGGTCCTGGGCCTTCGACACCCCGTACAAATGGATGAAGCAGATCCCGTCCTTTTTCGGCGGCACCCGCCAGGGCATGTGCATCGCCTGGCCCAAGCACATCAAGGACGCCGGCGGCATCCGCTGGCAGTTCCACCACGTCATCGACATCGTGCCCACCATCCTGGAAATCACCGGCATCTCGGCGCCCGTCATGGTGGACGGCGTGGCGCAGAAGCCCATGGAAGGGGTGAGCATGGTTTACACCTTCGACAAGTCCGCCGCCGGATTCGACGCCCCGTCCAGGCGCAAGACGCAGTATTTCGAGATGATGGGCGTCCAGGGCCTATACAACGACGGCTGGATGCTGAGCGCGGTGCCGGTACGGCCGCCGTGGCAACTGCTGGGCACGGCGATTCAGGACCCGGCCAGTGCCTATAAGTTCGAGCTATACGACGTTCGCAAGGACTGGACGCAGTACACCGACGTGGCAGCCCAAAATCCACATAAGTTGCAGGAGATGAAAAAACTGATGTTCGCCGAGTTCGGCAAATATCAGGTGCTGCCGCTGGACGCCTCGGTGGCCACCCGCCTAGTAACGCCGCGGCCCGACCTGTCAGGGGGGCGGCTGGTTTACCACTACAGTGGCGAGACGGTCACCGGCCTGCCCCACGGCGGCGCCCCGCAGCTACTTAACACCTCGTACACCATCACCGCCCAGATCACCATCCCGCCAGGGGGGGCTGAGGGCATGATCCATACGAACGGCGGGCGTTGGGGGGCTATGGCCTGTACCTGCTGAAGAGCAAGCCGGTGTTCACCTGGAACCTGCTGGATCTCAAACGCCTCCGCTGGGAAGGCCCGGAGCTTAAGCCCGGCAAGCACACCCTGGAGTTCGACTTCAAATACGACGGGCTCGGCTTCGCGACGCTGGCGTTCAACAACATCAGCGGCATCGGGCGGAAAGGCACAGGCACCCTCAAGGTGGACGGCAAGGTGGTGGCCCAAAAGAAAATGGAGCACACCGTCCCGCTCATTCTGCCCTGGGACGAAACCTTCGACATCGGGGCGGATACCGGCACGCCGGTGGACGACAAGGACTACCAGGTGCCCTTTAAGCTGACGGCCAAGCTCAACAAGTTGACCATTAAGATGGATCCGCCCAAGCTGACGCCGGCAGACGTGAAGCGGCTGAAGGCGGCAGAAGCGAAGGCAGGCGACAATCAATAACGGCAAATGATTCCAAGGGTAGCCCTGTTCCCAGGGCTACCCCCCATCTTTTCATAACCTGGGAAGCCCAATGATGAGACCACTATCCCTGGCCCTTGGCGTCATCCTGATGTTGCTGATCATATGTCCCTCCGGGTACGCGGCGGAGACGGCCCCCACGCCGACCGCCGCGCCCGCCCAGAGGCAAGAAGATGACCGGCTGCCCATCTACCGGCAGGATGAATGGCAGGTTTTCCTGTCCCCTTACCTCTGGATCCCGGGCCTGAATATAACTTCCACTTCTTTAAAAGGCACCCGGGTTACCGATATTCCCTGGTGGGACACGGCCAGCGCCTTGTTTTCCAATACCCTGGGCATAATGGGCCGGGCGGAGGTCTGGAAAGGCCGGTGGGGGATTTATCTGGACGGCTATTATACTTATGTAGGCGCCTCGGGCAGCCAGGTGGGGGCCTCCAAAAATATAACCTTCGGTCCGGTTGATTTCACCCTTAACAAGCAGATTAATTTAGGGGGGATGGTGGTTAACGTTCCCATCCCCGGCCGTATAGGGCCGGGAAACCTAACCTTGATCCCGTCGGGTTCCGTGAAGTACATCAGCCGCCTAGGCAACCTGGATTTGGGGGCGCGGTTTTTGGTGGGCACCTGGCCGCTCAAGGCCGAGAAGCCGCTGCCGGCCGTATCTTTGGAAATCCTGGGGGGGCCCCGGTTCAACTCCATCAACCAGTATGTCAGGATCAATCTGAGGGCCATCAGGATCGGGGCTGCTCCCATCGACCTGGGCAGATTTTCTCTGGTGGGCAAGCATCAGACCGTCAAGAACGGTTCCTATGTCATCAGCTACAACAACCAATATTTCGAACCTTTCATCGGGGCCCGGCTCGGCTTCTGGCTCAACCAGAAATTTATTGTTTTCCTCAAGGGTGATGTGGGGGGGTTCGGTCTGGTGGCCGACGATCATGTGGACTGCAATTTCGAGGCTTTGTTCGGGTATCGCATCACCAGGCATATCTACGCCTGGCTGGGATACCGGGCACGGGGCGCCTGGTATAACCTGGGGGAAGACTTGGCTCAGATCGACGTTTCCGGCTGGGTTCACGGCCCGGTGCTGGGGACCACCTATGCATTTTAACGTTCTGGCTAATGGACGGGTAACATAAGTTTTGCTTACTGCTATATATGTGGCGCTGTATATGTGGCGCTGTAATTAAAATAATAAATATTCTATATGGTTATCATATATGGAACTCATATTTTTCTGTGTTGTAAACTTCGCCCATCAGTATCAGATCTAACCTGATCTCGATTTTATGAATACCTGCTCAAATCTTATTGACCTAATTTTTAGCCCGCATGTCAACAACCCGATTCACGCAATTTTTTGTATACCGCCTCGGCAATTTCGTCGGCATCTGATGGCACGGCCTTTTGTGGCCTCACCAAATTACGGATGATTTCCCCCTGACGATGACACTCAATCTCGCCATAGCACAAAAAGGTAGTCAAGACCTTCTCATGTCCCAGGTTCTGGCTCCACGCCTTGAACTGTTCCGGGGTCTTGCAGACCTTTTCCCCCAGATGGACCAGGGTGTTTCTGAAACTATGGGGATTGAAATAAGGGAGGCCGGCGCCGATGAAGGCCTCGCGAAAGATCGTCCGAATGGGCGAGGCATTGCTCCAGTGCTCCCGTTTTAATCCTTCCGCGGCAAACTGGCGATCAGGCCCCAGCACCACCCGCGTCGCCGGGAATAGCGGATCATCATTCCCCCACAGCTTTTCATCACGGAGACAGGCAACCCACGCCGCCACAATCTCAAGCACTTCTTCGCCCACAGGGAAGAAAAAAGAGCTGAAGGTCTTGCTGAATTTTGTCTTTACTTCCCGGGCATCTTGGTTGACGCAACCGGCAACCAGGTCCACATGCTTCAGCTTCAACGAAGCAATGGCGCTGTCCCTCGCCCCGGTCAACAGCGTGAAGGCCACCAGAGCGCGATTCCGGCGCTCAATTTCATTGCCCGCAGGCATCTTACTGATGACATATTTGATCTGTTCCAGGGTTGGCACCTTTTGTTGCCTTCTGGCCGTGGCGATCCGGGTGTCTTTTTCAGACAAATTGAAATACTCAGCTTCGGCATACTGGATCCGGGATTTGTAGCCCGGTTGCCACGCCAGCCATTGAAAAAAGCGTTTAAGTTGAGTCAGAGTCCCATGCAGGGTCGCCTTGCTCAGCTTTTCCCCTGTTTGCTGACTCTTCTGCTCGGCCAGGTGTTTTTTGAAGGCAACTGCTTGCTGGAAATGAAAAGCTTTGAAGTCGCGATACCCGGTATAAGCTTCGAAGCGGCTCAAAGCCTTCGCGGCCGCATCGACCATCGGCTCGCTGTGACGCTTGGCCTCCTTGAGAAAAGCGAAGTACCCGCGCTTGATCCGCTCATTGTCTGGATGGTGCTTTTTCATGGTTCAATGTCTCCTCTTTTAAGTCACTATTCACGGTGGGGTTGGCTCTCTCTATTAATAGTCGTTGATCTGCGGTAGCACCCGGCCTTCGGGTCGGGTGAGGATTGAAACCTCTGGCTTAATGGTGAGGGCCAATCGGTTATTGGTAGCACCCGGCCTTCGGGTCGGGTGAGGATTGAAACCCGTAAGTTGTCATTTTATCCTTACCCCCGAAGGGTAGCACCCGGCCTTCGGGTCGGGTGAGGATTGAAACATAGATCACCACTTGATAGATTGCAGGTAGGCGATGTAGCACCCGGCCTTCGGGTCGGGTGAGGATTGAAACTCTACTCATCGGTTCGTCCGTGGCTATGGTCAAGGGTAGCACCCGGCCTTCGGGTCGGGTGAGGATTGAAACGCTATAGCCCAGACCGCCTTGACGGTGGCGGCCTGTAGCACCCGGCCTTCGGGTCGGGTGAGGATTGAAACTGAGGTAATGGCCTCACTCCCGCCCAGCCGCTCCGTAGCACCCGGCCTTCGGGTCGGGTGAGGTGACGAAAAAGGATGTCAAGCATGTCCACTTGTCTGTTCATCCACCCGACGGGCGCGTCACCTTGGTTGCGCCAACCGCAACACGACTCGAAGTGGCCCGCGCCTATGCCATCAGCAAACTGAGTTGGATACGCGAGCAGCAGCAGAAACTAAAGAAGCAGGCTCGCGAAACCCCTCGGCAATTCGTTGAGAGGTGTGGAAGGAGCAATTTTCTTTGAGAGGCCACTTTCTTCACCCCATTGACCGTATCGGCATGATTTTGGCCCCGGACTTGATCCCTTCCAGGTAGTCTGCCCAAGCCTGCATCATCTTTTTCCGTTCCGGCATAAATTCAGCATGGTTGTATGCTGCACGTACACTATTTCTTTCGGCATGGGCAAGTTGGCGCTCAATGGCGTCCCGGTTCCATCCTTGTTCATTCAACAATGTGCTGGCCATGCTCCTGAAACCATGGCCGCTCATCTCATCCTTGGCATACCCCATTCGCCGCAGGGCGGATAAAATAGCGTTGCTGCTCATAGGCCTTAAATCCGTCCTGGGGCTCGGAAAGACATACCTACCATGTCCGGTCAAGGGGTGAATCTCCCGCAGGATGTCCAGGGCCTGTCTTGACAACGGGACGATGTGCACGGCGCCCGCCTTCATCTTCTTTGCCGGAATTCTCCATTCCGCCGTCTCAAGATTAAATTCAGACCACTCGGCCTGTCGCAACTCCCCTGGCCGGACAAAGACTAATGGAGCCAGTTGCAGCGCGCAACGAGTCACTATGCTACCTCGATAATCGTCAATAGAACGCAGCAATCCGCCAATTTCTTCAGGGTCAGTGATGGTGGCCATGTGCTTACCAGACGCCGGGGGGATAGCTCCACGCAGGTCCCCGGACGGATCGCGCTCGGCGCGGCCGGTGGCTACGGCATAGCGGAAAACTTGCCCACATACCTGTTTCACTCTGTGAGCTGTTTCGAGGGCTCCTTTCGCTTCGATTCGTCTGAGCGCCGCCAGAAGTTCCGGTGCTGTGATGGTCTTTATTGGTCTTTTTCCTAACCAAGGGAAGATGAAAAGCTCAAGCCGTCGAAGGGTTGCCTTAGCGTGACTGACCGCCCAGGAAGATGAAAATTTGGCATGCCACTCACGAGCGATGATTTCGAAGGTCTCGGTCTCTTGCTTGCACGCCGCCTTCTGCGCTTTCTTGGTTTCGCTAGGATCGTAACTTCTCGCTACCCCCAAAACGATATTTGAATCGCCAAAGCTTGCCACCGGTCGGGGTCACCAAAAGAAAAAGACCCCCACCGTCAAAAAATTTTTGGGGTTTTTCTGCCGGTTTGGTCGTTCTGATCTTGGTGTCAGTAAGGGGTGCAATCCTTTTAGGCATAGGAACTTCCTCCGTTTTGGGGGTATCAAGATTGAGGACAGGAGTATATACCCCTATAGATACCCCCAAACCCTTCGGATTTCACTATATCATTGTGAATTTCAATGGACAAACAGAAAAGATAAGAGCCTGATTTATCAGGCCCTTATGGACAGCATTAGATGGTACTGGATTTGAATTTGGTGGAGATGAGGGGACTTGAACCCCTGACCTCCTGCATGCGAAGCAGGCGCTCTTCCAGCTGAGCTACATCCCCACTTGGCTTTAATTATGGCGGGTTAAGCACTGATGTCAAGCATATTTGACCCGATTTTCTTCAGGCCCGAAACCGGGCGGAGAAAACCGGCAGCGAAAGGAAAGGTGGGCCGACGGTAGTGGGAAACCTGGTCCCTGCCGCCGGCCGCAACCACTTAGACGGCCTGGACTTCTCTCAGGCCCGGAACTTCCTGCTTGAGCATCTTTTCCACCCCCTGTTTCAGAGTCATCTGAGACATGGGGCAGCCCTTACAGGCTCCGGTCAGGCGAACTTTGACCACGCCGTCGCTCACTTCCACCAGTTCAATATCACCCCCGTCGCGTTGCAGCAACGGACGGATTTTTCCCAGAGCTTGTTCCACCGCTTTCTTGATATCGCTCACGTTATCCTCCAAGAGTTAATTATTTAAATAATAACCATTAATTTAACCCTTGGCAAGGCAGCGGAAAACCCCGAATTCAAGGGCTCACCAGGAAGACCGCCCGGACATGGGCCTTGATCTCTTCCTCCCCCACCTGGATGGGCGTGGGGGTCTCGGCCTTGGCCGCGGCCTTGAGGTAATTGATTCCCTGGGTCCGGGGGATGATGAGACGCATTCCACTGGAGAGCTCTTTAATCCCTTTGATTTTGAGGCCCGCGGCCTGGGCCAGGGCATTTGCCAGGCCCCGGGCCCGCTTCAAGGCGTCCACGGCTGCCTGCTGCTGGAGTTCAGCCAGGCGGGAGTGGCGAAAAAACGGCCCGTTGATCCGGGAGGCGCCGCTTTTCAAAGCGAGGTCGATTAGCGCCCCCAAACGGGACACGTTCATGATCTTAACTTCGAGCCGGTTGACGGCCCGATAGGCCTTGACTTGGGGCGGCGAGGATTTGTCTTTGGGAGAATATACTGGCATCAGGCGATAGCCCAGGGTCCGGACCTCGTCTTGGGGGCCCAGAGCCGGCTTCAGGGCTTTCAAGAGGCCTTCGGCCTGACGGGCGTTGGCCTGGGCCGCCGCCACCGCGGTCGCCGCCTGGGTCTCCACCTCCAGGGTCAAGGTGGCCTGATCCGGAATGGCCATCACCATGCCGTCGGCCTCCACTCTGATCGTGGGCGCGGACGAGGTCTCAGCGCCCTGGGCCGGGAGCAATGAGAGCCCGGCAACTACCAGGGCAGCCGTTAAAAACGCCAGAATGAGCCGCTGCATCTCTCCTCCTTGGTGGGAAAAGCACACCGCGTGATTTTTGCGAACCGGTTTTTATCAGGTATCTTGCCGATGAGTTTGCTGCTTTCCAGTTAAAAAGAAATGCATGGGACAGTTTTTTGGTGCCCACGCCTTTTTTGCTGGTGACCTTAAGTTAGCCTCCCAGAATACGGACCCGCTCATCCATAGCTGCCAGCCCTGCCGTGTCGGCTCATGCTGCCCTCGCCCCGCTCGGCAGTGATGATGGCAGTGACGCCCTTGTCTTTGAGCCCGCGGAAGCGGCGGCGGAGCTCCGAACGCAGGATCAGCTCGGTGGGCAGCGCCGCGAACAGGACCTCCACCGTGTCCAACATCACCCGCCTGGGGCACTTGGCTAACTGGGCCGGCCCTGGCTCATCTTGTTCCTGGCTAACTTGCCTCGGTTCAGCTTCCTTTCTTTCCGAAAAACTACGCCTCCGGTTACCGGCTGTCACTTATTTACTTATAAACTTTTACAACAATTTTTCTTATAATGCCATTCTGGCAGGTTTTCAAGGGATTAAGCCGACTTCATAAGCCTGCGCCCGTAATAAGCACCGTGCCCCCCTTGGTATGGAGCCGCAATGGAGCTGCCCCCCATTTTTGGACCATTTTGACTCATCTTCGACAGTAAGAAAAAATAGTATTGCAATAACCAAAGGTTAAGTGGTGCAAAAATGTTTTCGGCACTTTGAGTAAAAAATTTTGGCTTTTTTCCATCTGTGGATCCATGGTATATTCTGCGTGCCCGGCTGCATATCGGGGGACGGATGGTTCACGGATGTTTTTATCGCTTTGGACCTCCCTTTAGACATTTTCGGATGACTAAGGCACGGATGCATCGGATGGAGGCCCGCCGCATGTACCAATACCCTCACAACCGGAGACCGGGCTGGTATTAAGCAAATAAGACGGGAAAGGGGGACGATTGCGCCCCCCGGAACTTTGGGGTGCCAGCCGGGGCTGGGTTTCCGCCATCGCCCTGGGCCTCATAAGAGATCAAGGATGAAAAGGCTTTTTCAGGTCCTGATAGTAATGGGTATCGCCACTTCGATACTGGCCTGTGCCACTTCAAGGCCCATTCTGTCCCCCAATGCCCACCTGGGGGCGGTGGGGACTGCCAAAGCCCAGGCGGATATTGATGAATGTTTGCGCTGGGCCACCGAAGGCGGGCAGAAATCGAACCCAGCCGGCAAAGTTGCCGGCTCAACCGCCGTGGGTGCCGCAACCGGGGCCGCGGTGGGCGCGGCGTCCGGGGCGGTTTTCGGTAGTGCCGGCCGTGGAGCTGCCGCAGGAGCCGCGGGTGGCGCCACGGCGGGGCTCATCCGGGGACTCTTCCATCCAGGGCGCCGGGACCTCACCCCGGAGCAACGGCAGCGCGTGGAACAGTGCCTGCGCGACAAGGGCTATGAGGTTTCCGGCTGGAAATAGAAAGAGAGAGGTTCAGCCCCTCCTGGCCCGCCTGCGTCTATCATGGTTGCCAGGTTCTTTCTTCTTCCCCCCTCCCGCCCTCATATGTTGCTCTAGCCTCCATTAGATCGTTCAAAACCTCCGTCAGCTCGTGGCGGTTGTCGCTTTCTGAGCATCCGATTTGCAGTTCAGAACACGCTTCCGAAGCCCTCGAAGACGTTTATGCTACGATCTGGCGAGATCGAAGCGGTCAAGGTTCATGACCTTGTTCCACACCGCCACAAAGTCATGCACAAACTTCTCCTGGGCGTCCCCACAGGCATAGACTTCCGCCACGGCCCGGAGTTGGGCGTTCGAACCGAAGATGAGGTCGACCCGACTGCCGGTCCACTTGAGTTCGTCCGTGGCGCGATCACGAAGCTCGAACACGTTTTCGTCTTCTGTTGCCTTCCACGCCATTCTCATGTCCAGCAGATTCACGAAGAAGTCATTGGTGAGCTTCTCCGGCCGCTTGGTGAAGACGCCGTGCTGGGAACCTCCGAAGTTGGCATTCAAAACGCGCATACCGCCGATGAGAACCGTCATCTCCGGCGCGGTCAGCGTCAGCAGGTTCGCCCGATCAACCAGCAGTTCCTCGGCCGTTACGGCGTATTTGGCTTTGAGGTAGTTGCGGAACCCATCGGCAACCGGTTCGAGTACGGCGAAGGAATTTACGTCGGTTTGCTCCTGGGAGGCATCCGTGCGTCCCGGCGAGAAGGGTACGGTCACCTCGTGACCGGCGTTCTTCGCGGCCTGCTCGACGCCGGCGCAACCGCCCAGGACGATGACGTCAGCCAGCGACACCTTCTTCCCGCCGGATTGCGCGGCGTTGAACTCCTGTTGGATGCCCTCTAGAACTTTGAGGACTTTCGCCAGTTGGGCCGGCTGGTTGACTGGCCAATCCTTTTGCGGCGCCAAACGGATACGCGCCCCGTTCGCACCGCCGCGCTTGTCGGAGCCGCGGAACGTGGAGGCCGACGCCCAGGCGCTGGAGACCAGTTCCGAGACTGACAGGCCCGAGGCCAGGATCTTGGACTTGAGGTTGGCGATGTCCGTCGCGTCGATCAGCTCATGGTCCACTGCGGGCACCGGGTCTTGCCAGATCAGTTCCTCCGCCGGCACCTCCGGGCCGAGATAGCGGGAGCGGGGGCCCATATCCCGGTGGATCAGCTTGAACCAGGCCCGGGCGAAGGCGTCTGCCAACTGGTCCGGGTTCTCGTAGAAGCGCCTGGAGATCTTTTCGTAGATCGGGTCGACTTTCAAGGCAACGTCCGTGGTCAGCAGGTTGGGAGTGCGACGCTTCGTGGGGTCGTGGGGATCCGGCGCCGTGCCGGCGAGGGCGCCACCCTTCGGTTGCCACTGATATGCGCCAGCCGGGCTCTTGGTCAATTCCCAGTCGTAGCTGAACAGGTTAGTGAAGAAGTTGTTGCTCCACTTCGTGGGCGTTTGGGTCCAAATGACTTCAATGCCACTGGTGATGGTGTCATCACCTTTGCCGGTGCCGAAGCTGCACTTCCAGCCGAGGCCCTGCTCCTCGATGGGGGCGGCTTCGGGCTCAGGCCCCACATGGGACGCCGGGCCGGCGCCGTGGGTTTTGCCGAAGGCGTGACCGCCGGCGATGAGCGCCACCGTCTCTTCGTCGTTCATGGCCATGCGGGCGAAGATCTCCCGGATATCCTGCGCCGCCAGGAGCGGATCCGGGTTGCCGTCCGGGCCTTCCGGGTTGACGTAAATCAGGCCCATCTGTACGGCCGCCAAGGGGTTTTCCAGATCCCGGTCGCCGCTGTAACGGCTCTTGGGCTTGTCGCTCGTAGCCAGCCATTCAGCTTCGGCCCCCCAGTAGGTGAAGTCATCGGGCTCCCAGATATCCTGGCGCCCGAAGCCGAAGCCGAAGGTCTTGAAGCCCATGGACTCCAGCGCGCAATTGCCGGCGAAGATTATGAGGTCGGCCCAGGAGATCTTTTTGCCGTATTTCTGCTTGAGGGGCCAAAGCAGACGGCGCGCCTTATCGAGACTCACATTGTCGGGCCAGCTGTTGAGAGGCGCAAAGCGTTGGGCGCCGGACCCTCCGCCCCCGCGGCCGTCGCCGATGCGGTAGGTGCCGGCGCTGTGCCACGCCATCCGGATGAACAACGGCCCGTAGTGGCCGAAATCGGCCGGCCACCAGTCCTGGGAGTCGGTCATCAGCGCATTGAGGTCCTTCTTCAGGGCCTCCACGTCGAGTTTTTTGAACTCCTCAGCATAGTTGAAATCCCTGCCCATGGGATTGCTCATGGGACAGTTCTGGTTAAGAATCCTCAGGTTCAACTGGTTCGGCCACCAGTCCAGGTTCGTCACGCCTCTGCCGAAAGCGGGTTTGTTCTTTTCCATAATCATTCTCCTTATTCCGGCGCTTGCCCTGCCTGCTGACACTGGGGGCACAGGCCGAAAAAATTCAACTGCTGATGGGTGATCTTGTAGCCGGTTTGCCGGGCTATTTCTTGAGAAATACTTGCCATGGCCCCAAACTCTGGATCCAGGATCTGGCCGCATTTGGTGCAAATGACATGGGGGTGGGGGTAGGGTTTCTGGCCATCGTAACGGCTTCCCATGCTGGCAAGAGTGACCTCGAAGACCTCGCCCATTTCCTTGAGCAGGGTAAGAGTCTTATAGATTGTGGCCAGGCTGGTTGTGGGATAATCAGCTTTAATTTGTTCGTAAATCTGCTCTGCGCTCGGGTGTCCTGCGCTCTTGGATAAGATCCGCAGCATAGCCAGGCGCTGAGGAGTAAGTCGGCACCCTTTATCCCTCAGCACCCTGATCATTTGTTCCAGACGCTCTTGAGGATCAGCCAAAATTCTCTCTGATACTTTTTTTCTATAGATAATAACTATCAATTAATTGTCAAGAGCTGCTCTCATAAGAACGAGCTTGGGCAAGCTGACAGGCTGATATGCACAAGAAGGAAGACCTCGGCTAATGCGGTTTTCTGCGATTTTCCGGAACTCATCATAGACTATTTGGGTACATGTCATTAGACCGGGTCGTTCATAGAGATATAAAGCGGTTGCCGATAAACATCAGCTATCCCAGTATCCGAGAAACCTTTAAAAAAACCCATCACATGTACAGGTACGTCGATAAGAGGGTGTAAGATTCCAAACTTGCCCACTTTAGCCAATCGCTGAAAAACCGGGCTCCGCTTATCCATGTAGATCATGGCGAAATTCATCCGGTTTCGTGCCAGCAATGCTTCCATTAAGGAGAATATTTGTACTTCCATGCCATTTTTGAAGTAAATGTTGCCAAACGTCAGGAAAGACAAATTTCTATCAGGAAACAGGCGCCGTAGAACCGGGATAACCGGCAGCACCTTTACCAGGACCAGGCCACTGGCGCCGGGCATAAGCTTTGTGGTCAGCTGGTGTCTTTGGCACTGCAAACCGGCACAGATTTCGTCTCCTTGCTTCATAATGTAATAATCATCAACTTGAACTGACTGGTCAAAATCTGTCAGCGCATGGTTTGCATATTGTTTACCCAGCAAATTAACTAACTGATCCTTCATGGTTGGATTGAGATTTTGTAATTGGGGATGGTCAACAGGTTGTAGTCGACTGATGAACAAGGCATGACATTGACCGATAGATTTCCTGCCTACCTTAGTGATAGTCTTAAGCGAGGCTGTATTACTCGCTTCGATATAACCGTAGAATAATCCCTTTTTACCCAACTGGCTAAGACCATATTGAAGTCCCTGCTCAGCTAAAAGAGTCCCAAAGCCGAGTCCCCTTTTGGAGGGGTCGACTGCGATGCCATAAGAATAAAAGGCTGGGTAGGTTTTCCCACTTAAGCAAAGGGTCTTATGGTTTAGGGTTGTTACCGCAACCAGCTTGCCTTCTTCCATCAGAGTAAAAAAGTGGGGGTTTTTCAAGCGATTCAGGGTATCAGCCACATTGTGCATGGTGTACCGTACTCCACCGGAGCCCCAGACTATGCGTTGTAAAAATTCCACAAATTGAGTGGTGTAGTTACTGCTTCGGTGCAATACAAGGTGACGTTGCTTATCTTCAAAGATCAACCCAGACAAGAATCACCTCACAGCAAAATAAGCGGTAGGAATCTCATGAGCTACCCAACTATGGGGATTTTGGAGGGTGGGACTGGCTCCTCATGCATTCGCAGGAGACAATTGCGAAGTGCAGTGGGGACAGCGACTGGCCTTAAGCGGGATAGCAGAGAGGCAAAAGGGGCACTCTTTGGTGGAGGGCTCCGCCGCGGGCTCTTCCTTCTTAAGCCGAATGAATTGCTTAACCAAAACTAAGACGGCAAAAGCTACAATCAAAAAGCTGATGACATTATTGATGAACAGCCCATAGTTGATGGTGACTCCCCCGGCGGCCTTAGCCAAGGCCGGGGTGGCATAGGGTCCCGCAGGTGTGCCCTGGGACAGGACCACAAAGAGATTGGAGAAATCGACCCGGCCCAACAGCAAACCGATGGGAGGCATGATTATGTCGGAAACCAGAGACTTAACTACTGTGCCAAAGGCCGCGCCGATGATAATGCCTACGGCCATGTCTATGACACTTCCCTTCAGAGCAAATTCTTTGAACTCTTTAAACATAGCTGTTCTCCGGAGTGAGTAAACAGTGGATTTGGCCCCTTTTTACTTGGGGACTAAAATTCCAGGTTATTTCCCTTTTGTCAACTATGATAATTAATATTTTTAACAGAAAATTTCAATACAAAGATCGCGTACAAGAGGTACATAAAGCTTGGGCTCATAGTTTTGTTCCCAAGCTGGAGCACGGGAACGAGGGGGGCAAATATTTTTATCATCAAAACCTTCAAGGTTTCTTAATTTTGTGAAATAATCTAACCTCATATGAGTGGGAGAGCCGAAGAGGCCTGGAAAACTGGACCAAAAAATGAAGATTTCAGCCAAACGATTTCACTTTTGTCTTCCTGATGGTTGAAGATCATCGGAATATTACCTGGCTTTCCTTCGGACTCGCCTTTGTAGGCGGGTACAGCGATGCCGCCTCTTTCCTCCTGGCCCAGACCTTTACGGGCCACCTCACGGGGAATTTTGTTCTCACGGCGATCAGCCTGGCCACTCAGGATTGGCCGACATTGTTTCGGCGTGTCTTGGCCATCGCCTTGTTCCTCATGGGTATTATCCTGAGCGTCATTCTGGAACGCTTGCTGGCCCGGAAGTCCTCAGCCTCCTTTCTGCCCCAGGTCTTAGGTCTGGAGATCGGGCTAATTTGTTTAGCATATTTCGTTCTGACTACTGCTTTAACCGCCAGGCTTGGACTTTTCGTTATCTGTATGGCTGTCGCTTTGGGCCTGCAAAATGGCGCTTGGCGGAAGGCAGGCGGCATTACCGTCCACTCCACCTATCTCACCGGTATGATCACTAACCTGGTAACTACTGGAGCCCAAAGGTACCTTGCCAAAACCGCCAGAGATGGAACGGCCGATACCAAGATCAGCCTGTTGTCCGGTATATGGATCGCCTTTCCTTTGTCGCTGGAGCTACGCTGGGGGCCGCGCTGGTGTTTCGGTTTGGCGCGCTGGGCATTCTCGGGACTGCTGTGATGTTACTTGTCCTGCTGATTCATCAATTCTCAACTATCTTGCGAGGTACAGGTAGCGCGTAAGACGCGCCCTACAGCCGCAACCCTCATCAACTCACGTCCCAGATGTTCTCTTAAGAATTATATATATTCAATGCCAAAAGTTTATTCTTCCCCCCCTCACCCTACCCCTCGCCCCCGGCGGGGGGGAGAGGGAATGAAACCAAGTCGCAGGTGAAAAACC
>JARRQO010000071.1:0-9889 GCA_037381685.1 Deltaproteobacteria bacterium | reverse complement strand
CTCAGGCCATCCTGGTGAATGCCGGCAACGCCAATGCCTGCACCGGCCCTCAGGGGCTTGACACCGCCCGGGAAACCTGCCGCCGGGCCGCGGAATTGCTCAAGGTTCCCGAAGGCCTGGTGCTGCCCGCGTCCACCGGGGTTATCGGCGCGCCCCTGCCGGGGGAGCGCATCACCCAGGCTTTGCCGCAACTGGTGGCCGGCCTGAGCCCGGACGGGTTCGGCGATGTAGCCCGGGCCATCATGACCACGGATACCCGGCCCAAGGCCTCGTTGGTCCAAGGCAGGATTAACGGCCAGCAATTCACTGTGGCCGGCATTGCCAAAGGCTCCGGCATGATCCACCCGGATATGGCGACGCTTTTGGTCTTTCTGTTTACCGACGCGGCCGCCTCTCCGAGAGTCCTGAAAAAATTGCTGCGCCAGGCCTTGCCGCTCAGTTTCAACCGGGTCACCGTGGACGGGGACACTTCCACCAACGACACCATCTTGTGGCTGGCCAGCGGCCGGGCGGGAAATGCGCCCATCAAGGGAGAAGGAACGGCAATGACCGCCCTGGGCAAGGCCTTGAACCAGGTAATGGACGAACTGGCCTTTCAGATCGTGTCCGACGGCGAAGGCGCCCGCCACGTCTACCGGGTGTCAGTGGCAGGCGCGGCCACCCCCCTGGAGGCCAAAAAAGCCGCCATGGCGGTGGCCCTCTCCCCTCTGGTTAAAACCGCCATGGCCGGGGAAGACGTCAATTGGGGCCGGATCATGGCCGCGTTGGGGCGCTCCGGGGCCCGCTTCGATCCTGAGCAGGTGGAGATTGCCTTCGGCGATCATGCTGTGGTCCGAAACGGCCGGGGGCTGGGACCGGAGGCGGAAGCCGCGGCTCAACAGGTGATCAAGTCGGGACCGTTTATGGTGGCCATCCACCTGCGCGCCGGAGACGGCGCCGATTACTACGATACCTGCGACTACACCGAAGACTACATCCGGATTAATGCGGACTACCGCAGTTGAGGTATTGCCGGAACCTTTCGCCTTCACCCAAGCAACCGGCCTGCTGACAGCCCTTCATGCTTGGGAGGCCAGACGCCTGGCGCACCGGCCTTGGCGGCAGATCAGCCATTTGGTCAGTTCCACAATGGGAATTATGGTGAGGCTGAGGCCTACGGCCAGCAGCCAGTCCTGCCAGCGTAGCGGGGTGGTGTGGAACAGACGGGACAGCGGTTCCCATTCGATCACCGCCACCATCATGCCCAGGGAAGCCAATACCGCCAGAATCAGGAAGCGGTTCTTAAACACCCCTACCCGAAACAGCGACAGGTAGTCGGAGCGGCAGTTGAAGGCGTTCACCAGCTCGGCCAGCACCAGGGTGATGAATACCATGGTTTGGGCCTCGGTCAAGATCATCTGCGGATCGCTCAGCCCCCAGGGATTCCATAAACAATAGTAGGCGAACAGCGGAATCAGCACGGCCGTAAGGTAAAGGGAGATGGCCGCCAGCAGACTGTTGACCGTGGCGCTGAAAACCCCCTCTTCCGGGGGCCGGGGGGGCCGGGACATGATGTCCGGGGCCTTGGGGTCCACCCCCAGGGCCAGGGCCGGCAAGCCGTCTGTGGTGAGGTTGACCCAGAGGATTTGCAGGGCGATGAGGGGCAGGGGCAGGCCTATGAAGAAGGCCCCGGTGAGGACCATGATCTCCGCCAGGTTGCAGCTCAACAGAAAGATGAGATATTTCTTGATGTTGTCAAAGATGGCCCGGCCTTCCTCCACCGCGGCCACCAGGGTGGCGAAGTTGTCGTCCGCCAGGATCATGGCCGCGGTCTCCTTGGTGACTTCGGTGCCGGTGATCCCCATGGCCACGCCGATATCGGCGCGTTTTAAGGCCGGGGCGTCGTTGACCCCGTCCCCGGTCATGGCCACCACCTCCCCCTCCTCCTTGAGGATATCCACCAGGCGCAGCTTATGTTCCGGGGCCACCCGGGCGAACACCCGGACGTTGCCCAGGACGTCCTTAAGTTCCGGGTCGCTCAGGCGGTTGACCTCCTCCCCGGTCAGCACCGGGTGGTTGGCCTGATCGCCAGAAATGATGCCCACCTCCCGGGCGATGGCGCCGGCGGTGTCAGGGTGGTCGCCGGTGACCATGATAACCCGGATACCCGCGTGGCGGCAGTGGCCCATGGCCTCCTTGGCCTCCTCCCGCGGCGGATCTATCAGTCCCACCAATCCTACCCAGACCAGTTCCACCTCTTCGCCGCCACCCTCCAGGTCGGGCACCGCGGGGAGACGCTGATAGGCCAGGCCCAAAACCCGCAAAGCCTCATGGGCCATGCGGGCCTGCTGCTCTTTAACGGCCTCAACTTGGTCAGGGGTTAGGGGCTGCTCGCCCTCAGCCGTCAGCATTTGCGCCGCCCGGGACAGCAGTCTTTCCGGCGCGCCTTTGACGCACATCAGGACACGGTCCCCTTCCTGGTGAAAAGTGCTCATGCGCTTGGCTTCCGAGGTAAAGGGAATTTCGGCCACCCGGGGAAGTTCCGTGCGCAACTCCTGGGGATTGAGGCCCGCCTTGCGGCCCAGGACCAAAAGCGCCCCTTCGGTGGGGTCCCCCCGCACCGTCCAGTCGCCTTCGACCTCTTCCAGCGCGGCGTCGTTGCACAACATGGCGATACGCGCGGCCCAGGCCAGCGGCGGGTGGGCCCCGGGGTCCAGCAAGGCTTCACCGGCCTGAAAGGTCCCCGTGGGGTCATAGCCGGAGCCGGTCACCTCAATCGTCTGGCCATCCAGAAAGAGACGCCGGGCCGTCATTTCATTTTTAGTCAGGGTGCCGGTCTTGTCGGTGCAGATCACGGTAGTGCAGCCCATGGTCTCCACCGCGGGCAGGCGCTTGACAATGGCCCGGCGCCGCGCCATGCGGGTGGTGCCGATGGCCAGGGCCCCGGTGACCACCGCGGGGAGCGACTCCGGCACCGCGGCCACCGCCAGGCTGATTCCCCAAATCAGCATTTCCAGCCAGCTGTGGCCCCGGAAGACACCCAGGAGGGAGGCCCCTATCGCCACCACCAGGCAGATAATGCCCAGGGCCCGGCCGATGGTGCCCATCCGGGATTCCAGGGGCGTTTGTTCCTGGGCCACTTCCTCCAACATGCGGGCAATCTTGCCGAATTCCGTAGCCATGCCGGTGGCGGTAACCACGGCCCGGCCCCGGCCATAGGTGATCACCGTACCGCCGAAGACCATGCACTTCTGGTCGGCTACGGCCAATTCGGGGCCGGCCGCTGGGTCCAGGTGCTTGCGCACCGCGGTGGATTCTCCAGTCAGCAGGGCCTCGTCCGCTTTCAGGTTGATTTCCTGCAGCAAGCGGGCGTCCGCGGCGACCCGGTCGCCGGTGTGCAAAACCAGAACGTCTCCGGGCACCACTTCCCGGGCGGGAACAGCTTGTTCCCGGCCTTCCCGGAGCACCACAGCCTCGGGCGCCGCCAATTTGGCCAGGGCCGCTGCAGCCCTTTCTGCCCGGTATTCCTGAACAAAACCCAGCACCACGCAAGCCAGGACAATGGCCAGAATGACCCAGGCGTCCAGGTGTTCGCCCAAGACAAAGGAGATGCCGGTGGCGATCAGCAGGATGAGAATCAAGAGGTTGGTAAACTGGCGGAGGAGGATGCGCCAGGCCGAGATTTTCTTGCCTTTGGCCAGCTCGTTGGGACCGTAATGTTCCAGGCGCTCCTGGGCGGCGGCGTCACTCAGCCCCTGGGTATCGGTGTCCAGGGCCGCGAAGACCTGTTCCGGCGTCAGGATATGGAATGGTTGGGGTTCCGTTGGCATAGGGGAAGACTCATATTCGCTGGAGAAATCGGCAGCTAAAAAGTTCGCGCTTAGGCTTATGGCAGCGGCGTGTCGTATAAAGCCCTGTTTAGTTGAATAAGTATTTTACATGCGACCTTCTATCCGGCCAAGGGAAAACGGGAGGTCTGCTTGCATATCGGGTGCTGAGGTCTTAATATCAAAAGCTAGGCGGACCCAGGAATCAGTCGCAGATTTAACTGGGAGGACAGAGCATGGATTATCAAGCTGCCGCGGCCCGACTGAAAGAGGCCATGCGCCTTAAGACCGACCCCTTCGGAGTAAAGTTTTTCGAGGACCCTGCCGATCTGCCGGCCAAGACGCGGCAGCCGTCCAAGGTTTTCGGTAAAAAAGTAACCATCTGCCAGGGGGTCACCATGGCCCGGGTGTACGGCTGGCCCGTGGGACTGACCCAGGAGGATCTCATCTGCGTGCCCGGTATGCTGGTCTTCGGTTTTACCCCGGCCACGGACCCCATCATGGAACTGGGGGAACTCTTTTGCGAGGTAGGATTTCATCGGGAGCTGGGCCCGGCCTTCAAGGAGGTGGAATCCCTGCCCCGGTTCCAGCCCCACGAAGTGGGAGCCCTTTACCTCTGCCCCCTGGAGCGCCTCACCCTGGACCCGGACGTTGTGGTGGTCTACGGCAACCCGGCCCAGCTCATGCGCCTGATCCAAGCGGCCACCTTCAGCCTGGGTCGGCGGGTTACCGGTGAATTTGGCGGCAGGGTGGAATGCAGCTCCTACCTCATCGCCCCCTACCGCACCGGCGAGTTCCGGGTAGTCATCCCCGGTATGGGCGACCGCATCTTTTCCATGACTCAGGACGACGAAATGGTGGTGGCCTTCCCCGGCCAGTTACTGGAGGGGCTGCTGGCGGGC
Organism: Deltaproteobacteria bacterium; assembly: GCA_037381685.1. Classification (GTDB taxonomy): domain Bacteria; phylum Desulfobacterota; class Desulfobaccia; order Desulfobaccales; family 0-14-0-80-60-11; genus 0-14-0-80-60-11. The sequence continues at coordinate 5,181 of JARRQO010000071.1, read as the reverse complement.
CTGCAAGACGCGGGCAAAAAGATCGGGGCCCGCTACCCCATAACTTTTTATCAAAACTTTTCACCCAGTTTTCCCTCCCCCTATGAAAAGCGGGCCAAGAAATGGGGAATTTTATAAGATTTTTTGGAGCATTACGTCAGCAGCAAAGGCGTGTTTCATTTTGCTTTTCCGAGGTTGACCAAGATCACTCTGCAAATTGAGGCAAGTAACCGATGCAACCGGTAATATTGATCAATTCCTTCGAAGTGCCCCAAGGCCGGGAAGATGAATGTCTGGTATTCTGGGAACAGGCTGCCGCCTATATGAAACGGCAACCCGGTTTCATTTCCACCCGCTTACATAAAGCCCTATCTCCAGAGGCCAGGTTTCACTTCATCAACATTGCCGAATGGGAATCAGCGGCAGACTTTCAAGCGGCCGTCACCAGTGAAGAGTTTCAACGGTTAATCGGACCCTATACGGAGATACGCCCCCATTATCCCGGACTGTATGAGGTCATCAGAACCTGAATTGCCCTTTTTCACCTGATAGGAGGGAGCACAGACATTCCAGCCTGTACGAGGCAAAACTCTTCGAAACAGTTTCTCATGGACCCTGGGCCCACCCATAAGCTATGAAACGTCCGGCAACCGGTCCTCCCCGCTCGCCGCTGGAGATGGAGCGCTAAGTTAGTCGAACCTTGAACCTTGAACGTCGATCTTTTCAAGACAGACAGGTTATCTGATTAATGCCCGAAATGGTGCCCCTCTTTCGCCCCATCGCGCTCCGAGTCCTTCAGGAACGCTACCTGCGCCGGGACCCCGACGGCCGGGTGGTGGAGACCCCCGAAGGCTTATTCCGCCGGGTGGCTCAAACCATTGCCGCGCCCGAAGAACGTTATGGCGGCCGTGAACACGCGGCCCGCCAGGCCGAGGCCTTTTACGCCGCCATGGCGGCCCGGCAATTTCTCCCCAATACCCCCACCCTGATGAATGCCGGCCTGCCCCGGGGCCAGTTGGCCGCCTGCTTCGTTATCCCGATTGCGGACGATATGCGCAGCATCCTGGAGGGGGTGCGGGACATGGCCCTGATTCATCAGACCGGGGGCGGCACCGGCTTTAATTTCAGCCACCTGCGCCCCAGGGGGGACCAGGTGCGCAGCACCGGCCGGGTGGCTTCCGGCCCGGTGGGCTTCATGCGCATCTTTGACACCACCACGGAGGTGGTCAAGCAAGGCGGGCGCCGCCGGGGCGCCAACATGGGCATCCTCCGGGTGGACCACCCGGATATTTTGGAGTTCATCACCGCCAAAAGTGATCAAGGGATGCTCACCAATTTCAACCTGTCCGTGGCCGTTACCGACGAGTTCATGCAACGGCTCGAGGCCGATGACTCCTATCCCCTGATCAATCCCCGCACCGGCCGGGAAGTGCGGCGGCTCAAGGCCCGGGAGGTTTTCGACCTCATCTGCGACGCCGCCTTAACCACCGGCGATCCGGGCCTGGTTTTTATGGAGGCCATCGAGCGGGCCAATCCCACCCCGGAGGTGGGCCCTCTCGAGGCCACCAATCCCTGCGGCGAACAGCCCCTGTTGGCTCATGAAGCCTGCAATCTGGGCTCCATCAACCTGGGCACCCTGGTAAAGAACGGGGAATTGGCTTGGGAGGAATTGGACCGGCTGGTGGCCCTGGGCGTGACCTTCCTGGACGACGTCATCGAGGCCAGCTCTTATCCCCTGCCCCAGATCACGGCCATCGTCCACGCCAACCGCAAGATCGGCCTGGGAGTCATGGGACTGGCGGACATGTTCATCAGGCTGGGGATGTCCTATGATTCCCCCGAGGCCCTGGATTTGGGCGAAAAAATAATGGCCCGGATTCAGGACCGGGCCGTGGCCCAATCCCAGGTTCTGGCCCGAAAGCGAAGGGCTTTCCCCAATTTTCCCCGGAGCCGGTGGCATCACCAGGGCGATCCGCCTCGGCGCCACGCCACGGTCACCACTGTGGCTCCCACCGGCACCATCAGCATCATTGCCGGAGCTTCCAGCGGCATCGAGCCCCTGTTTGCCGTGGCCTATCGCCGCCGTGCCCTGGAAGGCGAAGAGTTTGAGGAAGTTCACCCCCTCTTCCTGGAAAAACTACGCCAGGCAGGGCTGTCGGGAGACGAATGGGCGCCGCGGGTCTTGGCCACCGGGCGGGTGCGGCCCCTGGAAGCGCTGCCGGAGGACCTCCGTCGCCTCTTCCCCACCACCTTTGAAGTGAGCGTGGAGTATCAGGTAAAGATGCAGGCCGCGTTTCAGCGCCACGTGGAAAACGCGGTCTCCAAGACCATCAATCTGGCCCCGGAGGCCACCAAAGCAGACGTGGCCGCGGCCTTCCGGCTGGCGCATCAGTTGGGACTGAAAGGCATCACCGTCTATCGTTACGGCTCTAAACCCGGTCAGGTTCTCAGCCTGCCTTCCAGGGACCAGGCCCTGACCCTGTCCCAGGAATTTGCCGAAGAATGCCGCCTCTGTTCCGTGTGAGCAGAGCTTTAATCATTGTATAATGACCCTAAACCCCTTATAGGAGGATCGGAGCCATGAAGCGACTGTCATATTTGTCTTTAACCTTACTCGTCCTACTTCTGTTGCCGGGCTTAAGCTGGGCCCAGAATGTCCAGAGCTACATCGACCAGGGCATCAAGGATAGCCAGGCGGGTCGTTACACCCAGGCCCTTCAGGCTTTCGACCAGGCCTTGAAACTGAAACCCAAGGACCCGGCTTTGATCACTTATAAGGGCGTCGTTTATTATGCCCAGGGAAACAACGCCAAGGCCCTGCAATTGTTCAATGAAGCCATCAAGCTGAACCCCAGCTTCGGCCGGGCTTACTACCAGCGGGCCATGATCTACCAGGCCCAAAAGAAGTATAAACAGGCGGTCCCAGAGCTGGAAAAGGCCAAGCGGTTTGGCTACGGGGTGGACCCGGATTTTATCACTTATATGCAGAGAAAGGCGGCGGAGAAGGAATAAATTGTTCCTAAGGGGCGGGAAAACCCGCCCCTACAGTCCCGATGACTGTTCGTAGGGCAGGGCCCCTTCGGAGGCCTTGATTTTATGGTGCCACCGCATCTCGAACCTCATCATGGGGGAGAGCTCGGCAGGACCCCATAAAAAAAGCACAGGCCTCGCAGCCCGTGCCTTAGCATTTTTTGCCACCGCAAGGTGCTTAAATCACTTTATGTAAAGGATACTCCACGATCCCCTGGGCCCCGGCCCGGATGAGTTGGGGCATGAGGGTCCGCACTTCGCCCTGGTTCACCACCACCTCCACTGAATACCAGTCGGTTTCATACAGGCTGGCGATAGTGGGGGCCAACAGGCTGGGAAGTAGAGTGATAATGTTTTTCAGCTGCTTCTCCGGGATGTTCATTTTCAGGCCCACCATGCGTTCAGCCCTGAGGGCCCCCAGGAGCAGCAGGGTGAGGTTCTCCATTTTCTCCCGTTTGGCGGCATCGCTTTCCCACACCTGGGTATTGGCGATAAACTGGGTGTTGCTCTGAAAAAGTTCGTGGATGATCTTGAGGCCATGGGCCCTGATGGTGCTGCCGGTTTCCGTGACCTCGACGATGGCGTCGGCCAGCCCCGCGGCCACTTTGGCTTCGGTGGCCCCCCAGGAGAATTCCACCTTCACCGGTATCTGGCGCTCCTCGAAATAGCGCCGGGTGAAGTTCACCAGTTCGGTGGCAATCTTTTTGCCCCCAAGGTCCTTGAGGGAGCGAATTTCCGAGTCGGCGGGCACCGCCAGCACCCAGCGCACCGGGGTGAGGCTGGTCTTGGAGTATATCAGGTCCGCTACCACCGTGACCTGGGAATTATTTTCCCTGGTCCAATCCAGGCCGGTGATGCCGCAGTCCAGGGTGCCGTTTTCCACGTAGCGGCTCATCTCCTGGGCCCGGCACATGGAGCAGGTGATCCCCGGGTCATCGATATCGGGAAAATAACTCCGGCCATTGACCTTTATATGCCAACCGGACCGCCGGAAGAGTTCGATGGTCGCCTTCTCCAGGCTGCCCTTGGGTATGCCCAACACCACCTGCTCCACCTTCAGCAGCACCGTGTCCTGGTCGCAATCCAGGTAAATCTCCTGAACCCGCTGCACGTTTCCGGAGGTATCGCCTTTGTGCCAGATTTTATTGCGGGTACGGCTGTAATAATGGGCCTCGCCGGTGGCCAGGGTGCGCTCCCAGGCCTGCCGGTCCATGAAGGCCAGCATCAGGACCTCGCCGGTGGCCGCGTCCTGGACGATGGCTGGCAGCAGGCCCCCCATTTTGTCGAAATCCAGGCTTACTTTCTCATTCATAACCTAAAATAATTATCTTTTTTTGTGCAAATTCGCAAGGCGAGATGGTACATTTTCTTCAGGAGAACCCCTAGCTGTGAGTAAAATTATCCCTTACGACACCTTGGCCCGGCAGCAGCAAGTAAGCTTTCTCAAGCACAAGAGCCGGGAATATCGGGAACGGGAAGATTACCTGGTCAAGCTGCGCAAGCTGCTCTTTCAGGTCGAGGCCCAGATGCGCCAGGCCGAGTTTCAACAACTGCAGGTATTTCGAGAGATGGCGGAACACTTCAAGGTTCCCCTGCCCTTCCCCGACTTGGGCGACCGGGTGGGCCTGCAGGAAATCTTTGCCTCCCACCCCTTCCTGGGCGCGTTGAAGGAGTTTTTTGCCGGGCGCCTCAGCGCTGAGGAGTGTTATGAGAAGATTGCCCCCCTGCAAGAACCCGCTTCACCCCCAGAGGCTTAATCCCCTCCTCCCCCAAGCCAGTACCTCAACTGACATAGGTATGCCCTCACGGGATTTTCCTGTCACCCCAACGGGCGTGCGGGTCCGTACCTGCCGGTTTGGATGGTTATAGCGTTTGCCAAAAGTTTTTCCTCTAATTCCCTCTCCCTCCTCCGGGGGGAGAGGGTGAGGGTGGAGGTGAAGAATAAATTTTTGGCGTTGAATATAAGCTATCTTTCGGGTGCTAACCGGGGGAGGCTCAACGAGATAAGGTAGGCATTGGGCAAGGCAAAGCTGAGGGCTGGACTGAGACCACATTGCAGTCAAACGGCAATTTTCTTGTAATGGCGGACCTAAATGTCCGCCCTTGACCGAGGGCGCCCACGCAGCTGTGCCTCTACGATTCTAGGTTTTCCGACTGCGACTTGGTATGAGA